>JBHORO010000046.1:0-3687 GCA_042566005.1 Verrucomicrobiota bacterium
CGGTATGATGCCGCACCCGGAGGCGTACCTCTATCCGGAAAACCACCCGAACTGGGACAAGCAGAAGCTCGAAGGCACACTGCCGGAAAACGGGCTCGGCCTGAAACTCTTCGAAAACGCAGTCGCTCACATGCAGGGCTAATTAATAAGCGCAGCTATGAAAAAATTTCCCGACAAACATGGTCACTTCGGCGATTACGGCGGCATCTTTGCGCCGGAAACGCTGATGCATCCGCTTGCTGAACTCGAACGGGTTTATGCGGAAGCGAAGAAGGATAAGAAGTTTAAGGAAGAACTGGAGTACTACTGGAAACAGTTCGTCGGCCGTCCGTCGCCGCTCTACTTCGCGGAACGCATGAGCGAAAAGCTCGGCTGTAAGATTTACCTCAAGCGTGAAGACCTGAACCACACCGGCGCGCATAAGATCAACAACGTGATCGGCCAGGCACTGCTCGCGAAACGGATGGGCAAAACCCGTCTGATCGCGGAGACCGGCGCGGGCCAGCACGGCGTGGCGACTGCTACGGCGGCGGCGATGTTCGGTATGGAGTGCGTGGTCTACATGGGCGCGGTCGACATGCAACGCCAAGCGCTGAACGTGTTCCGCATGGAGAGCCTCGGCGCGAAAGTTGTGCCGGTAACCGTCGGCCAGCAGACGCTCAAAGAGGCAATCAATGACGCGATGCGCGACTGGGTCAGCAACCTTGCTAATACGCACTACGTGCTCGGCACGGCCTTCGGTCCGCATCCGTATCCGATGATGGTCCGCGATTTCCAGAGCGTGATCGGTAAAGAAGCGCGTAAACAGATTTTGAAACAGGAAGGCCGTCTGCCGGATGCCATCGTGGCATGTGTGGGTGGCGGTTCGAATGCGATCGGCATTTTCTATCCGTTCATTAAAGACGAGGGCATTCGCTTGATTGGTGTAGAGGCTGGCGGCCTCGGCATTGAGACGGGCGACCATGCCGCGCGTTTTGCGGAAGGCAAAGTCGGTGTGCTGCAGGGTACGCGCAGTTACGTGCTGCAGGACGACGAAGGTCAGATCCGTCTGACGCATTCCGTCAGCGCGGGACTCGACTACGCATCCGTTGGTCCGGAGCATGCGATGCTGCACGACATTCAGCGTGCGGAATACTCCTACGCGACCGACTGGGAAGCGATTGACGGGTTCGATAAGCTGTCGCAGTGGGAAGGTATCCTGCCGGCGCTGGAGAGCTCACACGCGATTGCGTGGATGATTCAGAACGCGGATCAGTTCGACGAGAACGACGTGGTGATCATCAACGTTTCCGGTCGCGGCGATAAAGACGTGCAGCAGATCGCCGAGTGGAAGCAGAAGAATCAGCAGAAATAGAATTCCGCTTTTTCTAATGCAAAAACCGCCGCGCGTCGGCGGTTTTTTTGTGGCTGAACACACTGGGGTGTAAGGAATTGCTTGTCTTTTGCGCGGGCTTCGGTATCTTGCCCCGCTTTAACCTGAGAGTGAATTTATGGTGGATTGCATTTACAAAGGACATTTTAAGGGACTCGACATCGCGTTTACGTATGCGGTGACGACTTCGTTGGTTAACGATCTGGTGGTGCGCCACGACAACGATCCGGTGGCTGCTCACATATTAGGCCGTGCGGCCACATCGGGCGTCTTGTCTGCGGCATTGCTGCCGAAGAATCAGCGGCTGAACATTTGCTGGAAGTATCCGGGCAGTCTGCGCACGATCATCGTGGATGCCGGCTCGGACGGAAGCGCGCGCGGGTTTGTGTCGCCGGTGCATTTGAACGATGTGGCTGGAAGTATTGATGAGTTGTACGGTGAAAAGGGCGAGTTGCGCATTATCCGTACTGAGGACTCAAAGGTCTTGAATTCCAGCACGGCGATGATCCCGTTGCAGGATGTGGTGCGCGATCTGGCGTATCACTTCTGTGTCAGCGATCAGGTGGAAACCGGCATGATTTCGCTGATCGGCTTGCAGGCCGATGAAAAGGCGCCGGTCAGCCTGTCGCAGGGCTGGATGATTCAGGCACTTCCGGGCTGCGATCTGGAGCGTTTTGACCGCATCCGTGCTCGGATGGAAGGCGATACGTTCCGCGAGCTGCTATCAAGCGGCAGCGAGGCAGATACCTGCTTCGAAAAACTGGCCGCCGCTCTGGTGAGCGATGAGGTGGATGAAGTGGATATCCGCCTGGATGAGTACCCGGCTCCGTTTTTCAAGTGCAACTGTTCGAAGGAGAAAATGGGCGACGTGCTGCGCACAATCCCGATTCCGACGCGGATGGAAATCGTAAAAGACGCTAAACCGATGGTGCTGAGCTGTCAGTTCTGCAATGCGCGCTATGAGTTGAGTATCGACGAGTGCACCAACGCCTGGAACAACAAGCCGCTGGAAGGGTAGAGCTTTTCCGGCAAAAGAAAACCCGCAGTCAATGACTGCGGGTTTTGTCGTTATGGGAACAGAGTGGCTTATTTAGCCCGTTTCTTTCCATTTTTCTGAGGCTTCGTAGCGAACTCTTCTTTGTTCAGAGTGCCGTCGCCGTCAACGTCTTGTGCGTTGAACAGTTTGTTCAGACGTTTTTGCTTTTTCACGAATGCAGCCTCCCAGCCGTCTTCGCTGCCGGTTTTTTTTACATGCTGGCGTTTGGTGCCTTTTTTCTTGAATGCGATGAATTCATCCTTAGTTAGTTTGCCGTCTTTGTTCTTGTCGGCTCTGGCAAAAGCTTTGCCTTTACCCTGGTGGGATTTTCCTTCGGCGAGAGCCGAGTCGGCAGAGCATACAACGGTAGCGGCAACCAACAACATGATCATTTTGTTCATAGTAATCCTCCTTAAGATGAACTGACTGCAACGGCTGCATTTTCTAATACAGCATCGGATACTGCCCCTCAGTCGTATCCAGTTATATAAAGGTTACATTCAGTTTGTTTTTTTTCAGTCGGCCTGCTGATTCGGCAGCAGCCGTGTGAGTTAGGGAAATTTTTACGTGCGAATCGATTCGTTGGTTTCGCCGCAGCGTGGACATTTGGCTACGGGCATATACCGGGTTTCGGCATAGACGTTTCCGCATTCGCTGCATCGGTAAATCCGTTTGCGCGCTTTGCGGCGCGAGCGGCTGCAGCGCAGGGAATAATAGAACGCGCTAGCCCCGATAAAAATCAATGCGATCAGCAAGGGTGCCGTCAGATAGTCTGCAAGCGTCAGGTGAATCATTCGCTTTTTTCTCCGCTCAATGAGTAGATGGCCACCCGGCCTTGCGTTTCTTTTTCGGCCGTTTTAAATCGCAGGCGGTAGAGCGTGTTGAGTAACGCCACCGGTACCGGCTGCTCAGTCCTGCTGCGCGGGTCGATGAAGGCGTGCGTGACCTCGCCATGCCGGTTGACGGTAATCGACGCGGAAAGTTGCCCGCCCACGGCAGGGAACCCTTTGATCTCATTCAGATCCGGCTGTGAAATCAGGCGGGCAGCGAGCCCGCTGGCCACTTTCAGCTGAACGCCCGTAAGCGCGGCAGCAGGGATCGAGTCGAATGCAGATCCTGTTTTCGTTACGGAGGTTTGGAGTGCGGGCTCTGCGCTTTGCGCCAGTCGGATCGTCTGGGTGTCCGGCATCGCAAGCGTGGCATTCAGGAAGTCGCTTAAGCGCTCGGGTCGGCCACGGGTTGTTCCGGTCTCAAAGTTGTGACTCTTGAGGAAGGCCGC
>JBHORO010000047.1:0-3624 GCA_042566005.1 Verrucomicrobiota bacterium
GGCTTCCTGACGGGATCGGATATCCAGCTCGAAGGCTGCAACGGCACGCTGACGATGCTCGCGACCCGCGATGCGATTCTGCCGATCCTGGCGGCGCTGATCTCCGCCAAGCAGTCCGGCAAAACCGTGGCGGAAATGCTGAGCGATCTGCCGCCGCGCGTAACGGCCAGCGGATTGATCCGCGATTTCCCGTCCGAGCTCGGGCAGGCGATCACTAAAATGTTTGCCGAGGGCGGCGAAACCGTGGTCAGCAAATACTTTGGCGAGCTATTCGGCGACTGCCTGAAACTGGATATGACCGACGGAGCACGCATGACCTTTGCCGACGGCAGCGTGGTACACGTGCGCCCGTCCGGCAATGCACCGGAGTTCCGCTGCTACACGGAAGCGGACACCGAAGACGCCGCGTTGAACAACAACGCAAAAGCGCAGGCGGTTATCATTAATACCCTGCGCCCGCTGGTTGAGGCATAGCACAAGCCCATCCCCGCCCGGTCGGGGACCGGGCCTACAAACCGCTCCTTTTCAGGGGCGGTTTTTTTTGTTCCGGCCGGGGCATATCGATATCAAAACAGAAATTGGGCCATTTTTTGATTTGCACCTTTGCTCTCATTTGATACCAACAAGGTCTCATTTATCAGTAACGGGAGAACGAATAATGGGTAAGAAGGTTGTAGTCATTGGAATTAATCATGCAGGAACAAGCGCGATCCGCACCCTGCTCGCCCAGAATCCGGACAGCGAGGTCGTTGCCTTTGACCGGAACGATAATATTTCCTTCCTCGGATGCGGCATCGCCCTGACCGTGAGCGGTGTGGTCGAGAACGTTGAAGATCTTTTCTACGCAGACTGCGCGGCGCTCGAATCACTCGGCGCCAACGTGCACATGAACCACGATGTGACTTCGGTAGATACCAGCAGCAAGACGATCACAGCCAAAAACCTGGCAACCGGCGAAGTAACGCAGGTGATTTACGACAAGTTGATCTACGCGGCCGGTTCCTGGCCGGTAGAGTTCCCGATCGAAAACAAGGATCTGGAAAACGTGTTCATCTGTAAGCTGTTCCAGCACGCCGAAAAGCTGATTGAAAAGGCGAACGATGAAAGCATCAAAAGCGTGGCGGTGATCGGCGCGGGCTACATCGGCATCGAGCTGGCGGAGGCGTATCACGAAAAAGGCAAGAAAGTGACACTGATCGACCTGCAGGAACGGGTGGTTCCGCGCTATTTCGACACGGAGTTCACTGACCGCCTGCAGGACGATATCGTTAAAAATGGCATCACGCTGGCGCTCGGCGAAAAAGTGACGGCCTACGAAGACCGCGGCGACGGTACCGTTAAAGGTGTCGTGACCACCGGCGGCCGTTACGACGCCGACCTGATCATCCAGTGCGTAGGCTTCAAGCCGAACTCTGAACTGCTGCAGGGCGTCGACAAACTGCCGAACGGCTCTATCAAAGTGAACGACCGCATGCAGACTTCTGATCCGGATGTATACGCGATCGGCGACACGGCAGCGATTTATCACGCGGCGACGCAGCGTCATGAGCACGTGGCCCTGGCAACCAATGCGGTAAAAACGGGTATTGTGGCAGCCAGCCAGATCAACGGCGCGGAAGCGGTTAAACTGCCGAACATTGTCGGCACCAACGCGATCTGCGTATTCGGCAACAAACTGAGCAGCACCGGCCTGAGCGAAGAGGCCGCGCTTAATCTCGGACTGAAAGTTAAATCTTCTTACTACGTAGATAATAACCGCCCGGAATTCATGAACGAGTTCGAAGAGGTGAGCGTGAAGCTGATCTACGAAGAAGACACACTGCGTCTGGTGGGAGCTCAGATCGGATCTTACGGTCAGAACAACCACACGGAGTGTATCTACTACCTCGCGCTGGCGATCCAGCAGGGACTCGGCCTGCTTGATCTGGCGATGACGGACGTGTACTTCCTGCCGCACTTCAACAAGCCGTTCAACTTCATCCTGTCTGCGATTCTGCAGGCGGTTGGCCTGGACTACGCGAAGAAGAAATAAGCGCTTTCTGAGAGACCGGCTCCAGCCCGCCTCCCATGAAAATCCTGTAAACAAACGTCAACCGACCCGAGTGGGCCGGTTTTTATTTATTCTGAGAAGCGAACGACTCATCCCATTGCGCGCAAATCCTTGCGTCACGTTTGATGATCGCCAGCTCCAAGAAATATCCTGCGGCCTCAAGGCGCCCGTGGAAGTCTACATCCACAAAGGGGTCAGCCTTACCCTTCCGGATCGAGGCTGATCCAGCCGCCGCCGAGGACTTCGCCGTCGCGATAGAATACCGCCGCCTGACCCGGGGTCAGCGCAAACTGCTCTTCTTTAAAGCGAATGCGTGCGGTGGTTTCGTCGATCATTTCCAGCGTGGCTTCGGCGCCCGGATGACGGTAACGCGGACGCACACTTACGACCTCGCCGGTTTCAAGCGGCTTGCCGCTGATCCAGCTGATCTCTTTGGCGAGACAGCAATCCTTCATGATCCCGTAACGCGGAGCGAGAGTCACCTCGTTGCGCCCTTTGTCGAGCTTGCTGACATAAAGGCGCTCTTTGGCCGCCACGCCCAACCCGCCGCGCTGGCCGATGGTGTAGCAGTGAATGCCCTTGTGCTCGCCGAGCTTTTTGCCTTCCGGGTCAATAATGTCGCCGCGGGTCGGAATATCGCCGGCCTTGCCTTCAACGAATTCGGCGTATTTACCGTCCTCGACAAAACAGAGGTCCTGGCTCTCGCCACGCGAAGTGACGGGAACATTTTTGGACGCCAGATAAGCTTTGGCCTCCGCTTTATCCATATCCGCCAGCGGGAAAATTATATGCGCGAGCTGTGCCTGGTTCAGGCGGCTCAGGAAATAGGTCTGATCTTTCCTCGCGTCTTTGGGCTGTACCAAGTGATAGCCGTCATCGCGCTTTTCAACCTTGGCGTAATGACCCATCGCCAGAAAATCGCAATCCATCTGACGCGCACGGTCGAGCAGGAAGCCGAACTTAATGAACTGATTGCAGTGCAGACACGGCGACGGCGTGCGGCCGGACGCATATTCCTGCACAAACGGATCAACCACGCGCTCGGAAAAGCGGTCCTGCGCATTGACCACAAAGTGTTTGATGCCCAGCGCATGGCAGACCTTGCGCGCGCGCTCCACATCTTCGAGCGAACAGCAGCGTGATCCCTCTTTCCACATGTGCGCGGTCAGGCCGATGACTTCGTAGCCCTGATCGACCAGCAGTGCGGCGACGGCGGAACTGTCCACCCCGCCGCTCATGCCGACGGCCATTGTGACTCATTTGTCAGTATTTAATGATTTAGGCGTTAAAGGTAAAGGTAAATCAGCCCTGCCACTCGTCGCGATGAATGCGCGATTCGTCGTAGCGGGATTCCGGCTCGAGATTTTCGGCCGGGTAGCCAAGCGGGAACAGTGCGAACGGCATCAGGTTTTCCGGCACGTTCATGATATTGCGACAACCGGCCATGCGCGGCGGCACGTTCCAGGTTGCAATCCAAACGGTACCCAATCCGAGCGCATGCGCGGCGAGGTAGATGTTCTGTGCGGCGCAGGAGCAATCCTGCGGATAGAATCCCGGAAAGCCCTGCAGCGATT
>JBHORO010000048.1:0-3535 GCA_042566005.1 Verrucomicrobiota bacterium
GGCGATGTAGTCAAAAGCTATAAGCTCGGCAACCACCATAAAAAGCACGGTGCCGCCGCCTGCAGCATTCTGATTGAACGCGGGCTCGGGCTGGTGGCGATTCTGGCGCTGGGTGCCATCAGTACCTTTTTTATCCCGCCGGTGCTTCCGCTGTCGCTGGTCTGGCTGGTGCGGATTGTGGCCGTTTTCGGTGTGGCGGGTGTTTGCGTTGCTCCGGCGGTGGTCGGGGTCGCGGCAAGCGTCATCCCGAAGTTTAACGGGTTTCAGGGGCTGATCAGCAGTTTTTATGAAAGCAAGGCGCGGGTGCTGCGGGTATTCGGGCTCTCGCTGGTGGTACAGTTGTTGAGTGCCGGACTGGTTGCGGTGGCCGTGCGCGCCCTCGGGATTCCGGTTCCGCTGATCTTCTGTGTGACCGCCTATACGGTGTCGGCCCTCGCGGTGCTGTTGCCGGCCATCAACGGATTGGGCGTGCGTGAGGTCGGGCTGGTGTATCTCTTTTCACTCGTCGGCGTTTCTGCTGAAACGGCGATTGCGGTCGGGTTGACCATTTTTTGCGCGCAGGCCCTTGTTAGTCTGCTCGGGCTCTATCCTCTCTTAACCAAGGAGCTGCATGTGAAGCGCGTGCCTGCGTCGTAATGTGGGCCGCCGGGTCGCCTGCATCCGCCTGCGAGACGAATGTTTGTTGCGCCATCTTCGCTGCGTCGTTAATCCGAAAAACCGGCCGCCGCACCGGATAATTAACTGCGATTTTGCGGTTTACATCAGGGGGGAATGCCTGTAACTTCCGTCGCTCAATCGGGTTTACTGGGTGCATCGAATAAGCGGGCATGCTGGTGGCTTGGATAACAGGAGTAAAAAATGGATAAAGCAACTAAAGAGCAGATCAAGAACGACTACAAAACGAACGACCGCGATACTGGTTCTCCGGACGTGCAGATTGCACTGCTGACAGAGCGTATCAAAGAGCTGACAGAGCACGTTAAAGTTAACAAAAAAGACCACAGCTCGCGTCGTGGCCTGATCATGATGGTTAACAAGCGTCGTAAGCTGCAGGCATACCTTCAGCGTAAAGACGAAGTTCGCTACAAAGAGCTGATCGCTCGTCTGGGTCTGCGTAAGTAAGCGTATGATCGTTGCTAAACATTGATTTAGCTGAAAGTGGTGCGGGTCACAGAGACGCGCACCGCTTTCGTGTTTAAGTAGGGAGTGTGGAGTGGTGGTTTGATCCGGCAACCCGATTGCCGCATCAAGCCAGTACTCCAAAATCTCCAGACTGGAAAAAACATCCGAAAGGTGTGCCTGTAAGCAAAGAAAAATCAGGTGCAATGGTCGGAGAAAGGAAAATAAATAATGAGTATTACTACAGTAGGCTTCGAAATCGGCGGTAAGCCGATGAGCTTCGAAACGGGTCGCATGGCTTTTCAGGCTGACGCTGCCGTTTCTTGTATCTACGGTGAAAACATCGTTTTCTCCGCAGCAACCGGTTCTGACCCGCGTGAGGGTTGCGACTTCTTCCCGATGCAGATCGAATACCGCGAAAAATTCTACGCGGCAGGCCGCATCCCGGGCGGTTTCTTCAAACGCGAAGCGCGTCCGTCTGAAAAAGAGATCCTGACTGCCCGTGTAACGGACCGTCCGATCCGCCCGCTCTTCCCGGCTGGCTACTACAACGAAGTTCAGATCGTAAACAACCTGATCTCCTGCGACGCTACGCTGGATCCGGACTTCATGTCCATCAACGCCGCGTCCTGTGCGCTGCACATCTCCGAGCTGCCGTTCAAAGGCCCGATCGGTGCGGTTCGTATCGGTCGTGTTGACGGCGAATGGGTGATCTGCCCGACACATGAACAGCTGAAAGAATCTGACCTCGACCTGACATATGCTGGTACGCGTGAGCTGCCGCTGATGATCGAAGGTTCTGCAGACGAAATCAGCGAAACGGATTTCGTGGCGGCTATGCGCCGTGCCCACGAAGAAGTGGTTAAAATCATCGACGCTCAGATCGAGCTGCGCGCGAAACTCGGCCTGCCGGAAAAAGTGATTGAAGAGCAGCCGGTTGACGAAGGTGCACTGAGCCGTGCCCGCGAAATCGCTGGTGCTGAGCTGATGGAAGCAATGACTATCAGCGACAAGCTGAAACGTCAGGACACGATTTCTGGAATCAAAAAATCACTCGAAACACGGATCCGCGAAGAGATGCCGGAAATGGAAGATCAGGAATTCTTCCTGCTGTTCGACGAGCTGGAAATCGAATGCGTTCGCCGCGTGGTTCTCGAAAAGAAAACACGTGTTGGCGGTCGTGGTTTTGCCGAGCTGCGTGAACTAGAGGCAAGCGTAGGCGTTCTGCCGCGTGCGCACGGTTCTGCTGTCTTCAGCCGTGGCGAGACTCAGTCTCTCTGTACGGTAACACTGGGTGCTTCCAAAGACGGTCTGCGTCTGGACGCGGTTCCGGGTGGTGACACGGAGAAAAACTTCTTCCTGCACTACAACTTCCCGCCGTACTCCGTTGGTGAGTGTGGTCGTCTGGGTTCCACTTCCCGTCGTGAAATCGGTCACGGTAACCTCGCTGAGCGTTCCCTGAAACCGATGATGCCGGAAGCCTACCAGTACACCGTGCGTGTGGTTTCTGAAATCATGGGCTCTAACGGTTCTTCCTCTATGGCTTCCATCTGCGGCGGTACGCTGGCACTGATGGACGCGGGTGTTCCGATGAAACGTCCGGTTGCCGGTATCTCCGTAGGTCTGTTCTCAGGCGAAACGGACGAGATGGTCATCGACATTCTCGGTACAGAAGACCACTGCGGCGACATGGACTTCAAAGTTGGCGGTACTCGTGAAGGTATCACCGGCTTCCAGGTTGACCTGAAAGTTGTGGGTCTGAAATGGGAATTGGTTGAAGGTGCCTTCGAAATGGCCCGTAAAGCCCGTCTCGACATCCTCGACCACATGGAATCCGTCATCCCGACCGTTCGCGATGAGATGTCTACACACGCTCCGCGTATCGAAGTGATCAACATTGATCCGGAAAAAATCGGCGCGCTGATCGGACCGGGTGGTTCTAACATCCGCGAAATCACTTCTACGCACGGCGTTCAGATCGACATCAACGACGACGGTGAAGTGAAAATCTTCAGCGCTGACGGCGAGTCTATGGCGGCTGCTAAAGCTGCGGTTGCCGGTTGTACGGCTGAAATCGAAGTCGGCCAGATGTACGAAGGTACGGTTAAAGGCGTGCGTGACTTCGGTGCGTTCGTAGAAGCGCTGCCGGGCAAAGAAGGCCTGGTGCACATCTCCGAGCTCGCTAACCACCGCGTTGAAAAAACCGAAGATATCTGCAAAGTCGGCGACAAGATGTGGGTTAAATGCATCGACGTTGACAAACAGGGCCGCGTGCGTCTCAGCCGCCGCGCTGCAATGGAAGAACGCGGCGAAGAGTGCTAATTCAGCACTTTCGCATTCCGTAGGTCCGGTCTCTGACCGGGCACAAGGCTCCCGCTGGCGGGGGCCTTTTTTGTTTCCATTGAGCGAATTTCGG
>JBHORO010000049.1:0-3521 GCA_042566005.1 Verrucomicrobiota bacterium
GATTTTTCCAGTAGCTCCAGCGCCTTTTGCGGCTGGTTGAGGTTGAGCAGGCAGACGGCGAGCTCGCGGTGCGGGAAGTAGGATTCCTGTATGTGCATGCCGTAGGTGCGCGCCCGCCAGCGCTCCTGGGCGCAGGGGTGCCGCGCGCCGGGGCGCAAGCCCAGCGCGGTTTCGAAATCGGCTTGGGCCTCATGAAAGTGGCCGTCGCGCAAATGGAGTCGGCCGCGCTGGTAATAGTTCCACCACGTATGGTGGTGAATGGCGTAGGGATCGCTCTTGCTGTGGCGCTGAATCGTCAGGCAGGCGGGCAATGCCAGGGCAAACAGGGTTGCCGTCAGGATGGACAGGAGCCGGCGGCGCATCAGTTGTTCCGGCGACCGATATCTTCCGCGATCTGATGGGCGAAGGAGCCGGTGCCTTCACGGAAGGCCGGCAGGCTGACGAATGTCCGGCTCCAGATTTCGGTCTGTTCCGGCTGGCTACGCGGATGGCCGGAAACCTCGACGTCGAGCGCGCCCTCCGCCAGTTCCTGCATCGCGATTTGCAAGCGCCACGCTGCGGGCGTATCGGTCAGCTCCATGAGTCGCGTTTCGGTTGCCTCTTGCAGGTCGCGGGCGGCCTGTCTGAGTTTGCCGGAGCTGTAATGTCCATGAACGCCGGATTCTCCGCGCAGCTGCGGCGCCGCGCCGATAGCCGTGCGCTGCCAGTCGATTGGGCCCTGACTCCAGGGCTGCATGACGAGCATAACAAGTGCGGCTGCGGCTGCGGCCAGCAACGGGAACTTGATGATCTTTTTGCGCGGCGGCTGTTCCTGGTATTTCGGGTGCTCGGTTTCCCATTCGGCCAACAGGGCCTCTGCGGTACGTGTGTCTTCGTCTTCCAGCAAGGGCAGAAGAGCCTGCAGTTCTTTGTGGGTGGATTGACGTTCCTCCAGTGCCTGACGCAGCTCGCCGGAGTTTTCCAGCGTCGCTTCAAATTGCTGACGCTGTTCCTGTGCCAGCTCGTCGTGTAGGTAGGCCCATATCTGGCTGTCGGTATTCTTCATTTCTGATTCCCTTTAAATGCGGGGTGCTGACTCAGCCGCTGGTGCAGTTTGTCGAGACATTTGGAAAGCCGGCTTCCTACGGTTTTGACGGAAATGCCCAGCTTGTCGGAGATTTCCCGGTAGGACTGCTGTTTCAGGTAAAACAGGGAAATGCTGTCTTTGCAGGTCGAATTTAAGTGCTGAAGCGCTCCTCGCAGGGATTCCACCCGTTCCTGTTGAGCGGCTTCGTTCCGCGGGTCGGGCGTGGCCGTATCTTGAAACTCTATTTCGTTCCATTCGCCCTCAGCCGTCTGTTGGACGTTGGGGCGGGTGAAAGTCCGCCAGCGGTTCTGGCGCCGGACCTCATCTATGCACTGATGGATGGCAATCCGCTTGATGAACCAGGCCAGCGAGCTTTTCTCCTGGAATTTCGGCAGGGCGGATTGCAGCTGCACGTGGATGTTCTGGCGGACATCCAACTGCTCATCTTCTGAAAAGTTCCATTTCGGCCAGCGTGTAATGGATTGAATCATTGGGTCGTGCTGTGCAAACAGCATATCCCAAGCATCGTCGCGCTGTGCGCGAATGGCGACGAGAATCTTTTTATCCGAATTTTTGGGAAATTTAACCATGCAAATACTCAGCCTGATTCTAGCTGAAGGGTGGCGAAATAAAAGCGGAAATAAGTCTGTAGCAAGGGTGGCGCGAAAAAGGGGGCACTCTTGCATATAATGCTCTGTTTTTGATCTCTTTGTGGTAAAAACCCCCGCATTGTGAGGTCCCTTTTTATCCATCTTATTTTGACGATTGTGCTGTCCGGCGTGGCTCTGGGTGTGCCGGTTTCGATTCCGACACCGGGCGGCCCGATCGTTCTGGATCTCAGTCATGCGGGGCCGGCTGGGCAACTGGTTGAACCGGAACCGCCGTCCGATGCCGGGTTTCGTCCGCCGACCATTTTTTCCGCGCCGCTGCCCGTCGGCTCCGGCGCCCGCGCACTCGGGCAGGGTGGCGCCTTTACGGCCGTGGCCGACGATGCCACCGCCGCCTCCTGGAATCCGGCCGGTTTGCCGCAGCTGGAAACCGCGGAGCTGTCGCTCGTTTACCGTTGCGCGGGCAGGGAGGATCGCTACGATTCCCGGACGGCGGACCTGGAGGCGGGCGTTGATGATTACTCCAGCAGCGAGTTCAACTATCTCAGTGCGGTCTATCCCTTTCTGCTGAACGACCATAATGCCGTGGTTTCGTTCAACTATCAGGAGGCCTACGACTTCACGCAGGAATTTTCCGCCCGCTTCAGCGGCGGGGGCGCGCAGGAGGTTGATACGCTCATTGAGCAGACCTTTACGGATACTGTAACCAACCGGTTTGTGAATCCTTCTCAGGATATTACGGTCATCAGCCGTGTGGTAACCGATACGCATAGCCGGATCGAGCAGGTATTAAATTCGTCACTGCTTTCCGGTATCGATTTCCGGCAGGCCGGGACAATCGACGCGGTTTCGCCCGCCTTTGCGCTGGAGCTGACCCCGAAGTTTTCCGTGGGGATGACGGTGAACCTCTACACCGACGGCGCCAGCCGCGGCAACCCGATTGAATCTGTTATGGTGGCCGAGTATGCGGGCACGTCCGACAGTGCTGCTAACGTTGCCGATACGCGCAATTCGACGGCCGAGATCAGCTGGGACGGGGTGTGGTATGACGGGCCTACGGCGAACCCTGTAAGCAATCCTGTTTCCGGCACGCAGACCAATTATCTCTCGGATGCCGATACGAATGTGCAGCAGGATCTGTATGCGGTAGACGGGCTTTATCGTGAAACCAATCGGACGGATGATTTTCACGGCGTCAATGCGACCTTCGGCGCGTTGTGGTCGGCGAATGAAAAACTGCAGCTCGGCGCCAGCCTGGATCTGCCGTGGACGGGCGAGGGCACCCAGACCAAGCGGATCGAGCACCGCGAGAAGGTGTTCGATAGCGGCGGCACGCTGATCGGCGAAACCTTTTCGCAGGAGACCCGGGTTTCGGATGTGGAGTACACGTTCCCGCTCTATTGGTCGGTCGGCGCGCTCTGGCGCTGGAGTGACCGGCTCTACTCATCGCTGGATGTCAGCCGCACGGACTGGTCGGACTTCAGCTATAAGGCGGAGGGCGAGGAGCGGATCAATCCGCTGAACGGCGAACCGCACGCGTCTTCATCGCTGGACGACTGCTGGTCGGTCCGTTTGGGCAGCGAATATCTCTGCATGCTCTCGTGGACGGAAATTCCGTTGCGCGGCGGGGTTTTCTGGGAACAGCGCCCGGCAGTCGGTGCTCCGGATGAATACTGCGGCTTCAGCCTCGGCTCCGGCGTATCAGTCGGCAAAGGCTCCCGTAAAGTGATTCTGGACGCGGCCTATGTCTTTGAATGCGCCGACGATGTGATGGGCTCGCTGCTGCCGGAACAGGCCGTCACCGCCGACAGCACCAAGCATCAGCTCTACCTCTCCGCCATCTGGCA
>JBHORO010000005.1:0-57821 GCA_042566005.1 Verrucomicrobiota bacterium
CAACCAGCGGATGTTTGAAGAGTCCAAGCAATACAGCGAACGCATCCAGTTTGTATTGGGTCCACATGCGATTTACACCGTCTGCAAAGAGGATCTGCAGTGGGCCGCCAACTTTGCCCGCGAACACGGACTGCGGATTCATATTCATCTCTCAGAAACCGAAAAAGAGGTGAACGACTGTGTGGCGGAACACGGGTTGCGCCCCGTTGAATACCTCGAAAGCTTCGGTTTCCTCGGCCCCGATGTGATAGCCGCTCACGGCATCTGGCTGAACGAGAATGAGATGGATATTCTGGCCGCGCGCGAAGTGAAGGTGGTGCACAACCCCTGCTCGAACATGAAGTTGGCCTCCGGTACGTTTAATCTGCCGGAAATGCTGAAACGCGGGGTTCATGTTTCATTAGGGACCGACGGCGACTGCTCAAATAACAATTTGGATATGTCAGAAGAAATGAAGTTCGCCGCCCTGCTCGCCAAGAGCCGCTCCGAGGATCCGCGGGTGTGTCCCGCTCAAACAGCTTTTGATCTTGCAACGATTCACGGCGCAGAAGCCTTCGGACTGGAATCGGGGAAAATTGAGAAAGGCGCTTTGGCGGATTGTATGTTGGTCGATCTAAACAACTACAAACTGTCGCCGGGGTATCACCTGACCTCCGACATGGTTTACAGCGCGGACTCCTCCTGCATTGACACGGTCATCTGCGATGGCCGCGTTCTGATGCAAAACGGTCAAGTGGAAGGCGAAAATGAAATCATTGCGCAGGCGCGCAAAACACGGGACCGGCTAATTCAAGCGGCCGTCAAATAGACCGATTACAGATCCACTTCGAACCGGCCCTCAAAGGGAACGTCCAGTCGAATGGAGTCCATCAGCATCACCCGATCTTTTCCGCGGACGACGGGATTAAAGAAAGTGATATTTGAATGATCTCGCGAATGGGCATGAACAACTAAAATTTCAGCGACGGAACCCTCGCCAGCCTTATCCGCATCCATTTTAGCATCAGGGACTCGCATATGAATATTATCATTCAAATCGAGCGGCATATTAACCACGCAGGATACAATATGGGCAACCGCATAGGCGTGCTGCTTAAACACTAAATCTTTCAGGCGTCCTTCTGCTTCATCATGGCTAATGCGATAAACCGGCAGCATCGTTGTAGGGCCGGTATCTGCAAAGACAAGAAGCAACTCTACATGGGTTCCGGCTTTAAGGAATTGAAGGCGAGCTTCCTCGTTCAGCTCCTGAACCCAAGCTTCGAGCGATTCGATCTTATGGTCACTTTGCCATATAACTTTTTTCATAATCGCCTCCTGACACAACGATTATAAACCTAATAGAGACGCTTGCAAGTTGTTACACCCCATTTGCCCCGTTCGCTTATTAAGCCGCTAAATATAAATCGCACCTTTTTGCCTGTTAGAGTGCCCGGAAAACCACTATTTCATTGAAACCATGAACAACAAAGATGACATCTATTCCGCCAAGCTTTCCAAAATTGCCGACTTCGCATTCGACGACCGTGTAGCGGATGTGTTTCCGGATATGATTAAGCGATCCGTGCCCGGCTACGCCTCAATTGTGACGATGCTCACCACCCTCTCCGAGCGCTACGCCCAGCCGGACAGCAATCTCTATGACCTTGGCTGCTCGCTCGGCGCAAGCGCGCTCGCCATGCGCCAAGGAATAGACGTGGATGGATGCAGAATTATCGGCGTGGATTGCTCGGACGCGATGATAAAACGATGTCGCAAAATCATTGAGCGCGATCATCACACCACACCGGTCGATCTTATCTGCGGCGATATTCGCGATATCCCGATCGAAAATGCGTCTATGGTCGTGCTCAACTTTACGCTTCAGTTCATTGATCCGGCTGACCGGAAAGTGCTTCTTCAAAAAATATGCGATGGCATGCGGCCCGGCGGCATTCTCGTTTTGTCAGAAAAAGTGGTCTTTGAAGACGACCATTTGAATGAGTTGCTGATCGACGTGCACCACGCGTTCAAACGCGCGCAGGGTTACAGTGATATGGAAATCAGCCAGAAACGCACATCCATCGAAAACGTTTTGATTCCAGAGAGCGTAACGGCCCACAAGCAGCGCTTACTGGATGTCGGGTTCAAATCCTGCGACGTCTGGTTTCAGTGCTTCAACTTCATGTCCATGCTGGCGATTAAGTAATATTGCCGCACTTCGCTTAAAGGAATGGAACCGAGTCGAGCTCAACGGCCGCAGGGATCTGTTCATAATAAACCTGCATCAAATAGAGGCCCTGCGGCGGCGCGGTTTTGATCTCCTCGGGATCCGCGCTGCCTGCAAGCAGTTCGCCAATCCATTCCGGCGGCCGGTTACCGCGCCCGATTTCCAATAATGCGCCGACGAGACGCCGCACCATGCGATAAAGAAAACTGCTCCCCGCGAATGACAGGCAGACATAATGATCGAACCGATCCAGCTGAGCTAAATGGATCGCACGTCTACAGTCATCCGGCCGCTCGGCCTCCACCGTAAAGGCGGAAAAGTCATGAGTTCCTTCCAGCGTTTTCAGCGCCCGTCGAATCGCATCCATCTGCCGGCATTCAAGGCAGTTGGTTGCCAAATCGGCGAGAAACGGGTTGGGCGTAGCCGTGTTGATTACGTACGTGTACGTTTTACCCTTTGCCTCACGACGCGGGCGGAACCCTGCTTTAACGGGCTTCAACTCTTTAATCCTGATGTCGGCGGGCAGCTTTCGGTTGATCGCCTCCATCAATTGATCGTCAGGCACAAAGGGCGATGGCGCAGCATAATAGCTTGCAACTTGCCCGAGTGCATGCACCCCGCGATCGGTGCGGCTACACCCGTTCAGGCGGATGGATCGATCCTGATGCAAACCGCGCAAAGCATGCTCAATCACATCCTGCACAGCATTCCCTCCCGGCTGACTCTGCCACCCGCTATAGGCCGCTCCGCGGTAACTGACGGTCATTCTGTAGCACTGCTTTTCACTCATGCCACGGACAATATCATTACGCCCTTTCAACTTTCCACTTTTAACTTTTCCCATTCTCCTGCTACCTTCCGCGCATGTTTGATTATACCCCACTATTTGAATCGTTGCGTGATGCCGGCCTGACAGGCTGGGCCGGTGAACTGAAGGACCAGATCAAGGATTGGTACGCCAACCACGGCGATGCCCACCGCTGGAAAGCAGCCGTCGAGCACCTGCCGGAAATCGCGCCGGAATATGTCGAGCTGCTGGAGGCGGTCCGCGTAGAGAGCTCGGCAGACGAGGCCACGCAGATGAAGCTCGAAGCTGAATTGCGCCAGCTGTGCCCATGGCGCAAAGGTCCCTATTTCATGCACGGGGTGCATATCGACACCGAATGGCGCTCCGACTGGAAATGGGAGCGCGTACGCCCTCACCTCGCCCCTCTTAAGGATCGGCTCGTAATGGATATCGGTTGCGGTAACGGGTACCACTGCTGGCGCATGGCCGGCGAAGGCGCGAAACTGGTCGTCGGGGTTGACCCGCAGATTCTGTTCAACTTCCAGTTCTGGGCGATGCGCAAACTGCTCGGCGGCCAATTCCCGGCCTGGGTTGTTCCGCTCGGCATCCAGCATCTGCCGGAAACGCTGACCGGGTTTGATACAGTACTTTCCATGGGCGTCCTTTATCACCGCAAAGATCCGTTGGAGCACATTGAACGGCTCAAAAAACTTCTGCGCCCCGGCGGCGAACTGGTTTTGGAAACGCTGGTCATCGAGGGCCCGGACGGGCTTGAACTGATCCCGGAATCCCGCTACGCCCAAATGCGCAATGTCTGGTCGGTTCCTTCCCCTGGCACACTGACCGGCTGGATGGAACAGTGCGGCCTGGAAAATGTGCGGGTGGTTGATTTAAACCAGACCTCAACAGAAGAGCAGCGCAGCACCGAGTGGATGGAGTACGACTCCCTGCCCGATTTTCTCGATCCGAATGACCGCTCCAAAACCGTTGAAGGCTACCCGGCCCCCGTCCGCGCCGTCGTCATTGCGAATCATCCATAACAGGATGTTGTGCCGTACCCCGCCTTCATTCACTAAATTCCGCAAACTGGGTGAATAAATCATAAAATACGACTAGTACATTTCTTGAAATGTATTAAAATAGCGCAGTTACAACTGGCAACATTGGTACTAAGTCAGAACGACTCATTCTATGCATCAAAAAATATTATTCCATATGATACTGGTGGCGGGGTTTTTGGCCGCGCTATCCCCCCTCCCCGCAAATTCAACTGAAACGTCCGCAAATAAAAACAGAATCCAACTGACTGCGGCCGAGCAGGCCTGGTTGAAAGAACACCCGGTTGTACGAATGGGCTTTAACCCGGATATGGAGCCGTTAATCATTGCAAGCCCAAATGGCGATCACACCGGGATCCTAATTGATCTCTTCAACAAAATTGGGGATATGGTCGATCTCAAAATCGATATCGAACTCGCCCCTTGGACGGAAATGATCGAAAAAGCGCGCCGCAATGAAGTTGATGGCCTTGCGGCTGCAACTCCCACCCTTGCACATTCACTGCAGATGCCTCAAACCGACCCGCTTTTCGAGGCGACGCTTACGGCCATTGGAAAAGATAATTTCATTGGGGAAATTTCTTCGCTCAAGGACCTCGAGGGTCTGACACTAACTCATGTAAAAGGTATTGCCTCCATCGAGCATATGCTCGATCAGATCCACGACAAATGCGCCATTATCGAAGTGGACAACATGCGGGAAGCATTTACCCTGACTCAGTCAGGAGTAGCCGATCTGACCATCAGCCACCATCTGGACAACTATCAACTCAAGAAATTTGTTATACAGGACATCAAACCGGTTTATAGATTCAAAGAATCCGGTTTTAAGGTTGCACCGACCACTCGTTCTGACTGGCCCGAATTGTTGAGCATACTCAATAAGAGCTTGCGGGCAATCGGGGAAGTTGAACGCAATAACATTGTGGAAAAGTGGCTGCAGAACACTCCAACAAAACGAATCAAACTCACTCCCGAAGAACGTGATTGGGTACAAAAACATCCGGTTATAAAAGCCACCAATGAGGGCGACTGGCCCCCGTTCAATATGATTAAAAACGGAAAGCCAACCGGCTTTTGCGTTGAGCTCCTTGAATTGATGGCACAAAAAATCGGGGTAAAAGTAGAATTTATCCATAGGCCCTGGAGTGAACTAGAGCAAATGGGAAAATCGAAGCAACTGGATGTACTGACAGATGCCGCCGAAACACCAGAGCGACTAAAGCACTTCCTGTATACGAAGGAGACTTTTGCTCCGCCCGCATCCTTTTTTATTGATCCTGACAGAAATGATATTCACTCCATTGAAGACCTGCTTAACAACAAAACCGTTGCGGTAGGAAAGGGATATTCAGTAGAAGACCTATTGCGAAGAGCCTACCCGGAAATGAATCTCGTTCCGGTTCTTAATCCTGAAGCCGGCGTCCTTGCTGTTGCCCGTGGCACCGTTGATGCCTTCTACGGGATCATGCCGCCAGCCCAGTATTACATAAAGGAAGCTTTTATCTCAAATGTTCAGCCCCGCGCCATTGAGGGGGTTGAAGAACTTGAGGCTACCGAGCTCAGCATCGCAGTACGTAATGACTGGCCGGAGCTGTTGCACCTTTTAAATAAGGCCAGAAAGAATGTCTCCCGGGCCGAGTTGGATCATCTTTATAATAAATGGATGCCCGGCATAACAATACCTGCCGCGAACACCCTTACCGCGGCCGAGAAAAAATGGCTGGAGGAACACCAGGAAATCCGACTCGGCATCGACCCGGAATTTTCACCCTTTGAATTTTTGGAATTTGGGCAAAAGTATAGCGGGGTTGTCTCCGACTTTGTTCGCATTATCAGCAAAAACCTTAATGTTGAGATGAATCCCGTAGTAGGGATTTCTTGGGCGGAAGTAATAAAAAGGGCAAAATCGGGCGATATTGACGTCATTCCATGCATCGTTAAAACTGAAGAACGATCTAAATTTTTGACCTTTACAGATCCCTACGTAAATAAGCCGGTAGTTATTCTCGCCCGACACGATTCGCCCTATTTTGAAGGCATATCTGATATCCCGGGTTCTATCGCTGTTGTTGACGGATATTTCTCTCAGGAACTGCTCGTTCGAGATTATCCGGAGAAAAATTACCTGGTTGTTTCAAGCATAAGCGAGGCGATAACAGCTATCTCCAAGGGAAAGGCTGATGCGCTGGTCGGGAACCTTTCTGTTATTACGCATTCTCTACAGAAACTGAATATCCAAAACATGAAGGTGGCCGGCTTTACCGAGTACAGCTTCAAGCTTCGCTTCGGAGTCCGCAAAGACTGGCCGGAGCTGGTCGAAATCATTAACAAACAACTGGCCGCTATTTCCGAAACGGAAAAAAGTCAGATCATCTCATCATGGACTAACTTCCGGGTACAGAAAGAAGTAGACTGGGCAATACTGGCCAAGTGGGTGGTTGGGGTCCTCATTATATCAGGATGTATCATCAGCTTCTTCATCCACACCAACAAAAAATTGGTGAGAGAGGTGAATGAACGTAAAATCATTGAGAAGCGACTCGAGAAATCCAATCAGGCTAAAAGCGAATTCCTCTCAAATATGTCGCACGAGATCCGCACCCCGATGAACGCCGTGCTCGGGTTTACAGCCATTCTCAAAAAACATGAACAGGATCCGAAGAAGAAACATTATATCGAATGCATCCATTCAGCCGGAACCGCCCTGCTCTCCCTGATTAACAATGTGCTCGATCTGTCAAAAATTGAGGCCGCAAAACTCGAACTCTCCTATGCAGCCATTTCGCTAGAAAACCTCTGTCAGGAATTGAACAGCATTTTTGGCCATAAAATACAGGAAAAGGGGTTGGAATTTGAAATTCAGATTTCTGATTCTGTTCCTTCATCGCTTATTATGGATGAACTCAGAATCCGCCAGATTCTGATCAACTTGATTGGCAATGCCCTGAAGTTTACCGAACAGGGCTCTATAAAACTGGTGATCGCGTCCAACACTACAGAAAGCCATACAGCCAGCCAGGTAGATCTGAAATTTGAAGTGCATGATACCGGAGTCGGTATTTCACCTGAATACCAAAGCAAAATATTCGGCTCCTTTGAACAGGCACAGAAATCCAGGGATATGAAAGGCGGCACAGGCCTGGGGCTGGCTATAACCAAAAGCCTGATTGAAATGATGAATGGTAAAATCTGGCTCGTAAGCCAACTCGGTCAGGGATCAACATTCGGGTTTTGCCTTCATGGGGTGGAGGTTGCTGCGGGAGAAATCGACAAGGGTGATCATCTGCAGGAACAGGAACATATCGTCTTTGAAGGTGCCAGCGTTCTAGTCGTCGACGACATGGACTATAACCGTGAAATTATTGCCAGTTTTCTAGAGGATCGGAACTTATCACTCCTCTTTGCCGAAAACGGGCAACAGGCCCTTGATATGGCCCGTGAGCACCTGCCGGATTTGATCCTGCTGGACATGAGAATGCCGGTTATGGATGGATACGAAGCATCACAAAAAATAAAAGCAGATAAACGGTTGAAGGCCATACCGGTCGTTGCGGTTACAGCTGACGCGCTTACACACGATGAGGACCGGATATCAGGAATCTGTGATGGTTACCTGCGGAAACCGGTCGGTGAAACCGCCCTCTTAACGAAACTGCAAACGATCCTCCCTCATCACACCGAAGCGGTAAAGGAGCACAGCGAATCCACCAGCGAAATTACTGCTACAGAAGAATCACAGCCGAGCCGGGATAATTTGCAAGGTGTTCACATCCTGCTAGTTGAAGATAATGAAATTAATCAGGAGATCGCGGTAGAGCTGCTGAGTGAAACCGGCGCCCGCATTTCCGTTGCCAATAACGGGCAGGAGGCACTGGAGCGGGTGCAGGAGCAGGCTTTTGACCTGATTCTTATGGATCTGCAGATGCCGGTAATGGATGGTCTGTCAGCAACCCGGGCTATTCGCTCACTGAATACCCCGGACTTCGATGCCCTGCCCATTCTGGCCATGAGCGCAGGTGACTGGGCAGAGGACAAAAATAAATGCATAACCGCCGGAATGAACGGTAACCTGAGCAAACCACTTGATTCGAATACTCTTATTTCAACCCTGAAACCCTATTTGAAATAGAGTTAAGTGTGCATTATGGGGGCGCCGGAGCAAGAGAAGTATCTCAAAGTTACGGCACCCTAAGCCTCCTCCCGGTCTTGATCACGCCCGCAATCTGCGGTCATGATCTGACCCCGGACCAATTCCCTATATCGGCGCCCTGCCCGTGGGCACGCAGATAAAAACGAGAATGAATACCCATATCAACACAGCTTTAATATGCAACAGATCCATTTTTCCCTGAAAATCACTGACAAACCTTAACCGCACAGGTAGATTTGCTTTATGAATTTTGACAGAATTGCCAAAGAAAAAAAAGAGAACCACTCCTTTAGGTTCCGTAATGTATATACACTGGGCATCCTGCTCTTTATTTTATGGTCACTGATCATTTGCAGCTCGTTGATATGGAATAATTGTCATCACAACTGGAGTCTCGAGGAAACATTAAAAAATGTGGCAAAATCACATTTTGAAAAGGATGTTCTTTATCGGCGCTGGAATGCCATAAACGGAGGGGTCTACACAACGATCAGCGAAATGACCGCCCCCAACCCCTATCTCTCAACCAAAGAGCGTGATATCACCACACCAGGCGGGCAGAAACTGACAAAGATCAACCCGGCATATATGACCCGTCAGGTTCACGAACTGACCAAAAACAAACTGAATATCCAAGGGCACATCACCAGCCTTACGCCGATCCGGCCGCAAAATGTGGCAATGCCATGGGAGGCAGACGCCTTGCGTTCATTTGAACGGGGTGCAGAACAGTACAGCTCAATAACGGTCATTGACGGGATCGAATGTTTGCGGTTTATGCAACCCTTGATAACCGAGAAAGGGTGTCTTAAATGCCATGCAGTTCAGGGATACCAGCTGGGAGACGTGCGGGGAGGAATCAGCGTTACTGTCCCGACGGAATCTTTCCGTGCTAATTATCGGGGAATACTGCGTTCCATCTATGTAGGCCACGGGATCGTCTGGCTGATAGGAACGATCGGCATCTTCACGAGCACGGCGTATCGAAAAAAACAGCAACTAATTCAGCGCCAGTATGAGTCATTCCTGCGTGAAGCACGTGAGTCAGCAGAAAGTGCAAATGCAGCGAAAAGCGAGTTTCTGTCGAACATGAGCCATGAAATCAGGACTCCGATGAATGCGGTTCTTGGCTTTGCGGAGGTTCTGAAAGGCAAAGAAACTGATCATCAGAAATTGCACTGGGTTGAACTGATCCATTCCAGCGGCAAAACCCTGCTCACCCTGATCAATGACGTCCTTGATTTATCTAAGGTCGAGGCCGGCAAGCTTGAACTGCAATATGGAGCGGTCTCATTAGATTCTCTACTTGATGACTTGACGTTGATTTTCGCTAAGAAAGCTGAGGACAAAGGGATTTACCTCAAGGGCAATGTGTCGCCGGATATGCCTATAGCGATACTTGACGAGATGCGCCTGCGCCAGATACTCATCAATCTTATCGGCAATGCGCTCAAGTTTACAGACCACGGCTTTATCCGCCTTGATGCCAGTTGCACTTTTTATGACAAAACCCGCAGCAGTATGGCGCTGACAATACAGGTTCAGGATAGCGGCATTGGGATTCCGAAAGATCAGCAAGGCAAAATATTTGAGAGCTTTGGACAGACCAGCGGGCAGAAAACCGCAAAATACGGGGGCACCGGCCTTGGCCTGTCCATCTGTCAACGTCTGGTAGAATTGATGGGCGGTACGATCCGGGTAGACTCTGAAGAGGGCAAAGGTTCTACATTCATTATCGAACTGCACGATATTGAAGTTGCCTCCACCGAAGGCCTTAGTGAGAAATCAACCTCCGAATCCATTCAGTTTGCTCCAGCGACCGTACTTTTGGTTGACGATATCGATTACAACCGGGAGCTTCTCCGCATTAACCTGGAACAATGGGGTCTGGGCATTTTAGAAGCAACGAACGGGCTCGAAGGCGTCAAACTGGCCCATAAGCATAAACCGGATCTTATTTTGATGGATATGAAAATGCCGGTCATGGACGGCTACGACGCAACCCGAACCATTAAGTCAGACGCTGAATTGAAGGATATCCCCGTTATTGCGGTAGCCGCTTATGCCTTCGCACAAGATGAGGCGAAGATTTCGGAACTATGTGATAGTTATATGCAAAAGCCAATCAGTGCAAATAATCTGGCACGGGAACTATGCCGTTTCATACCCCATCATATTATTGAAGAGAAAGATATCCCCTCCGCAGACCCTGTCGAAAATTCCATCGAACCGCTCGACAGCGCATCTCCGGCAATTGCGGGCACGGAACAGCCCGCGCAGAATGTTAACCCTCAAGGCATCCACGTCCTGTTGGCGGAAGATAACGAAATTAACCAAGAGCTGACCAAGGAAGTACTCAATTCCATCGGAATTCAGGTAACCATTGCCCGTAACGGACAGGAGGCACTGGAGCGGGTACAGGAGCAGGCTTTTGACCTGATCCTTATGGACCTGCAGATGCCGGTAATGGATGGTCTGTCAGCAACCCGGGCTATTCGCGCGCTGAATAACCCCGACCTCAACACCCTGCCCATTTTGGCGATGAGTGCAGGTGACTGGACAGAGGATAAAGCGGAATGTCTGGCCGCCGGAATGAACGGCAACCTGAAAAAGCCTATTGATTTGGAAAATATTATTACAACGCTGAAACCCTATTTTTCATAGAACTGCAGGCAGCCCAAAGACACCAGCCGGGCGACGTACCCGCTGGAATTATCAGCATTATTCCGATGCAGCCCTTAATTACGTTCCATCTATGCAGGCCACGGCCGTGACGAATACGGTTGCGTAAATCGATCAAAACCAATAGCTTCAATTTTGCACGGATATCTAGCCGGGGAGTATACATACTCACCGGCTAGACAAGTGAGAACCCTAAAGGCAAGGTCAATAAATGTATGTCAGACAGAGAAACAAACAGGTTTAAATTTCTCAATAACACCGGTCGTTTTCAACATGCGTATATGTGGGGCGGCCTGCTTCTCACTTTGTGGACGTTAATTATCGCCATCTCCCTGACATGGAACCATTGGCATCATCAATGGGGCCTTGAAAAAACGCTGCAAAATGTGGCCAAATCTCATTTCGAGAAGGATGTTCTATACCGCCGCTGGAACGCCATGCATGGCGGGGTCTATGTGCCGCTCAGCGAGCATGCGACACCAAACTCCTACCTCTCGAATGATGAGCGCGACATCACCACGCTATCCGGCCGGAAATTGACATTAATCAATCCCGCATATATGACACGTCAGGTACATAAGCTCGCCAAACAGGAATTAAACATCCAGGGTCATATAACGAGTCTTAACCCAATTCGTCCCCAAAATATGCCGTATCCCTGGGAAGCAGAGGCGTTACGCGAATTTGAGCGAGGTGAATCGCAATACAATTCAATTCGGGTTATCGATGGAACCGAGCGTTTACTGTTTATGAAACCGCTGATAACCGAGCAGGGATGTCTTAAATGCCATGCGCACCAAGGATATCAACTCGGCGCCATACGGGGGGGAATTAGTGTTTCCGTCCCAACACAACCGTTTCGTGAAAATTCGCGCGGACTGCTGCAAGCCATATATCTGAGCCATGGTGTTGTTTGGTTATTAGGATCGATTGGCATTTTCGTGAGTGTGGCGGCCCTGAATAAAGCCCGCCTCAACGCAGAAGAAGCAACTGCTGCGAAAAGTGAATTCCTGGCTAATATGAGCCACGAGATCCGCACTCCGATGAATGCGGTGCTGGGCTTCACCGAAATCCTCAAGGGCTCGGAGTTTGACCCACAAAAAAAATCTTACATAAACGCCATACATTCAGCCGGACATGCCCTGCTCTCAATGATCAACGATGTGCTCGACCTGTCCAAAATAGAATCCGGAAAAGTGGAATTTTCATATTCAGCAGTCTCCTTAAGGGCCCTCTGCACTGAAATCTTGTCGATATTCAGTCAGTCCGCCATCGATAAAGGGTTGGAATGCAGCATTAATGTCGGCGAAACCGTACCCGCGGCCCTCATTCTGGATGAAACTCGCTTTCGTCAGATTATCGTCAATTTGATCGGAAACGCCATAAAGTTTACCGACAAGGGCTCAGTGACGCTGAAGATCGATGCGGTACAGACTGACACAAAATTCGAGAGTCAGATGGAGCTAACCGTAAAAGTTCAAGATACCGGCACCGGCATCCCCGCGGACAAGCTGGAGAGCATATTTGAAGACTTCGTGCAGGCGCGAAAAACAAAAGCAGAAAAGAGCGGAACCGGCCTTGGGCTGGCTATTACCCGCCGTCTGGTCGAAATGATGAACGGCGAAATTTCAGTCGAAAGCGAATTCGGCAAAGGATCAACTTTTGTGGTGACACTTCACGGAGTGAAAATTGCCGCCGCGGATCCGGCAAACATCCAGAACACGCAACTTCAGAAAATCAAGTTCGAGCCCGCCACAATCCTGATTGCTGACGATATCGACTACAACCTCGAAATCCTGTCCATCTTCCTTGAGAATCAAAATTTCAGATTCCTCTATGCAAAAAACGGCGAAGAAGCAATAACCCAAGCTCGAGATCATCAGCCGGATTTAATATTGCTCGATATGAAAATGCCGGTCATGAGCGGATACGAAGTCTCGCAGAAGTTGAAGGCGGACGACCAACTCAAGACGATCCCCATTATTGCGGTCACAGCGTCCGCCCTCAAACAGGATGAAGAAAAGATCTCACATATGTGTGACGGATATCTGCGCAAGCCAGTCAGCGCGAACGATCTGATTCCAGAACTTCAACGCTTCCTCCCTTACAAGATCAGGCAAGAAGACCCGCCGACCACCCCGAAAGAGTCGGCTCAAAAAGAGAAAACGGCCACCTCCATCCCGCAACAATCGGATATCTGCAATGCTCGAATTCTGCTGGTCGACGACAACCGGGTAAACATACATTTGGCATCCACGTTTCTCAGAAAAAAACAAGCTCGTGTCACGGTGGCCCATAACGGCAAAGAGGCGTTTGAACTTGTGGAAAGAGAAGATTTCGATCTGGTGCTGATGGATATGCACATGCCAGTGATGAACGGAATTGATGCGACACGAGCTATCAGGAAGCTGGATAAAGATGGCATTGATACGCTGACCATTCTGGCCATGAGCGCCGATGATTGGCATGAAATAAAACACGATTGCCTGGGGGCCGGCATGAACGGGCATATAAACAAACCCATCATGCCCACAGAACTTTTCTCAACCGTGGCGCGATATCTCATGTAGCTCCTTACCGCACTCACCTCGAGCCCATACGATATTCCACAAAAAAAGGCCCGCACAGTTGCGGGCCTTTCAGTGAGCATGAGAATGCGCGGTATTAGACGTTAAACAGGAATTCGATGACGTCGCCGTCTTTGACCTCGTAATCTTTACCTTCGAGGCGCATGAGGCCTTTATCCTTGCACTCTTTTTCGCCGCCGTGCTCGATATACTCATCGTAACCGATGACCTGTGCACGAATGAAGCCGCGTTCGAAGTCACCGTGAATCACACCCGCCGCTTTCGGGGCTTTCCAGCCGCGATGAATCGTCCACGCACGCACCTCTTTCACACCGGCAGTCAGGTAACTGATCAGGCCGAGCGTGTGGTAGCCGGTACGGATGATCGCATCCAGTCCGCTCTCTTCGATGCCGAATTCAGCCAGGAATTCCATGCGCTCCTCGTCAGTCATTCCGTTGAGCTCTTCTTCCATTTTAGCGCAAACCTTGATCACGTCAGCGCCGCGGGCTTCTGCATACGCCTTAACCTGAGCCACATAATCGTTGTCTTCCATCATGCCGTCTTCATCGACGTTACAGCAGTAGATGAACTTTTTATCAGTCAGGAACTGAGATTCTTTGAACAGCTTAACGGCATCGTCGGATTCATGGTCGTCGAACTCGATCGCCATTTTACCTTCGCCGAGGTGGTCGAGCAGGCGCTGGGCGAGGTTCAGTAGCGGCATTACCTTTTTGTCGGCACGCGACTGTTTTACAAGGCGCTGCACGCGGTTCTCCATCATCTGGTAATCAGCCATGATCAGTTCGGCTTCGATCACTTCGATGTCACGGGTCGGATCGATGGATCCGTCGACGTGCACGACGTTTTCGTCGTCAAAACAGCGGACAACCTGCAGGATTGCATCCGTTTCCCGGATATTGGTCAGGAACTTATTACCCAGGCCTTCGCCCTGGCTGGCGCCTTTCACGAGGCCGGCGATGTCTACAAAGTCAACCGTTGCGTAAACACTACGCTGTGCCGTGATCATTTTGTCGAGGGTATCAACGCGTTTATCCGGCACCGGCACCACGGCCTTGTTCGGTTCGATCGTACAGAAAGGATAGTTGGCCGACTCGGCGTTCTGCGCGCGTGTCAGTGCGTTGAAAATGGTCGACTTGCCCACGTTCGGCAGTCCCACGATTCCGATACTCAGTCCCATAGTTCTAACTCCATAAAATAAATTGATTTAAAGCCGCGCAGTCTCTGTAAAAACAGGCGTTGAATCAAGCGAAATAGCGTTTTGTTCTCGACCCGCGTACATATGCAAGTATTATGGAATGTTTTAAACGGAGAAGGTTTTGAAGGTACCGTTTACTCATAAAATGCTAGAAGATTGGTCCGGATCCCGCACATTTCGGGATGCAAAAATTCTGTTCGACAACAATCGGATCGAAACGGTCAAGTATGAGCACCCCTATGTCTACGGTGTCCTGAACATCGGCCCGCGCGGCATGAAAACCAAATTCGAGCTGCTTCCGGACGGCTTGGTCGAGAACCACTGCCCCTGCCGGGCCAACCGCGATCAGGGAATGATCTGTACGCACATCATCGCTCTGGGCATGGAACTGATTCGCCGCCACACCGATCCGCGCGCCGCTGAAAAATCAGAAAAAGAGATGCGCCGCGCCCAGCGTCTGGCCCAAATCAATGAGTCTGCTTACCTGAAACGCGTGCCCGAAGGAACAATCGGGGCGAAACCGGCCCGATTGAAACTGAGCCTTTCCCGCAACTGGACGACGGGCCACTTCAGCGGCCACATAATGATCAAAGCCAGCGTGGTGATCAACGGCAAGGCTCTCGACCCCGAAACCATCCCCACCAAAATGCCGCTCGTTTTTTCCAAGCAGGATGAAAACCTGCTGTTTGTGCTCGAGGACATCTGCGAGGGGCCCCTGAAAGGCTCGTTCGGGGTAAGCGCGGCAGATTTTATTAATTTCCTGCAGGTTCATATCGGCAAACCACTCCCAATGAGCGGATCATCCGAGCCGGCGACCGTTCGTTCGGTCAAAATGAATTCCATGCTTCAGCTCGATATGGACGCTGAGTGCGGCGAGTTATTGCTGTCGGTCTACACCGAACTGCCCTTTCAGAAAGCGGGCGAACTTCCGGTATACATCATCGGCTCCAGTTCAGGGTGGATTTATCATGCGGGCAATTTCTGGCCGTTACGCAAAATCCTGCCGCTGCCGCTCCACAGCATTTATAAAGAAGCGGTGCGAGTGCCGCGCGTTGCCGTACCGAATTTCTTCAAAACCGAACTGCCGATGTTGCAGCAGCACATTCATGTAGTCCAGGCAATCACTGAAGACCTGATCACGATGGAACCGGAAACCCCGGTCTTCAAAATGGTCGTCAAGGGCAGTGAGGGCGCAGTGACCGTCAAACTGCACGCCGTGTACGATGATATCGACCTGATCGCCGGCAAACCCGACCCGAACTCTAATTTCGCCCACGAGGACGCGGAAGACTTGATGCGTTACACCGTGCGCAACCCAGATGCGGAAGCCCGCGCGCTTCAACGCCTGCACCTGCTCGGATTCCAGGGCAACTACGGCGACAACCTCAGCTCGGTCGAGGGGCCGCGGAATGTACTCAACTTCCTGGGCAGCAGCCTGCCTAAACTGCGCCGCATCGGCTGGAAGATAGAGATGTCCGGCCCGGTTGAACAGGTAATGGATACCTGCGATTTTGTGACCCCTGTCGTGCATATCGACCAGTCGTCCGACGGCAGCTGGTTTGATATCGGATTTACATATGAAAACCTGAGCGGCGCCAGCCTGTCGCCGGCGGAAATCCAGCGGGCCCTGCAACGCGGCGAATCCTGGATCAACCGCGACGGCAAAACCTTCCTGCTGGATGCCGATGCACTGAACACGGCACGCGATGTCTTTTCCGACTGCGCATGCGGTGAAGGTGCGCAGGCCGGAACCTTCCGTCTGGAAGGTGTCTATAGTGCCTACGTGCAGGCATCCCTCGATTCCCTCGATGGTATCGATGTCGAAGCGGACCACTCGTGGCGCGAAAAAGCGCGGCGCCAGAACCGTTCGGCTAAAATCGAGCCGGTCGCCCTGCCCTACGATTTGGATCGTACGCTGCGTCACTATCAGAAAGATGGAGTCAACTGGTTACGCTTCCTCGAACAGAGCGGGTGCGGCGGCATTCTGGCCGACGAAATGGGCCTGGGTAAAACCCTCCAGACCCTGACGTGGCTCTCGCTGAAACGTGCCGATGAAAAGGCGCACGGCAAGCCGGCCCTGATTGTCTGCCCGACCTCACTCGTATTCAACTGGGCGGAAGAGGTCTCCAAATGGACACCGGACATGAAAGTGCTTCCGCTCAGCGGCGCGAAACGTCATTCAGATTTTGATAAAATCGACGATGCTGAAATCGTGATTACCTCCTACGCCCTGATCCGTCGCGATGCGGATCAGTACCTGGAACGCGAATTCTGTGCCGTCGTACTCGACGAAGCGCAGCACATCAAAAACCGTTCCACGCAGAACGCGCAGGCCGTCAAAAAGATCAAGGCACTCAACCGTCTGGTACTCACCGGTACACCGGTCGAAAACAGCGTGGCCGATTTGTGGTCGATCATGGACTTTCTGATGCCGGGTTATCTCGGCCCCTACAAGCACTTCCGCGAAAACTACGAACTCCCGATCAGTCGCGGCGGACCGGATGCCGAGCTGGCGCAGATGAAACTGCGCCGCAAGCTGCACCCGTTCCTGATGCGCCGCCTGAAAAAAGACGTGGCCAAAGACCTGCCGCCGAAAATTGTCAGCGTCACGCACTGCGAACTGACCCGCGATCAGGAGATGGTCTACAAGGAAATCCTGAACGCATCCAAGCGCCGCATTCAGAATATGGTCGCTGAAAAAGGGTTCAACCGCTGCCGTATGGAGATTTTCAAGACCCTGTTGCAGCTGCGCCAGACCTGCTGTCATCTGGATCTGCTGAAACTGGGCAATGTGAACGCCGAGTACCCGTCGGCCAAGCTGGACCTCTTCATGGAAATGCTCGACGAGGGCATCGACGCGGGGCACCGCATTCTGGTGTTCAGCCAGTTCACCTCCATGCTGGCCCTGCTGCGCAAGGCGCTGGAGGAGAAGGACGTGCCCTACTGCTACCTCGACGGCTCGACGAAAGACCGAATGGGACAGGTGCGCGAATTTAACACCAACAAATCCATTCCAGTATTTCTAATCAGCCTGAAAGCCGGCGGAACGGGATTAAACCTGACCGGCGCAGATATGGTTATTCACTTCGACCCGTGGTGGAACCCGGCGGTGGAAGATCAGGCGACCGACCGAGCCTACCGTATCGGCCAGAAACGCACCGTTTACAGCGTCAAACTTATCACCAAAGGCACAATCGAAGAGAAGGTACTGGCTATGCAGAAAAAGAAACAGGCCGTCATCGATGCCACGCTGGTCAAAGACGAGCAGGTCATGGAAAAACTGACCTGGGAAGATGTGCAGGAGCTCCTCGAGTTCTAAGGGAGCTCCTCCTTCAACTTACGGATCTGAGCCGTATGCTCAGGCGCTTTGCTGGTGACGCTGGCGGCAATGTTGCGAAGGTGGTTGGCGACGCGGCGCAGGTTCATAATCGCCTCCACAAACAGAATGCCGGCGGTCGGGGTTGTAACCCCCTCTTCCAGCCGCTCGGCGTGACGATCCAGAATCTGGTCGACGGCATAATTCACCTGCTCTTTCAGCTGAAGAATCGGTAGCATATGCCCCTCATCCTGATCCTGCATCGCCTCATTAACCTCAGCCCCCATTTGCAGAATTAAACCGAGCGTTTCCTCCATCTCCCCCGTTTCCTGCCGGGAAAAACGGACCGGATCCGCCGAACGCACACCGCACAGCTCAACGATATTTTCGGCGTGATCGCCGATACGCTCGACATCGCTCATCAAATGCATCCACAGCGCCGGTCGGGTTGCGAGCTCCGGCGTCACCTCGCCCCGTGAAACCATCAGCAAATACTCGCCGGTCGTGTGGTACAGGTCGTCGACCAGCGCCTCCCGCTTCATTACCAGTTCGCAGGCCGATGAATCGTGCTCGATGAACGCGCGCACGGAATCCTGCAACATCTCCAGACAGGTGTTGTACATACGCAGAATTTCACGTGTGGCACTCGCCAGCGCTTTTTCAGGATTCCGCACTTCCCGGAAATCAAGGTGCGCCGGTGCCGCACTCAGCCGGTCTTCACCGGGCAGCAGGCGAGAGATGAACCGGGAAAAAACAGAAACAAACGGCACAAACAGCATCACATTAACCAATCGCGTCAGCAGGTGGCAGTTGGCAATCTGACGCGCTATTTCCGAGCTGGTTAAGGGCACAACCCGCAGATACAACTTGTACAAACACAGGGTCACCAGCGTGCCGATCATATTAAAAACCAGATGAGCCACCGCCGCGCGTCTCGCCGAAAGAGAGGCCTGCATGCTGGCAAGCATGGCGGTGATACAGGTTCCGACTTGGGCACCGGCAATTAACGGCAGAAAAAGCTCCAGCCCAACGGGCTCAGCCCCCACCGCAATGACTTGAAGCATCGCAATAGTTGCCGCACTGCTCTGAATAATCGCCGTCGCCGCAGCGGCCAGCAAAAAGGCGGTTAACTGTCCCAGGAATTCTTTTTCTGTAAACAGGGTCAGCCAGCTCTGAATATCGTCCAGATATTCCGTGACCGCAAACTTCATCAGCAACAGCCCGAAAAAGAGCATCCCGAACCCCATGATGGCAAAACCGCTCTGACGTGCGACACGTTTGCGCACGAAAAACGTGAGCAGGAACCCCATTCCAAGCAGGGGCAAGGCGAAGTCATCCAAGTTGAAGGCGGTGATCTGGGGCGTGATAGTCGCACCGATATTTGCGCCCAGAATTATGCCGATAGACTGGCTGAACTTCAGCAGGCCGGCATTAATGAATCCGACGACCATCACCGTGCTGGCACTGGAGCTTTGAATTAATCCGGTCACAATCGTCCCGGCCAGCAACGCGTGAAACCGGGTACGGGTAACAAAATCGAAGGCCTTTCGAATCGCCGGGCCGGCGGCCTTACGCAAGGCGCGGCTCATCATTTCAATCCCGTAGAGGAAAAGTGCTAATCCTGCAAGTAACCAGAAAACAACGGCCATGACCGTTACGGGTGCTTCCATTTGCGCCTCCTTACAATCAAGGTACTCCCGCAACACACTCCAGACAATCCTTCAGTTCCATCCGCAGACAGCAAATCTCCATGAGCGCAGGCTTGATTATCCCCATGCGTTTTCAGATAGTTACGCGCTTTGCTATTGGAGGATTTTGAAATGATTAAAGCATGTGACCTGAAAAAGAGTTCGGTGATTGAGATCGACGGTGTGCCGCACTGTATCGAAAACATTACCCAGAGCGCCCCGACCGCGCGCGGCGGAACAACATTGTACAAGGTTCGTTTCCGCAATGTCTCCACCAAACAGAAAGTTGACAAAAGCTTCAAAGGCGACGATGCGCTGCAGGAGGCATATTACGACACCAAAGAGGTGCAGTATCTATATCAGAACGGCGACCGCTACGCGTTTATGGATCTGGAATCCTACGAGCAGTTCGAGCTGGTTAAAGAGGATATCGAAAATGTGCTGCCCTACCTTGTCGAGGACATGGAAGGAATTATCGCGCTGATTTCTGAAGGCCAGATTCTGACCCTGCGCGTACCGGACACCATTGAACTGGAAATTGTCGAGTGCGCGCCGTCCATGAAAGGCGCCTCCGCCACTGCACGCACGAAACCGGCCACACTCACCACCGGCCTGATTGTTCAGGTTCCGGAATACATCTCCAATGGGGATGTAATCAAAATCGACACCCGTGAAAACAAATACCTTTCCCGCGCTTAATTATTATGACTGATCTCAACAAATATCGTTTCTGTCTGGCTCCGATGCGCGGTGTAACCACCGTCGCCTACCGCAATGCGTTCATGAATCACTTCAAAGGGCTCGACGAGGCCATGGCCCCGTTTGTCCCGACCGTGCATGCGGACACCGTGAAGCCGAAGCTGCTCAAGGATATCGCCCCGGAAATCAATCAATCCCTGCCGCTGATCCCGCAGATTATCGGCCGCGACCCGCACGATTTCATGGTAATGGCAGATGCGGTGTTTGCGCTCGGGTATGACGAGGTAAACTGGAACCTCGGTTGCCCGTGGAAGCATGTCCGCAAGAAAAAGCGCGGTTCCGGCCTGTTGACGCACCCGGATATGCTGCGCGCCGTGTTGGATCCGGCCTGCGAAAAGTATCCGGGGCAGATCTCGGTCAAAGTGCGCCTCGGCATCGGGGACAACGAGGCCCTGCAGCAAATCGTACCGCTCTTTAATGACTACCCGCTGAAGGAAGTCACGATCCATCCGCGTACCGCCGAGCAGATGTACGACGGCACGGTCGACCTGGATGCCTTCGAGGCGGCGTACAAAGCGCTGACCGTCCCGGTGGCCTACAACGGCGACATCAACGACCTGGCGGCCTTCCAGCAGCTGACGGAGCGCTTCCCGGATATCCACCACTACATGCTCGGCCGCGGCCTGCTGATGAATCCGTTCCTCTGCGAAATCCTGAAAACGGGCGAGGACAACATCGACAACAAAATCGAGCGCATCCGCGCTTTCCACAGCGAGCTGTGCGACGCCTACAAGGAAGAGATGTTCGGCGACAAGCCGGTGCTCGGCAAAATGAAAGAGATGTGGAAATATCTCGCCGCTCACCTGACGAACGGCAAAAAGCTCTTCAAGAAGGTAAAGAAAGCCAACAAGGTCGAGACCTACGAGCAGATCATCGAAGAATACCTGACCCAGGCGGAGTGGTCCGACGAAATTATTTGGCGCGGCGACGTCAAAGAGAGTCAGCGCGAAGAGTAAAAGATGCACCTTACCCTTACACTGGCTGTTTTCAGCGTATTTCTATTGGCGGTTCCAGGATTTCTGGGCCGCCGATTTAATTTGCTGTCTCAGCAAGGAACGAAAGATCTATCCAATCTGCTGGTGAACTTCACCGCGCCGTGCCTGGTTTTCACCTCCATCTTCAGCAAATATACCCTGCCCGACCTGGCCCGCGACTGGATGCTGCCTGTCATTCAGTTCAGCATCATGGTGACCGGATGGGTCATCGGAAAAATACTGGTGTCGTGCCTGCCGATGAGCAGCGACGATGAACGCCGCGGATTTCATTATCAGTGCACAATCAACAACTGCGGCTACCTGCCGCTGGCATTGGTCGGGTTTGCTTTTAATGAAAAGGTTGAGGCCGCCCTGCTGTTCTCACTGCTCGGCTGCGAAACAGCAATCTGGACCATCGGGTTCTGTACCATATCCGGCAAAAAATTCAGCCTCAGCAATCTCAAACACCTCTTCAACCCGCCGCTGGTCGCGATCTATTCTGCGATCATTCTACGCGCCTTGACGGATCACTTCGGCATTACCGAACTATTTCTCAGCGGAGACAAGCAAAGCTTGCTCGCAACCATTTTCTCAACCGCCCGTGCCATCGGCAAAATGACGGTTATTATCGCCATGTTTGTGGCGGGCAGCCGGATTGCCGCAATGCACCCGCATGGCTTCAAGCGCTTGAACCTCTGGGTGTTAAGCGCCGTGCGCGTTTTGATCATTCCCCTGATTCTGATGTCCATCATCGTACAGATCCCCATGCCGCTCGAAGCACGGATCGTCGGATTGGTTGTGGCGTCCATGCCGGCAAGCATCACCAGCATGATATTGAGCGAAATCTACGGTGGAGACCACGACCTGATTACAGGTGCGGTTCTGATCACCCATCTCGCCGCACTGGTCACCGTGCCGCTATTGCTCGGCTGGTTCCTCTAATCAGCCGCGCCCTCACCCGCCAAATAAACCAAGCGCTTCATCAAGCGAAAGCGGCGAGAAGGAATCAGTCAGGCCGCCGGCAAAGGCAGCGCGACCACGGATATCAGCGGCCGACGCACCCTCCGCTCGCATCTGGTCAATACTCTCAGAAAACTGGCGTTTACTGAGTTTCCGGCCCGATTCATCATGCAACAGCCCGTGATGAAAATATTGAATCGGTTGACCGCCGAGCACCTCATTCAGAATAATCTGGCGGCCGGTACTGCCGAAAATATCCTCGCCGCGAATGATCAAGTTTACGCCCTGCCTGATGTCATCACAGACGCAGCAAAATTGATAGGTCCAGTTACCGTGCCGGTCGCGCAGGGAAAAGTCGCCGCACTGCGCCTCCGGGCACTGAACGCGGCGGCCCATGCGCAGGTCCTCGAAAACAACCTCACGCGATTCCGGGGTTCGGAATCGGACGGTAAAAGCGTCAAATGAATGATCCCGGTCACGGCAGAGCCCCGGATACCGAAGCTCATCGAGGACTTCCGGTTGCAGCTCTTTGATCTGTTTGCGGGTACAATCACAGCCGTAAACCAGCCCGCTTTTCCAGAGCTCTTCCAGAACAGCCAGATATTCCGCATCGCAATCGCTCTGTCGGTATTTGGAGGGTTTTAACGCGTCGGCCGCACGCAGGCCGCGATCGGGAATGAAACCAAGCCACTCCATATCTTCCAGAATCGCTTTTTCATGTTCCGGACGGTAGCGACCGCGGTCGTGATCTTCCATGCGTGAGACCACAGACCCGTTACAGGCGCGGGCAATCCCCCAGACATAGAGCATGTTCAGCACGTGCCCCAGATGGAGGTATCCAGTCGGACTAGGCGCAAAACGGGTCACGCTCCCCTCGGGCACCCGTTCAACCTGTGCTTTAAGATTCATAATCAGAACGTTAGCGGATAGCGCCCCAGTGCTGGCCGAGCGGCCAGTAGACCATGAAGGCCGGGCCAAGCAGGCGGTCGCATTTTACGCCGCCGAAGTAACGCCCGTCCAAGCTGTTGGCGGAGTTGTCGCCGAACGGCAGAAATTCATCATCAGCCAGCTTAATGGAATTGCTGCTGTCCATGATTTTGCCGGCATAAGTATAGCCGCCGTATTCATTAACCTGACGCTCAAACGGGAACGGCTCGGTCACCTTTTCGCCATTGGCCACCAGATAACCGTTATCCACTGAAATCTCGTCGCCCGGCTCACCGACCATGCGTTTGATGTAATAAGTTAAAGCGATCCCTTTGCGCTGGGAAACGGGCACAGCGCGCACAGAGGTCTGATAGCGTTGCGCGTACTCATTGAGGATCTGCTGGATCGGTCGCGCGGTCGCACGGTCGATCAGGGTTTGACCATGTTCGATAAATTCAATCGTATCCAAAACGCGACCGTTTCCGATCAGCTGGGCCATGATTATGTTCGCGCGCTCTTTTTTATTAATACCGGCGGTATCAAAAACGACCACATCTCCGCGCTTCGGCGGCACGAAGTTGTAGAGGAATTTATTTACGATCACGTGGTCGCCGGCGATTTTCAACATGCTGGTTGCCGGCTTGAAAGACTCGCCGGTAATCAGCCACTTGCCGATACTGAGCGGAAACTTGTCGCTCAGGTTCGGCTCATGCTCCTCGTGCAGAATACCGTTCAATGTCGGCTGCATGGAGCCGGTCGGGATTTTGAACGGCTGTACGAAATAAGCGCGGATCGCCATGGCTGCACCAAGCGCCACGACCAGCACTTCAATATTCTCGTGCCACTTAGGCTGCGGATGCGGCGGATATACCCGACAGCTGACGTGATGCAGCGCGTGAATCGCATCACGCACTTTTTTCGCATCAGCTTTCTCTTTCCAAAGAACCTCCACCCGATGGACGGCATCTGCCATTTTCTGAAGCAACTCTTCAGGGCAGATATCTTCACGCATGTTGCGCGCATGACGCGCATCTTTCAGTACGTTCTTAACCTCTTCCTTCAGTTGGCGGCGTTTGAAAAAATGCATTAGTTCGTGTCCGATTTGAGAACCTGAATGAAAGCCTCCTGCGGAATGCTTACTTTACCGATCTGTTTCAGTTTCTTCTTACCCTCTTTCTGCTTCTCGAGCAGCTTGCGTTTACGGGAAATATCACCACCGTAACACTTCGCGGTCACGTCCTTACGGAACGCCTGAATGGTTTCACGCGCAATAATATTGCTGTTTAACGCGGCCTGTACCGGTACGGAAAAGGCCTGACGCGGCAGAATGTCTTTCAGGTTTTTGCACATCTGACGCCCACGCGGAACGGCTTTAGTACGGTGTACGATCGACGAGAATGCGTCAATAATTTCACCGTGAACCATAATATCCATTTTAACCATGTCGTCCGGACGGTATTCCGAATGCTCGTAATCCATCGACGCGTAACCGCGGCTGACCGTTTTCAGCTTGTCGTAAAAGTCGATCAGGATCTCATTCAGCGGCAGGTCACAAGTCAGCATCACTCGCTTACCGTCAATCGAGTCGGTGTGCGTCACCTGTCCGCGACGATCCAATACCAGCTGCATCATGTCGCCAATATGATCGGTCAGGCAGATGATGTACGCCTTAATGCGCGGCTCTTCAATGCGTTCAATCTTCGTGATATCCGGCATGTAAATCGGGTTGTCCACCTTCACCATTTCACCGTTGGTCATGTAGACGTGATACTCCACGGCCGGATACGTCGTGATCAGGTTCAGGTTATATTCGCGGCGCAGGCGCTCGGTGATGATCTCCATGTGCAACAGACCGAGGAAACCGCAACGGAAACCGAGTCCCAGCGCCACAGAAGATTCGTTTGAGAACGAGAACGAGCAATCGTTCAACTGCAGTTTATCCAAGCTGGCCGCGAGTTTCTCGTATTCCGATGTATCTACCGGATAAAGCCCCGCAAAAACCATCGGTTTGATTTCCTGGAAACCCGGCAACGGCTCTTCAGCCGGACCGCGATGGTGTGTAATTGTGTCACCGATCTTGATTTCCGACGGATCTTTCATGTTGGCCGTAATGTAGCCCACTTCGCCCTGATGCAACCCTTCGGTCTGCACCTGCTCCGGTACAAATTTGCCGACCTGCTTGATTTCGTACTGCTTGCCCGAGCTCATCACGCGAATCTTGTCGCCCTTCTTGAACTGACCGTTAAACATACGCAGGTAAATCACTACGCCCTGATAGGCGTCATACTTGGAGTCGAACACCAGCGCACGCGTCGCGCCGTCGTTCACTTCCGGAATCGTCGGCGGCGGAATCTGCGAAACCACCGCTTCCATTACATCCTCAATGCCCATGCCGGACTTAGCGGAAATATGAATCGCCTCGGTCGCGTCAATCGCCAGAATATCCTCAATCTGCTGGCTGACCGCATCCGTATCCGCGTTCGGCAGATCGACCTTATTCAGCACCGGCACCATGTCCAAATCTTCGTCTGATGCCAGAAAGGCATTGGAAACCGTCTGCGCCTCCACGCCCTGCGCGGCATCCACTACCAGAATCGCACCGTCACATGCGGCCAGACTGCGGGATACCTCATAAGAGAAATCCACATGCCCCGGCGTATCCATCAGATTGAACTGATACGTCTCGCCGTCTTTGGCCTTATACTTCAGACAAACCGGGTGCGATTTAATGGTAATACCGCGTTCGCGCTCCAGGTCCATCGCATCGAGCACCTGCTCCTGCATTTTGCGCTGTTCGACCGTCTGGGTCAGTTCCAGCATACGGTCCGCCAGCGTCGACTTGCCGTGGTCGATGTGAGCAATAATACAGAAATTTCTAATACGTGATAAATCAGTCATAATTTTAAACTTTAGAACAGTAAACCGACTCCGCCTTCGCGCGGAGATCTGCGACACCTGCCTGCATGTCGTCCAACTTGAAAAGGTAGCTTCCAGCCACAAACATATTCACACCGTGCGCCGCTGCGCCCAGTACGGTTTCATTATTAATGCCGCCGTCGATCGAGATATCAACCCAGTCAGCATGGCGACGAATCTGCGCCGCCTTTTCTTCTACAGCTTCAATGTAGGATTGTCCGCCGAAACCGGGATGTACCGACATCAACAACACCTCATCCACCAGCTTTTCATCCAGCAGCGGAAAAATAACATCGACCGGCGTTTCCGGGTTCAGCGTCACGCCGCAGCGCAAACCGCGCCCGCGAATATCCGCCAGCACCGCGCGCACATCACAATCCGCCTCCACATGAATCAGAATCGTAGTCGATCCCGCATCCGCGAAGTTACCGATATAGTGCTGCGGCTCCATCATCATCAAATGTACATGCTGCGGCAGAGCCGTCTCTTTAGCGCCCATCGCAACTACGGCAGGGCCGAAGCTCAGGTTCCGCACAAAGCGTGCATCCATGATGTCCATATGCAACTGATCCGAACCCGCATCCTCGCACCGTTTCGCGCCCTCAGCCAAGCGCCCGAAATCGGCAGCCAGCATTGACGGCATAATCTGAATTTTCGCCATAACAAATCCTCGTGAAATCAAAACGGGTTAAGATATTAAACCCCGCCCCGCCCGTCAAGAACCGTACCCCGCCAGATAAAAATGCATTTAATTACGTAAAAACCCGCAGAAGGAAAAATTGCTCAACGAAGTTAAAATACATATTGCCTCCCCCCGTCACAGACATAGACTACGCAAGTTTAAAGGAGGATTAAAAATGAAAAAAAATGTTACTAACAATCATCTCACTCACAATGCTCAGCGTTGCCACAGCAAGAGCCAAGCTGATATTTCAAATTGACACTCTCACAGACACCGAATTCACCTTCACCCTGGGGGGGCTTTGACGAAGATAACGCAAATGGTAAGGGCTTTTTTGGGTTTAAAAGCGATTGGACACATAACGACAGTACAAATACTGACTTTTTGATGGCGCGCCCACCATTACCGCGGACACCATTATGGTCGACGGAGTAAAAGCAATAGACCCGTACATCGGTGACGGCGTGACGTGGGGCGATGGTCTTATGTGGGCTTACAATACACCACAGAGTGCTGGAACAACTCTTTCGGGCTCTATGACCCTGACAGGATCCTTTGACACCTCGAAGCGCAATACCCTCGAGTTCCTATCTTCATATCTCGGCTCCGACTACAAACGACTGGAAGTTGCCACAGTCCCGGAGCCGGCCACGCTCAGCCTGCCGGCCCTGTTCGGCGGAGGCATGCTATTTGTTCGCCGCTTTTTTAGCGCATAACAAAAATCTCCGAACAAACGACAAAGCCTCCCTTCCCGGGAGGTTTTTTCGTGCCCTGACGCAATAACGTTTACCACCCCGGCCCGGCAAAATTCCCGACCGCAACCATGCCTTGCGAGCCCCAAAAACACCGCCGCTTTTTCTTGTCAATTCAGCGGGCACTTCACGCTCTGATACTTTACATTAAGCCAAATTTTAATTGAGGACGTTATGGGTTATCAGGAAATCACAATCAAGCTGTCGACGGATTACACCGAAGAGCAGCTGCGCAAGAAAATCGCCACAAAACTGCGGGTGAAGCAGTTCTCGTATCAGATCGAGAAAAAGAGCCTGGACGCGCGCAAAAAGGATCAGATCCACTGGCAGCTGCGGGTCGCCGTTTCCGGCAAGGGGGTCAAGGGCCCGACCCCGGAGAAACGCGCCGAACTGGAAATCCCGCACAAACCCGGGCGCGGCAAGGCGGTTGTGGTCGGCAGCGGACCGGCAGGTTTTTTTGCGGCGTTCGCCCTTCAACAGGCCGGCTACAGCGTCACCCTGGTTGAGCGCGGCGCGGATGTGGACAGGCGCGATTCCGGCATCACCCGCTTTGAAAGCACGGGCGAGTTCAGCCCGACCTGCAATTACGCCTTCGGAGAAGGCGGAGCAGGTACATTTTCCGACGGCAAGCTGACCTCGCGCAGCAAGCACATTAACAAAGAGCGGGCCTACATTCTGCAGCGCTACATTGACGCGGGCGCGCCGGCCGAAATTGCGTTCATGACCCACCCGCACCTCGGCAGCGACAACCTCAAGAAAATCGTCAAGCGCCTGCGCCAGCAGTTCGAAGAGCTCGGCGGCAAGGTGCTGTTTGAAACCATGCTCGACGACCTGCAGGTCAGCAACGGGCGCGTCACCGCCGCCGTAACCAGCGCCGGAACACTGGAGGCTGACTGCTTTGTGGTCGCGCCGGGTCACTCGGCCTACGAGACCTACCGCATGCTGATGCAGCGCGGCGTCCAGTTCCGCAACAAGAACTTTGCCATCGGCTGCCGCGTCGAACATCCGCAGGAGCTGATCAACCAAGCACAATGGGGTAAGCCCGCCCTGCCCGGCGTCAAGGCGGCCGAATACCGGCTGACACATCAGACCGAGAACAAAACACCGGTTTACACCTTCTGCATGTGTCCAGGCGGAATCGTCGTTCCGGCGGCCGCATATGAGGGCACGAACATCGTCAACGGCATGAGCCTCTACCAGCGCGACGGCCAATTCGCCAACGCGGCCTGCGTCTCGGGTGTTCAGTTCGATCAGCTCCAGGGCCGCGAAACCGATCCCGCCGAAGCGCTGGAATGGCTGGAAACGCTCGAACGCTCGTTCTTTGATTTTGCGAAGGGGTACCGCGCGCCCGCCTGTACAATTCAGGACTTTATGAGCGGCAAGGCCAACGGCGCGCCCGGAGAAAGCAGCCACCCGATCGGACTGATCGAAGCACCACTCTGGGATTTGTTACCGGGAACCGTGGCCGGCGCAATGCAGGACGGGCTGCACCGATTCAGCCGCATGATAAAAGGCTTCGAGACCGGCAATATCATGGGCCTGGAAAGTAAAACCTCAGCCCCGATCCAGGTGTTGCGCGAACGCGAAGGACGCTGCCACGGCTTTGATAATTTGTACCTCGTCGGCGAAGGCAGCGGCTATGCGGGCGGCATCATCTCCAGCGGGGCCGACGGCATCAAAGCCGCGCTCGACATCATCACTAACTCCTAATAAATTAAGAACTTTTCACGCAAAGAATACGAAGAACAGAAGCTTTGCGTGCTTGGCGCCTTTGCGTGAGGAAAGATTTAGACATGGAACCACAACGACTTCAAAAAGTAATGGCCCAGCAAGGCCTATGTTCCCGCCGTGAGGCGGATCGCTACATTGAACAGGGTCTCGTTTATGTCGACGGCAAACGCGCCGAGCTCGGCATGAAAGTGATGCCCGATCAGCAGATCGAACTGAGCCAGAAAGCGCAGAAGCAGCAGAGCTGCCGGGTAACCGTCCTGCTCAACAAACCGGTCGGCTATGTTTCCGGCCAGCCGGAAGATAATTACAAACCTGCCGTGGCACTGATCACCCCGGGCAACCAATTCAAAGGCGACAAATCCGGCATCCGCTTTAACCGCGGCCACCTGAAAGGCATCGCGCCGGCCGGGCGACTGGACATCGACTCCAACGGACTGCTGGTGCTGACGCAGGATGGGCTCACCGCGCGCAAGTTGATTGGGTCAGAAACCAAAGTCGAAAAAGAATATCTGGTTCGTGTAAAAGGCAACCTGACCGACAAGGGACTGAAACTGCTGAACCACGGATTGAGCCTGGACGGCAAAAAATTGAAACCCGCCGAGGTGAGCTGGCAGAACGAGGACCAGTTACGCTTTATTCTTAAAGAGGGCCGCAAGCGCCAGATCCGTCGCATGTGCGAACTCGTCGGACTCAAAGTCGTCGGACTCAAACGCGTGCGCATCGGAAACGTCAAACTGGGTGATTTGCCTCCAGGCAAGTGGCGCTACCTCCGCCCGGACGAACGATTTTAACAGAGAAAGAGTAACCGCGAAGTATCGGGATCTGCGCAGCCCTAAGATTGTTACTTGCTTCAAGAGGGATGCGTTCCTGCTGCTTTGCGGCGAATCCGGCGTCGCACCCCATATACCGCTCTACCAAAAAACTGCCCGCATTCACGGTCAGCAAACGCGGATCGCCCCAACCCCCTGCACCACAGACCGATCCGCAACCTGCGCCCCCAAATGACACGCAATTACGGGCTCCTGCTCGGATTTTCTGGGTGAAAATTATTGACGATGGAGTCTGCTTAACTACCCTTTAGACGCTCAAGGACTAGGGCTTAAACTCTGCGACATACGAACAGATCATCACTTTCAGTGAGAAAACTCACCCCAGGAATCAGTCATTACCATAGACCGTACGATTCCCGATCGCAGATGCGACAAACAGACATTTAATAGTAATGAATAATAAGGAACTTAAAATGGACTTAAAACGATCCTTAGGCATCGGCGACAATATCGGCTCCCAAGAGAGTCGTGATCTGCTGATCAAATACATCAACCTGAAATTGTCCGCTATGGGCCAGCCGATCTACGAGAAGGCTGAAACGGCCGAGCTGGAAATTGCCATTGACCTGATTGAAAACATCCGCGAACGCGACCGTATTCTGCACGACTACCAGTGCCCAGTTGACCAGCGCATTCAGAACTTCCTGAGCGGCTACTTCAAAGATGTCGCCCCGGAAGGCGTAACCCACCTGCCGAATAAAACTCTGGTACTGGACCGTTACGGTCTGGCACGCGAGCTTTCTATCGCTCCGGATCAGGAGGAGTTCAACCGTGACGGCATTCACTCCTACCGCATCAAACAGGGCGTGCTTCACAACCCGAAAAACGACCGTCGTACTACTAAAGGTGTATTCCACGTGGTGGAAGGTGGCCTGCAGGTTGGCGCGGACAAAAAAGAAGTGCCGAAACAGGGCTTTGTAAACCTGCTGGCGGCGGCGCTCAATCCGCCGAAGGAAACGATGGAGCTGCCCTTCACGTCCAGCCAGGAAAAATCTGCACACACATTCGTTTCTCTGCTGCTGCGCCCGATGGTCAGCCCGGAGGTTCCCGGCTTCCTCGAGAAGAAAAATATGGAAGTACGCTTCTTCGCGCCGGGTAACTATATCTGTAACCTCGACTTTGTTGAGTCTATCTTCGGCAATGCGGGCGACCCGTACCTGCCGGCCAACGACGCGGCCCTCGATCCGGATCACTGGACCGGTTACACTGGCTGCGTGATTCTGGCTCCGCACATCTGCGGCCTGAACAAGAAAGATCTCGGCCTGCCGCACTACGACGACGCGACAGAACGTCAGCGCCGCGACGGTATGTGCTGGAAGTCCGAGGACGAGCTTTACAATGAAGGCTCGCCGTTCAAAATTTGCTGTCGTGACGCTTCCGGTGTTATCGTAACACTGATCGCAGACAACTACTTCGGCTACTGCAAGAAAGAAGTTAAAACTCAGATCGGTTACGCTGCCAACCTGTACGGTCTCTGCGAAGAGGAACACGCAGGCGGCGCGCTGGCAACTCCGCGCTGGAACCTCGGCGAAAGCTTCATCCCGGACAGCACGCTCTACCAGTACGACCACACAATGGAAGATGTGATCCGCTCCATCGGCGACAAAATCACAATCTATCCGGAAGGTTACGCAGTAGACAAGCAGTATCCTGGCATCTTCTATGTACCGGAAGACTCCCGTTTTGATCTGGATACACAGACGGTTTCCTGGGAACTGAACGGTGAAACCCAGACGGTCAAGCTGCTGGCTGAGCGCACATTCATCTACCCGTGCGGTTACCGCGTGAACATGGAGAAAAACGAGGCTTCCAACACATGGCGCCTGATCGGCACCGTTGGCGAAGGCACCCTCTGCCACAAGCCGTGTACCGTTTCCGGCGGCGGTAAGTCTGAAATCTCTAAATCCATCAGCGACGCAATGATTTCGGGTTCAGTATTCGTTTCCGATCTTGAGAAAGATATGGATGCGGTTGAGCAGATCCTGAGCTACAACTTCGCCACGCGCTTCAAGGAAGACCGCGGCGCCGACTACCAGGCGCGCCCGATTCTGTCCAAGAAACGTTCGCTGGGCTCTGTAATCAAACTGTTGAACCCGTCTCCGGAAAACAACGATGAGTTCAACGAATGGCTGAACCAGATCCCGAACCGCATCAAAGGTTTGGTGTTCATGGTGAAACGTCACTACAAAGAAGAATGGGGCAACGATTGGCGCAAACACTTCACGGTTGATTTCATCAACGGCGAAATGGGCCATGAGCTGAAATTTAACGGCCAGAAAATGGCGGGTAAATACCTGCGTATCGGCATGAGCCCGGACGGCACTTGGCGTACAAGTAAACTGCGTACCGATTTCATCCCGTCTGCAAAAGTTCAGTGGGAAGATGACATCTCCGCTTCTATCGTTGTACCGACACACTGCCTTGAAAACCTGAATCCGGAATACAAAGCGGAAGCGGTTAAAATCGTTGAAAACTGCGAATACCGTTTCTTCCAGCGTCCGGATGAAGCCGTCGTACGCGGTTTCGATAAACAGGCGGAGGCGGACCTCGCTTCCAGCGGCAACTTCATCTCCAACTTCGAAGCTCACAGCAAAGAAGATGCGATCGATTTGATGGAACGCTCTGTAACATACAACCAGTACACAGAACCGATGCGCGATATGATCAAAGAGGTGGCAACATCTGATAAAGAAAAGATGCAGTTTGTTGACTCCGCTTCCCCGCGTATCGTGAACGGCGCACCGTCCAAAAACCCGCGCTACTTGCAGACGCGCCCGGATTTGATCGACGGCAAAGGCAAATACCTGGCTCTGACGGGCACTCGCCTGGCACGTAAAGTTCCGGCCGACAAACCGCTGTACACTCCGGTAAACGCAGTTCTGCCGGGTCGCCGCAACAATCCGGCCGAGCGTGAAGCGGGCATCCGCGCGCTGGCGGTTTACGGCCCGATCCACTATCAGGAATTGCCGGAACTGTTCATGGACTTCATCTGCTCCCTGACAGGTAAATCCCCGTCCACAACGGGTGCGGGTAGCGAAGGCGCACTGACAAAAGGTCCGTTCAATGCTCTCGTGGCGACGGCTGACCTGAACAACGCCCTGCTCTCCTTCCTGCTGACTGGCGCGAACGGATTCTCCACAGCGGCGGGCTACATCGGTTCCAACTACAAAGTTGAGCACGACGTTTCCCTGCTGATCCCGGAACTCTGGTGCCGTATGATAGAAGAAGAGCGCGATCCGAAAATGATGATCGAAAAAGGCCTGCTCGAAAAAGTCGAAGACTTCGAATACAACGGCAAAAAAGTAGTGGCGAGCCGCCTCGGCTACCGCATCACTGAATGCTTCGTGAACGAATACCTCGGCAAAATCTTCGAAGCACCGAACACGGTATTCGAAAGCGGCATGCTCCGTCCGGAAGAACAGGACATGGAAGACTTCGTTGACGGCATCAACAACATCTGCGAAACGCAGGAGCGCATTGCGAGCCAGTTTATCGCCGACGGAAGCGTTGAAGGCCTGATCCCGCCGCTGAAAGCCCTGATCTACATCATGGCCGAAGGTTCTTACGAAGGTAAGAAAATCGATGACCCGGCGATCCGCGAGATGTTCACGCGTGAAGCGGTTGTTAACAGCGACTGGTACCAGGAGCGCCTGAAAATCAAACAGGACCGCAAAGCGGACTGCTGCACAGGTCACATCAAGTATCTGGAGGACTTCATGTCCCGCGGCCACAACGCTCCGGAATCGGCGCGAATGGGCCTCGAAGATCGCTTGGCGTCAGTTAAAGCCCGTCGTGAGTACGTACTCTCCGACAAGTTCCTGACTGACAGTGTCGGCACACTGGGTGCAGACCCGATCGGCGCAAAATAAGCTACAGCACATCGGGGCAGCTTGCCCCGTAAGCTGAAAACCCGACGGATGAAAGTCCGCCGGGTTTTTCTTTATAAAACGCCAAGCCCGCAAAGATACAATTAAGGCACCAGGATAATGAACCTGGTGCCTTTTTAGTTGGCGATCCTTTGTGGCTCAGTTCAATACCAGATCTGCCACATGAAGAGACCATGGGCCTGGGCACTGGGAATATCAGCCGTGCGCACGCGGTTTTCGAGTAGCGTCAGCGCATCTTCCGGCTCCATTTCACCGCGCCCTACCCGCGTCAAAAAGCCGACAATCGTGCGCACCATTTTATAGAGAAAACCGGAGCCATCGACGATGATCACCAGCTCGTTGCCTTTTTTGCGAATATCGATTTTGTAGATTGTACGCACGGTTCCGAAACGACCGCCCTGACCCGGCGCATTGCAACAGAACGCCTTAAAATCTTTTTCTCCGACCAAATATGAAGCAGCCTTGCGCATCCGCTCCACGTCGATCTTGCGGCGGTCGTGCAGACAATAGAGTCGCTTAAACGGCGGGATAACGTCGCCGTTCCAGATAAAGTAACGGTACTCCTTATGCACGGAATCGAAGCGGGCATGGAATTCTGAGGCGACCTTCTCGATTTTATAAATCCGGATATCCGGCGGCATAACGGCGTTCAGCCCGATGCGCAATTTGGTGGTGTCGCGCACGTCGTTCAGGTCAAAATGTGCAACCATGGCGCGGCCATGGACGCCCGTATCAGTACGGCCGCAGGGATGAATCCTGACCTCCTGCCGGGTGATATGGTGCAGTGCCCGCTCCATTTCGCCCTGTACGGTAGTGTGTTCCGGCTGAACCTGCAGGCCCTGAAAGTTAGTGCCGTCGTAAGAGAATGTCATTTTATAGCGCTGTGTCATGATGCGGAGGTATAGAAAATGCGCGCGCCGGATACAATATTTATCTCCATTTTCCGGCATCGAACAAGCATCACATTTTTCTGTCCCGAATATTGATCTAAATGTGAAAGCGGTATACCTTGTACCGCTATTAATTTAAGGATCATCTGAAACCCCGAAATCGATATGAATAAAATTATAGAAAAAAAACAACTTTCTGATCAGGTTTTCATGATGCGCGTGGAAGCGCCGCTGATTGCCGAAGAACGTAAAGCCGGCCAGTTTATTATTCTTCAGCTCAATGATGATTTTGCTGAGCGCATTCCGCTGACCATCAGCGACGCCAACCCTACTGAAGGCACCATTACACTTATCTTCCAGACCGTGGGTTTCACAACCAAGCAGCTGGCAAAACTAAATGAAGGCGACAGCATTGCCAATATCGTTGGCCCGCTTGGCCAGCCGACCCATATTGAGAAAGTCGGCAAAGTCGTCTGCGTCGGCGGCGGTGTTGGAATTGCCCCGCTGCACCCGATCGCGAAGGCACTCAAAAATGCCGACAACGAAGTGATCAGCATTCTGGGATCCCGTAACAAGGACCTGTTGATTCTCGAAGACGAAATGCGCGAAATTTCCAACGAAACGATCGTCTGTACAGACGACGGATCCAGCGGCCGTCAGTGCCTGGTGACCGAGCCGCTAAAAGAACTCTGCGAATCCGACAATCCGCCGGATCTGGTTGTGGCGATCGGCCCGATGATCATGATGAAGTTCTGCTGTGAGACCACCCGCCCTTACAAAGTGCCGACGGTTGTGTCGCTGAATACGATCATGATCGACGGAACCGGCATGTGCGGCGGTTGCCGCTGCACCGTGGGCGGCAAAACTAAATTCGTGTGTGTGGATGGCCCGGAATTCGACGGCCACCTCGTTGATTTTGACAACCTGCTCAACCGCTCCCAAGCCTATAAACCGAAAGAGGAAGCGGACAACCACAAATGCAAGATGGAAGCAGCAGCTGCAAAATTGGAGAAACGCAAATAATGTCATACGTTCCCCCTGAAAAACTGGCTGCCGCGGCCAAAGAAGAACTGGCGCGCGTATCAGAACTTTCCGAACTGAAACCCAAAGACCGCATGACCATTCCGGTGCAGGAAATGCCTGCTCAGGATCCGGACGTGCGTCGCAGCAATATGCAGGAAGTGGCTCTCGGCTATACACCTGAACAGGCAAAGCTCGAAGCGATGCGCTGCCTGCAGTGCAAAAACGCTCCGTGTGTCAAAGGGTGCCCGGTAAGCATTAATATTCCCGGCTTCATCCAGGCGATTGTCGATGGCGACAACAAGCAGGCGGTGGACATCATCAAAGAGACCAGCCTCCTGCCTCAGGTCTGCGGCCGCGTATGCCCACAGGAGAGCCAGTGCCAGAAACCCTGTACCGTCGGAAAAGCGCTTAAAAGCGTCGACAAAGCCGTGGCCATTGGCCGCCTCGAACGCTACGTAGCCGACTGGGAACGCGAAAACCATCTCGTCGAAGTCCCGGAAATCAAACCGGCGACCGGCAAAAAAGTGGCCGTCATCGGTTCCGGACCGGCCTCCATTACCACCGCGGCGGACGTGCGCCGCGAGGGGCACGAGGTCACCGTTTTCGAGGCCTTCCACAAACCGGGCGGCGTTCTGCTTTACGGCATCCCGGAGTTCCGCCTGCCGAAGGAAATTGTGCAGGCAGAAATCGATGGCCTCAAGGCGATGGATGTAGAAGTCAAAACCAACTTTGTAATCGGCCGTACCCGCAAGATCAACGACCTGATTGAAAAAGACGGCTATGACGCCGTGTTCATCGGGGCCGGAGCCGGTCTGCCAAAATTCATGGGGATCGAAGGGGAAAACCTCGTCGGCGTTTTTTCGGCCAACGAATACCTGACCCGCTCTAACCTGATGAAGGCCTACGACCAGAAGCGCGCGGCCACGCCGATGTTCCAGTCGAAAAAGGTAGCGATCCTCGGCGGCGGCAACGTCGCAATGGATGCGGCCCGCACAGCAATGCGCTTGGGCGCAGAAAGCGTCTGCGTTATCTACCGCCGCTCCGAAGCCGAACTGCCGGCACGTGCCGAGGAAATCGAGCATGCAAAAGAGGAAGGCATTCAGTTCCACTTCTTGAATAATGTCAAACGCATCCTCGGCGACGAAAAAGGTTGGGTTCGCGCGGCCGAATGCGTCCGCTTTGAGCTCGGCGAACCGGACGAATCCGGGCGCCGCCGTCCGATCGAAATCCCGAACAGTGAATTCGAACTCGAACTCGACACCATCATTGTGGCAATCGGTAGCGGCTCCAACCCGCTGATCAAACAGACCTCCGAAGGGATTGAGTTCACCGAGCGCGGCAATATCGTGGTCAATGAATCAGGCCGCTCATCGCACCCGCGTGTATTTGCAGGCGGCGACATCGTTCTCGGCGCAGCTACAGTAATCATGGCGATGGGTGAAGGTCGTCGTGCGGCTAAAGCGATCAACGAAATGCTGGCCGCGGAGGCTTAATCATGGACGTGCGCGTTCGCGTATTTAAAACAGAGCGGCGCCTCCGGCGCCATGCTGTCAAGTTCCTGAAAAATGAGTTCCGCCAGGAATCCGAAAATGGCGCGGCAAAAGCGGTCATGCTCTCCGGCGGATCAACTCCGCTGGCGATCTACAAATCGCTTAGACGCGGATTTGCCCGCAGTGCTGAGAGCCTGCGCCTGTTCCTGAGTGACGAACGCGTGGTTTCCTATGACTCGCCCGACAGCAACACCGGAAAAATTCAACCGATGTTCAACAAGCTGAAGCTGAAGCCCGGACAGGTGTTGAATGTGGACACCGCCCTGGATACCGATGAAGCGGCTAATGTTTTTCACCACGATCTGGCACGTGAAATCGAACTGGGCATGACCATTCCGGTCGGCCTGCTCGGTATGGGCGCAGACGGACACACAGCCGGCATTTTCACGAACGAGCTGGCGGCGGATGAGACCCCAAGTTACGCCGTGGCTGTTGACCGCGCAGACGGACTCAAGGGCGTAACCGTGACCCCCGCCCTGCTCCACCGGGTCAAAAAAATAATTTTCATTGTGGTCGGCGAGTCCAAAAAAGATATGCTCACCACACTACTGAACGATCCGTTGACCATTCCGGCGGGTATCGCCTTGCAGGGCCATCCAGACGTTGAAATCTGGACGGATCAGCAGGTTGAGAAATAGACACTGGAAATTTTGAGGTAATATTATGGCAACAAGCAAAGAAACAACGAAAGAGCTGACCCTGCTGGGCAAAGGCGAAACCCGCTATCCGACCACACCGGATCTGGCGAACCTGGAAACGTTCCCGAACAACAACAAGCAGCGCAACTACTGGATCTCATTCGAGACCGATGAGTTCACGTCGCTCTGCCCGATTACCGGACAGCCGGACTTCGCAAAAATCCGGATTGACTACATCCCGGGTGAACTCTGCGTAGAAAGCAAATCGCTGAAGCTGTATCTCTTCTCCTTCCGCCAGGAAGGTACCTTCTACGAAGAGATCGTCAACCGCATCTACACGGATCTGTTTGAGCTGTTGAACCCGCGTCACCTGGTGGTTAACGGCGACTTCACCGCCCGCGGCGGAATCCGCTCCAGCGTAAAAATTGATTCTGCACACGCATAAACGTAAGCAGACACCAAATCAATCAAGGGCCCGATTTTCGGGCCCTTTTTTTGCGGTCTCGGCCTAGCCATCAGCAAGCGGCTGGTCGAGCTGATGGGAGGCACCCTGACGGTCGAAAGTTAAGTGGCAACAGCGAGCCCGGAACATATGGGGGAGATTGGCCTCAACGCTAAGAATCTTAGCTTTGAGCCCGCAACAATACTGATTGTCGATGACATCGACTACAATCGAGAGATCATCCAAGCCTTCCTGGGCAACTTCAACTTCACCCTACTTGAAGCAAGTAACGGGCAAGAAGCCCTGGACCAAGTTTACAAACACAAACCGGACCTCGTCCTGCTCGACATGAAAATGCCGGTTATGGACGGCTATGAGACCTCCCGTCGGCTGAATGAGGATCCCTCTGTATGCAACATCCCCGTTATTGCCATTACGGCCTCGGCGCTGAAGCAAGATGAGCAAATCATCTCCCAACTCTGCTCCGGCTTCCTGAGCAAACCGATCTCTCAGAAAGCACTGCTCTCAGAGATGGCCCGACACATCCCCTGTTCGCAACAGTAGGGATGCCCTATATTTCCGGGACGGCGCTCAGCAGCTTCTGCGTATATTCGTGTTGTGCGCGGTCGATGACTTCCTCGGCCGTTCCGGTTTCGACGATCACACCTTCATTCATGACCGCAATGCGGTCACTGATATTACGAACCACCGCCAAGTCGTGACTGACAAACAGATAAGCCAGGTTATGTTGCCGCTGCAACTTTTTGACCAGTGCAAGAATGCTGGCCTGTACCGACACATCCAGCGCGGATACCGGCTCATCGGCAATCAGAAGTTTCGGCCCTAACGCTAAGGCGCGCGCGATTCCGATTCGCTGACGCTGACCGCCGCTGAACTCGTGCGGATAGCGATCCACCATGCGAGGATCCAGTTCCACATCCTTAAACAGTTGGCGGACCCGTTCGCGCCGCTCATGTCTGTTTTTTCCGATACGATGAACACAGAGGACTTCTTCGATGGCGGCTCCAACCGGAATACGCGGGTTCAACGAACCGAACGGATCCTGGAATACCATCTGAGCCTGCTGGCGAAAAATTTTCAGTGCCTCGCCACGCAAATTCGTCACATTCTGCCCATCAAACCGAACAGATCCGTCGGCAATTTTCTCTAATCCTAAAATCGCGCGCCCCAAGGTGCTTTTGCCACAGCCGCTTTCGCCGACCAGCCCCAGGATTTCGCCGGGCGCCACTTCAAGGGAAACGCCGCGAACGGCATGCACAGCATGATGCCCGTGCCCGTATTTCACATGAACATCTTCAACCTGCAAAAGCATTATTCTGCCTCCCCTGTTTGCGGCCGCAGACGCGGAATGGCCGCCATCAGACGTTGCGTGTAGGCGTGCTGCGGAGCATGCAGAACCTGGCGAGTTTCGCCCTCTTCCACAATTTTGCCGTTGTTCATCACGTACACACGATCGGCAATACCGTTTACAATGCCGAAGTTATGGGTAATCAACAGAATGGAGAGGCCGCACTCCTCTCGGAGCTTCAAAAGAAGGGACAGAATCTCTTTCTGAACGGTCACATCCAGCGCAGTAGTCGGTTCATCAGCCACCAGCAGATCCGGCTCACAAGCCAGCGCCATAGCAATCATCACGCGCTGTTGCTGTCCGCCGCTCATCTGGTGCGGGTATGCCTGCGCTATGCGTTCTGGAAGCTGAACCAGTCCCAGCAGGCGTTTGACCTCGTCTTTCACTTTGACGCCCTTGCGGTGCAAGCGGATCGCCTCGCCGATCTGCCATCCGACAGTGAAAACCGGGTTCAGTGAAACGGAGGGTTCCTGAAAGATATAAGAGATCCGGTTACCGCGGATTTTGCGCAGTTCCGGTTCAGCCATCGCCAGCAGATCCTGATCATGAAATAAAATCCGTCCACCGTGATAACGTGCCGCTTTCGGGGTAAGCCGGGTAATCGACAGGGCCGAAATGCTTTTGCCGCTCCCGCTCTCCCCTACCAGCGCAACGATCTCGCCATGGGCGATTTCCAGCGAAATGCCGTCGACCGCGCGTACCGGATCGTCCGCACCGAAATGGATCTCTAAACCTTCTATCTTAAGCATAATCTGATATTAACCGACTCGTCGCTGACGGACGGCTTCGTAAAGCAGGATCGTTGCGGCAGTTGACACATTCAGTGAATCATTTTTGCCGAGCATTGGAATACGCACGTTCAGATCGGACTCCTGCATAAAGCGATCGCTTAGCCCGAACTGTTCGGCACCGACCACAATCGCTGTCGGCGTTTTCATATCCACGTCAAAATATTCAGCCGTGGCATGTGGCGTAGCCGAGAGAATCTGAACGTTCTTTTCGCGCAGAAACGCGATGGTCTCCTCCGTCGTAGCCTCGGCAATCGGAATATAGAAAAGTGTGCCGATACTTGCGCGCACCACATTGGGGTTGTTGATATCCGTGCACTTGTCACAAACGATCACCGCCTCGACGCCGGCGGCATCCGCTGATCGAAGCAGCGTGCCCAGATTGCCCGGTTTTTCCAGGTGCTCGGCAACCAGAATCAGCGGATTCTCGGATAACTCAAGATCCTCCAGCTTTTTCTGCACAATCGGCGCCAGTGCGATCAAGCCATCCGGACGATCACGGTAGGACATCTTACGGAACACGTTTTCCGAACACTCAAAAACCTTGGCACCGCGTGAACGGCAATCCTCCATGAGCTGATCTTCGTTCTCACCCAGGAAAAGAGCCCGGCAATAAAAAAGGGTCTGGGTCGGCCATTTGTTTTCGAGCGCACGCAGAATCTCGCGATACCCCTCAATGATCGTTACCCCACTACGCTTGCGCTCTGACTGTTTTCGTAGTTTCACAACCTGCTTCACCCGGGGGTTCTGCATACTGGAAATCAGCATATCCTCTTTGCTCATAAATCTTCTTTCTGTTCACTGAAAGTGGAGAATCTGCTTCTCCCGCATTAGACATTATCGTAGGCTGATGATCTATACCTTTTAGACTCTATTCATGTAAAGGTTTTCCACTATAACGGATTGTATGAAACAGCTATTAGCGATTCTATTTTTTGGTACCGTGGCCGCGACAGCCGCCTCGAACTCATTTCAGGATTACAAAGTCATCCTGGATCGACGGCCTTTCGGCGAGGCCCCCGCCGTCGGTGTCCCATCCACCCCTGCGGTTGCCAGCACGCCTTCCACATACCGCCTTTCCGCGCTTTATGAAGGAATCGACGGGCAAACCCGGGCCGGGCTTGTTAACAAAAAAAACAACAAAAGCTTAGTGTTACGCCCTGACACTACCGAGGATGGAATTAAACTGGTCGATGCTGATTTGAGTGCAGGCACGGCGACAATCATCGAACGCGGACGCACCTACGTACTTGAGCTCGCCGCTACCCCTGCTCCGGAAGCCACGCCGGCTCCTGCGCCCGAAAAAAAACAAACCCGAACTTCCCGTTTTTCCGAACGTCGCCGCCGCCTGCTGGAGCGCATCAATAAAAAGAACGCCAAAAAACAGGAACCGGAAAAAGCAGAACCGAGACTGCGCGGTGAGGAACTGCAGAAACATCTGGAGGAGTACCAGATGGAAGTGATTCGCCGAGGCATGCCAGCCCTTCCGGTCCCGCTCACCGAAGAGATGGACCGTCAGTTGGTCGAAGAAGGCATATTATCGCCGGTAGAATAGTCTAAACCCATCCGCGATCGGACATGTGGCGATAAATCTCACGGCCAATCCAGGCATCCGTCGCCGCGTACTGCAACTGAGACTCGGTCAGATTGGGTTTAGCCCAGTTGGAACACTGCTCCTTTTTGGAGATGCGTTTACCGAGAAGCACGGCAGCCACACCCTGCAGCCCGTGATTCTTCATCTTATTTTGCTGGGTCAAATCGCCCAGTTCTACGAAACCGCCCGGCTTAAACTTTTTGAGCTGTTGCAGCTCCTTAATATCGCCTTTGACTGCGATGCCCGACTTCAAAATGCGTGGATTTGATAAAATATCGATCAGAGAATCCGGCAGGCCGGTTTTCGCCAACTGGAAAATATAGACTTCACGGTAGGTAGCGAGCTGAAGCAGGGATACTTTATAGACCACCCCTTTTTTAAAGCTCGGGCGCGTCTCCGTATCAAATCCCAGCAGCCGACAACGCTTCAGGTGACGGGCGACCTCTTCAGCGCGCTCCTTCGTATTCACCAGCCAGATCGGACCTTTGTATTCGGCCTTAGGCATATCCACCATCATCTTGGGGGTCATTTTATAATCAAATCCTGCAATCCCCTGCTGCTCCATTCTACTCCTCCAAAATATAAATATAACCGCCGCGGCGCCTGCGGAACGCACCTGCACTCAGGGTTCCGTTATCGGGCATGTATCCATTTTTGTCAGCCGCGCATGCCGACCTTAGCAACCCCGGCGCGTTTCGCTCTCGTGGCTACGCCTCTTCAAACTGGGCGGCTTCCATCAGCCACAACTCTTCCGCTTCGCCAATCTTTCCGGTTAACTCGGCTAATTCCTTATTCAATTCAGAATAATTTACATTGTCCGCCTGCGAAGCCATTAATTCATGAATTTCAGCCTGACGCTCCTGCAGCTTTTCGAGCTCGCGCTCCAACTTCTTGAGGTTTTTCTGCGCCTCTCGCTGCTCTGCCCGAGCCTTACGGCCCAACTTGCCTTTGCCCACCGTAACCGGCTCTACAATCTTGGTAGCCGCCGGCGTCGATTTAAGTTCCTCTGTAGTGACGCCCGTTTTCTCGAGGTAATAATCGTAATTACCGGAAAAACGCATGATGCCCGGCGGGGTCATCGCAACGATTTGTTCCGCGGTATTCTGTACAAACTCCACGTCGTGGCTGACCAGGCAGACGGTTCCCTTGTATTCACGGATCGCCCGCTCCAGCGCTTCGCGGCCCTGAATGTCCAAGTGCGTCGTCGGTTCGTCCAACAACAGGAAGTTCGGCGGATTAATGAAAATGCGCGCAAAAGCCAGTCGGATTTTCTCGCCCCCGCTCAGTACCTTAACCGGCTTCTCCACCGCCTCAGCACTGAACCCGAACGAACCAAGCAATGTGCGCACATCCTTTTCCGAGCACTGCGCATTGGCTGATTTCAGCACATGCAACACCGATTGATCCGGCGGCATGGTCTCGGCAAACTCCTGCGACTGATAACCGATGACCACTTTGTGGCCAAGCCGGCGTTCCCCTTCAGCCAAGTTATATGTGCCGGCCAGCGAACGTAATAACGTGGTTTTACCCATTCCATTGAATCCGACCAGCGCGATCTTATCGCCCTTATTAATCTGCAGATCAACGTCCTTAAAAATCCAGCGCTCGCCCCCGTCATAAGTGAATCCCGCTCCCTGCAGCTCCATCACCTTCGCCCCGCAGTGCGGCGGATCGGCAATCCGCAGATGCGAATGATCCGGCGCCGAAACCGGCTTGGCGACCACGTCCATGCTTTCGAGCTGCTTGACCCGACTCTGCACCTGAGCGGCCTTCGTACTCTTAGCGCGGAAGCGGCGGATAAAGCTCTCGATCTGCTCGACTTTACGGGTGTAGTTCTGCCACTCGGCCATCTGCTGATCGTAACGCGCCTCGCGCTCGCGCAGATAATAATCAAAGCCACCCTGATAACGGGTCGTCTGACCGCCCGCTACTTCCAACGTGCGATTCGTCAGCGAACGTAACAGATATCGGTCGTGCGAAATCAAAAGCATCGTACCTTCAAAGGAGCGCAAATAACGCTGCAGCCACTCAATCGCCGGCAGGTCGAGATAGTTCGACGGCTCGTCGAGCAGCAGCAGATCCGGCTTCGCAATCAAGACGCGCGCCAATTCCGCACGCATCTGCCATCCGCCGCTGAACGACTTGAACGGACGAGAAAACTCCGACTCTTTAAAGCCCAAGGCGCTCAGGGCGGCCTCAGCACGGCTCTGCAAATCGTAACCGCCCAAATGCTCAAAATCATGCTGCAGCGAACCGAGCCGATTCAGTGCGCGCTCCTGCTCTTCGCCCGTCAATGATGGAAGCGAAGACTCCAGTTCCTGGATTTCCGTCTCCATCGCATCCAGCTCGGGAATCGCATTCAACGTGTAGCCCAGCAGGGATGAATCCTTACCCGCGGCAAACAGTTGCTGACGCAAATGACCCAGCCGGAATTTTTTCGGCAGCACCACCTCACCGCGGTCCGGCTCCATCGCCCCGGAAATCAGCGAGAAGATCGTACTCTTTCCCGCCCCGTTCGGGCCGACAATCCCCAAATGCTCGCCCGCATTCACCCGGAACGAAACTCCGTCCAGCACGGTCTGAGCGCCGAACATTTTTCTTACCTGCATAAAATCAATCATAAGCGGGACAGAATGCGAAAAACCGCACGCTTTCTCAAGGATATTTAAACCGCCAGAAAATGCTCAACTGTCAGCTACAGCCAAACCTCATCCTGCCACACAATCGCCCGATGAAAGCATCGGGCCTACCGCCGGCTCAGAATCGGTTTAAATGCAGGCCGGGCTCGTAGCCGACGAGAGACCCGTTGCTGCGTCGCCGAGTTTCACCCAAAGCCAGCTGAAAGCACAGACTCTTCACCTGAAATTATTTGCATTTCGTTTTAAAACCCAGCAGGATGCGCGTTTTCAAACGGAAGGAATTTTATTATGAACGCTGAACTGATTGTTGCTTTAGATGTACCGACCGCCGCGGCCATGGAGGAAAAACTCCAGCAGATGCCGGACACGATTGAATGGTACAAAGTCGGACTGGAACTCTTCTGCGCGGAAGGCCCGAAGTGCCTTGAACCGCTGCAGAAACGCGGCAAAAAAATCTTTCTCGACCTGAAACTGCACGACATCCCGCGCACCGTTGGTCACGCCGTTAAAACGGCAGCGGCACACGGCGTCAACCTGATGACCGTTCACGCGATCGGCGGACGTGCCATGCTGGAAGCGGCAGCGGAAGCAGCCCGCGAATGCGAGAACCCTCCGAAAATCGTTGCGGTAACGACCCTCACCAGCCTCAGCCAGGACGACTTCAAAGATCTCGGCATCAACCGCGAAGTTTCCGAGCAGGCACTGGCCCTCGGTGAACTGGCAATCTCTTCCGGCATCGACGGTATGGTTACCAGCGCCTGGGAAGTAAAAGCCCTGCGCGAAAAATTCCCGGAAGCGGTACTGGTGACACCAGGCATCCGCATGCCGGACGGTGACGTGGGCGATCAGAAACGCGTAGCCACTCCGGGCTTTGCTGTTAAAGAAGGCGCCAGCCACCTCGTAGTCGGCCGCCCGATCGTTCAGGCTGAAGATCCGGTTGAATCGACAGCTAAAATTATGGCCGACATGAACGCGTAATTCGCGACCACAAGCCATTCTGTTAAACGCCGCCATTGCGCGGCGTTTTTTATTACCCTCCTGATTTCTTTTACAAACCTGATGCCCCCTGACGCTTTGTCACCTTCCCGCAGCTGGACGCAGGATAACTTCTTGTGCATTTCCGACTTAGGATTAAAAATGGGAGGGACGAAGGGATGATGTACAGCCCGATTGTTAAGCGTTGTCCATCCTGAAAAAACCGGGAGTGTGCCACCATGAACGATGTCCACCTCTATTCGCTCAGCAAAAATCTCGAAATAGAAAACCGCGGACTCGTCGGCCTTCAGACGGCGAAAGAGGCCATTGATAAATACGCGCACGCCCATGCGAACATCCAGGGAAGCGTAGAATATGTGGCATCGCACAGCATCTTCGGGTTTTCAGTGGGCGAAAATGCCTTTCTGGAAATTCACATTGAGAGCGAAACTCATTTCAGGGTGAAGTTTAAGATGAACGAAGAGATCAAACTCTGGTTCCTGAAGTTGCCCGGATTCTTTGAGAAGACATTAACTATTAACGGCACCAACGCGTTAAAGGAGCTGGTCACTAAATTTTACGAGCTTCCTCCTCCACAGTTTAAAGATCATTTTCTCACTATATGCGCCACATGATTGCTGCAATCGACGTCAGCGCCCCGTGCCTGCCGTCGGCATCGATACCGGCGCCGCTAATCTGATCCAAACAAATGCCTGCAGCCCGCAGAATACCGGCCGCGCTAAAGCGCGTGCAGATAAGCTTTCAAGGCCGCGCGAAGGGGCTTCACAAGCTCTGCTCATCCTAGCTAGATCCTCCAAGCTTGAGTGACATTAAAGCAGCCCTAAAGACGCATCCGTAACATAAAGCGCAATAACCTCCTGCATATTGCGCACAATAACCAGAAAGTCATCAAAAAGGCTTGGAGCAACCCTCTTTTTTTATGATGTTAGACGTTTGTTTTTAGGGAGAAAACATGAGTTGCGCAGGAAAGTGTGGAAGTTGTAAATCGGGCCATAAACCGCAGCCGGGCGAATCCAAAGGTTCAGCACTGGCATGGCGCGGCATCATCATTTTTTTGCTTCCGCTGGTCGCAGCAATTACCGGAGCATCCCTGCTTCGCCATAACCCTCACACACAAGCGCTCGGAGCAGTCGGCGGACTCATTCTGGGCGGGCTTATTTCTATGCTGATTTGCAAGTTAGTTAAGTTCGGAGAAAAATAATGATCTCTATTCCGCAAGGATTAAAAGGTAAGGGCAAGTTTGCGCGCGGGATCCATCCTGCCGAGAACAAGGCGTTTGCTGAAACGAAACAAATTGAAGTGTTACCGGCACCGGCTCAGGTGAATATTCCGATTTTGCAGCATGTCGGTGCGCCGTGCGACCCGATCGCCAACTTCAAAGATGAAGTGGCCGTCGGGCAGAAAATCGCCTCAACCGAGGCCTTCATTTCCGCACCAATCCACTCGTCGGTGAACGGGGTTGCCCAGCGTCCGGCTGTGGTTACCCTGCCAAACGGACGTCACGTAAAAACGATTCCGATCAAAGCCGACGGCGAACAGCCGGAAGGTCAGGCGCTGTTTGACGACATCTACGGCGGAGAATGGCCGACCGACAAAATCACGGATCTCGATCCGAAAAAGATTTCAGACAAAGTACGCGAAGCCGGCATCGTCGGTCAGGGCGGGGCGGCCTTTCCGACCTTCGTCAAACTGCTGCGCAACGAAGAGCGGCCGGTCAAATACATCGTGGTCAACGGTTGCGAATGCGAGCCCTACCTGACGGCCGACCACCGCCTGATGCTGGAAGCGGCTGAAGCAATCATCTGCGGCGTGGAACTGGCACGTCATGCGGCCGGAGCCCAAGAGGCGGTCATCGCAATTGAAGGCAACAAAATGGATGTGGTCAAGGTGCTTGAGAAAGCGGCTGAAGGCACGGGCATTAAAATTGCCGTCGTCAAAACTCAGTATCCGATGGGCGGCGAAAAACAGATGGTCAAAGCGGTGACCGGCGCACAGATCCCGACCGGTGGCCTGCCGCTGGATGTGGGCGTGGTTGTTATTAACGTAGGTACAGCCGCGGCGATCGCCCGCGCAGTGCTGCGCAACAAGCCGCTGACGCATCGCGTCGTTACCGTTACCGGTGCCGGCATCACAGAACCGAAAAACATTCTCGCACCGGTCGGCGTAAGCATTCAGGAGCTGATTGATTTCTGCGGCGGCCTGACGGACGACTGCGCCCGCGTGGTTGCCGGCGGCCCGATGATGGGCTTTGCGATTCCGGCGCTGAATATCCCGGTAACCAAAGGTACGAGCGGCATCACCTGTCTGACAAAAGCGGACATCAATAAGGCGGCCGAAACCAACTGCGTACGCTGCGGACGTTGCGTGGATATCTGCCCGGTGAATCTGGTGCCGACGAAGATCGCACTGGCATCACGCGCGGAGAGCTGGGACATGGCGAAAAGCTATCACATCCAGGCCTGCATTGAATGCGGCTGCTGTGCCTACACTTGTCCGGCCAGCATTCCGCTGGTTCAGCTGATTCGCATGGGCAAAGTGGAAATCATGAAAGAGGCCCGCCAGAAGAAATAATTTCGGGAACTTCGTTCCGGTTCAAAGTTATCCGTATTAGCTGCAGTTATAAAACAAGGCGCTGAAACCGATAACTGATAACCGCCGCCTCGCGGCCCAGACAACAAGGATTCAACATGACGGAAGAAAACAAATCATTAAATATTGTGTGCAGCCCGCACATGTCGAACACGTCGTTCACGTCGCGTCGCATGATGCTGGATGTCATCATCGCCCTGCTGCCGGTGATCGCGGTCGCGCTGTGGGTATTCCGCGAATATGCGGAAAAGCAGCTGCTGATCTGTATCGGCACAGCCCTCGCCTCAGAAGCCCTCTTCACCGCCATGCGCAAACGCCCGTTCTCACTGCTCGACGGTTCCGCGCTGGTCACGGCACTGATCCTTGCGCTCTCCCTGCCGGGAACCGCCCCTTGGTACGTCGGAGTGATTGCATCCGTGATCGCCATCAGCCTCGGCAAAGTGGTATTCGGCGGACTCGGCCAGAACCTGTTTAACCCGGCCATGGTCGGCCGCGCTTTTGTGATGATCGCCTTCGCGGGCGCGATGGGTGCTAACGCCTACATGATGCCGGCAGGCGAAAACGTGATCGACGCAATGACCTCTGCCACGCCATTGACCGTTCTGAAAACAGCCGGAGTCGCTGAATTGCCGTCACTCATGAATCTGCTGATCGGTAATGTGAACGGCTCGCTCGGTGAAACCAGCGCCCTCGCCTGCCTGCTCGGCGGCATCTACCTTTGCATCCGCCGCACAGCCGCCTTCGAAATTCCGCTCGCGGCCATCATTACCGTTGCCCTGCTCGCACTCGGCGGCGGTGTGGATCAGGTTCTGCCGCACCTGCTCGGCGGCGCGTTCCTGTTCGGTGCCTTCTTTATTGCAACCGATCCGGTCAGCAGCCCGGTCACCCCGAAAGGCCGCTGGATCTTCGGCGCGCTGTTCGGCGCGATTGTAATGCTGCTGCGCAAACTCAGCGGCTACCCGGAAGGTGTCATGTTCGCCGTTCTGCTGGCAAACGGACTCGCCCCGCTGATCAACCGCTGGACCATCCCGACTCCGCTGGGCGGCCCGATTCCGGAACGTAAATAAGAGGAGTTTCTATCATGAGTGAAAAGAAAGTTAACTATTTGGCGGATGCATGGCTGATTCTGCTGCTGGCACTCCTCTTCGGTTGTGCGCTGGCTGGCGTACAGGCGGGCCTGCAGCCGATTATCAATCAGAACAAATTGAATGAAACGCTCGGCAAAGTACCGGAACTGGTTCCGGGTGCGGTCAGCGCGGAAAAAGCGATGGTCGGCGAGATCATGGCCTATAAAGGATTGGATGCCGACGGCAACGTCGCCGGCTGGGTGATCCCGGCGAAGGGTCAGGGTTTCGCGGACAAAATCGAACTGTTACTTGGACTGGACGCAAATGCCGGCAAAATCACGGGTATGTACGTGCTGGACCAGAAGGAGACTCCCGGACTGGGTGATAAGATCAAAAGCGACCTCGCCTGGGGTCAGAAGTATGTCGGCAAAAGCGCAGCAAGGACAATCGGCCTGACTAAAGCGGCGCCGACCGGCAACGAGATTCAGGCGATCACCGGTGCGACGATCTCATCGGAAAGCGTCACTAAAATCGTGAACAAATATGCGGCAGATTTCCGCGGTGCATTGCAGGGGGTGAAGTAACATGGCGAACAATGGACCAACTCCAATGGAACGATTCATTAATGGCGTACTGCCGGAAAACCCGGTCTACCGCCAGCTGCTCGGACTCTGCCCGACACTCGCGGTGACCAACGGCGTAAAAGCGGCACTGACGATGGCGGGAGCAACCTGCTTCGTGCTGCTCTGCGCGAACATCATCATCAGCCTGATCCGCAACCTGCTGAAACCGCATCTGCGTATTCTGGTGTTCACGCTGACAATTGCAACGTTCGTGACGATCGCCGATAAATTTATTGCGGCCTACATGTACGACATGAGCAAGCAGCTCGGCCCGTACATTCCGCTGATCATCGTAAACTGCATTATCATCAGCCGCTGTGAAGTGTGCGCTTCCAAACAGGGGGTCGGCACAGCCATCTTCGACGGACTGGGCGTCTCACTCGGAAACATGCTTGCACTTTTAAGCATTGCCTCCGTGCGTGAAATTCTCGGTGCGGGAACCTGGATGGAAATGCAGGTTCTGCCGGCCAACTGGCCCAACTGGGTGGTTATGATTCTGCCGCCGGGCGCATTCCTGACGCTGGGCGCACTCATGGCCGCGGTTAACTGGATTTCATTTAAATCAGAGAAAAAGGCGTAAATCATGGACTATGCAATTACTCTTCTTTTGATTGGCGTCAGTGCCGCCCTGATCAACAACTTCGTTCTGCACTACTTCGTGGGCATCTGCCCGTTCGTCGGCGTTTCCAAACGCGTGGACACCGCCTTCGGCATGGGCTGTGCGGTTACCTTCGTAATCACGGTAGCCGCCCTGCTGAGCTGGTTGCTGACATTCTACGTACTCACCCCGAACGCCCCGTTGCTGCAACTGCTCTTCGGTGCCGAAAAGGCCGCGACCATCGACCTGTCGATCCTGAACTACATCTGCTACATCTTCGTGATCGCCTCCTCGGTTCAGTTCGTGGAGATGTACGTGCGCAAATGCTTCCCGCCACTCTACAAAGCGCTGGGGGTTTACCTGCCGCTGATTACCACCAACTGCGCGATTCTGTTCGCCTGCCTGGAAATCATGAAAAACGTTTCCGGCGCGGACAACCCGTGGGGACTCGGCGAAGCACTGACCATCGCCTTCTTCGGCGGCATCGGTTTCATGATCGCAATTGTGATTATGGCCGGCCTGCGTGAAGATCTCGACCTGTGCGACGTGCCGAAACCATTTAAAGGCACGCCGATCGCGATGATCGTCGCCGGCATCCTCGCCCTCGCCTTCATGGGCTTTACGGGTGTTGAGCGCGGGATGGAAAATGCGCTACGCAACAAAACGGACGCAAAAACAAGCGCCAGCACCAAAGCAAAACCTGAAACCCTCGCCAAAACGACGGAGGTCAAATAATGATTACCATTCTGATTGCGGCTGCGGTCATGCTCGCTATTGCCATTGCCATGGCATGGGTTCTCGGCTGGGCAAATGTGAAATTCCACGTGGAAGTCGATCCGCGCATCGACGCGATTAACGAAGCGCTGCCCGGCGCCAACTGCGGCGGTTGTGGCTACGTAGGCTGTAACGACTACGCCGAAGCGGTCTGCCATGGCGAAGCCGCTCCGAACCTCTGTCCGGTCGGCGGAGATTCCTGCACCGACGCACTGTGCCAGATCATGGACATCACGGTCGAACAGAGCTTGCCGTACCGCCCGGTGGTGCACTGCGGTGCTACCAACGATAAGCGAAAGAACCACAGCGATTATCAGGGCGAGAAAACTTGTTCCGCGGCCAACGTAGTCGGCGGGGTTCAGGGCTGTGTTTACGGTTGCCTCGGACTCGGCGACTGCTTTACGAGCTGTGACTACGACGCGATTCACATCGTCAATGGACTGGCGGTGGTTGATTACGCCAAATGTATCGGTTGCGGCGCTTGTGCCCGCACCTGCCCACGTAACATCATTCACATGCTGCCTTTCAAGCAGAAGCTGATGATGGTTGTGGCCTGCTCCAACCGCGACCCAGGCAAATATGTCAGGGAAGTATGCGAAGTCGGCTGTATCGGCTGCAAAGGCTGTGCCCGTAAGTCCGAGGACTTTGAGATGGAAAGCGACCTGGCGCACATCGACTACGAAAAATATGATCCGGAACACATGGAAGAGGCCAACCTGGCGCTCGACAAGTGTCCGATGAAATCCATCGTCTACGTCGGCATCCCGTCCGATGAGGATATAGCAGAGGTCAAAGACGAAGAGCTGGCGGAAATCGTCAAAGACGAATTCAAGACCACCGTCGACGACACCCCGTGGCAGGGCTAAGCCCATTGCGACACATTCGGCCTCAGCGGGGCCGACAACAGAAAAGCCCGGCAATCTGCCGGGCTTTTGTTTTAGCGGGTGCGCTTAAAGGAAAAGTGCGTTTTGACCTTCGCCGGTTTTCCGCCAATCTCCAGCACGGGATAGGCCAGGAAATTGATCGGACCAGACACGGGCCCCGGCTCAACCACCAGATCGCGTCCGCGGCTGAATTCAATCCGATTTGCCGGATGGTGCCCGAAATAATAGGTCGAAAGAACTGAACATTTGTCTGCTTCACTGATATCCACCGGCCACCACCGGCCATCTGAATAAAACTCAGCCCAGCAGTGATATCCGGAAATACCGCCGTCATCCCGGGACGAAGGAATGGCCGCACCAATGGCAAAACGGGCGGGAATGCCGACCGACCGGGCCAACGCAATAAAGTAAGAGTGAAAGTCGGTACAGTTTCCCGTGCGGGCATCACACGCATAAACCGCATCCCCCTTCCCCCAGCCATCGCCATATTTTATGTAACGCATCCGATCAATTACGTGGTCATAAAGGGCACGCGCGCGCACTAAGTCACCGTCTTTCCCCTTAACGACCTCATCGGCGATAACCCGAAAGTTCTGAGTAACAGGCACAAGTTGTGCGGACTTTAAGTATTGCCCTAAGTCAGTTTCCGGAGCCTTGTAAACGGTTTTCTCCAACCGTTTCACACCAAAGACCACCTCAACGGTTTTCGCGCTGTCTTGCGGGCTGAGTTCCAGGAATAACACCCGGTTCCCATTTTGTTGTTCGCGCAATACTTTTTGCGCCCCCGAAGCATGGATTGATTTAATCTCTACAATTTGAAACTCATCCGTCTCCGGCAAAGGCAGCCACATCCGGGCCGGCTCACTGATCTCAGGCAGCTCGGCTTTATAAAAAAACTCAAACTCGTCACGCCCCGTTTTTACACCGAGGAGCGGCGGCGGGGCATCTTTATAGGGGCGACGAACCCAGGTTCTGTCCCTCTTCTGCTCCCAGACATACAGCGGCTGCCCGTTGATTTTATGAACCGTGGTCTCGGTAACCGTCATCGCGCCCGGACCTCCGGTCATAAAAAAGTCGACGTCATAGACTTCTCCATCCGTACCGGCCAAATCCACACAGGCGAAATAAGTACGAGCCCCAAGATTCGCCAGATATTCTGTATGGACACGCACCAGCTTCAGCTGAAGCTCGCGCCCCTCAAACGGCAAACGCATGTAGCCATCTCCGAGCCGGGTCTGCTCTGCGATATGGGTTTCAATACCCGCCTGAATATCCGCGGTTACGGCATTGGGTATATCGGAGGTTATTTCCCGAGACTTTGGTGCGGTGCGCTCACACCCTGCAACGACAGAACAACTGAGCACTAAGCTCATTAAAGCTTTATTGTTCATGTTAACCCTTTCGGCTCCCGACCACCTATGCAGTCAAGAGCCGGAATAATACTTTTGATTAAGGAGTCGGATGCTCCGTAGTCGGGTGCTCCTGAACAGCTTTTTCCACCTGTTCCTGAGTCGGATGTTCCGCTGGATGCTCGGCACTTTTTTCGCAAGCACTCAGGCCTAGCGAAATAATTGCGACAATCAGCAGCATTGTGATCATCTTCATGATGCCTCTCCTTCGTTTTCATGGCCCACCATCAGTCAAACACGGCAAAGCCATTTGAATTCGGTACCCCTGCACGAGAGCCTTGCTCTGAGGCGTGCCGCCTATCTGCTTAATACATCTTAGGGGATGACGTGTCAATCGCCGGCAGGGATCGCACAAGGAAAGGAGAGCCAGCTACGCCCCAGTTATATGGCTCAGCATGGAGCGGGTGATGGTACCCAACGCGCCGTTCCGGCAATCAGCCTCAGACCAGCGCTGCACCTCGTCACGGGTGATCCCTTCGCCTGCAAGCACAACCGGAACAGGCCCTTTAACCGGAACGCCCTCTTCCGTGGATACCACGCTGTCGCTCAAAACGGCCACTCGATACGGGCGATTGGCCTCAAGAATAGGTTCAAGCGGAGTCAGCAGGCGGTGGTCCACCGCTTCGAGCATGCGTAATTTTTCGGACAGCGGCCCGAACGTTCCTGCACAACCCGGAGATTCTACATAAACAAACAAGCGGTCTTTTTCACGCAGTGAGCGCACGATATCCGGCATATGAAAAGCATCGCCATCTGCATCCATTGTCCACGGGTCGCTCAATGGCAACACAGGTATATCAAGCAATGATGCGATTCCGGCAGCCATCGGACTATTGGTCAAAAGCGTGGCGTTCGGGTTGGTTTCAGCTGGCGGCAGAATGGTACCGCCCTCCCACAGCCAGAGCAGATTGGCCGGGTTTTCACCAAGGTCAACGCGAACCTCGTTTACAAAATGATTATCAAGCGCCGCGCCCGAGAGACGCATCCATTCGGCCACTTTCTGCGACTCTTTTTTAAATCGGCTCAGATACTTATCAACCCGCGTCCCGATCTGGGTAACCGGCGCACTGCCCGGTTTCAGTTCCAACCCCTCCGCGCGACAAAGCAGTACTGCTTGTGACGGAGCAATGGCTCGCACCCGCACCTCGCCAGAGAGTTCCTCCTCGACGGCTTTAGCCAAAGCTTTGGTCTCTTCAAAGCTGAGATGGGCAACGCGCGGGCCCGTCAGCAGTTCGTCGTTATCAACGGTGACAAAGCTCGCGCAATAAGCGAAATCGAAGCCACTGAACTCTTCATGCAAGGAAGCTGCCCAAAGGGGGGCCCGTTTAAGGGTAGCCGCAACGTCTGCGGGAATACCGAGAAGTTCGGCGAGCAGCTGGTGGCCGGCCCCTGCGGGCAGATCCAGAATTCCAGCCTGACCGGAGGCCGCGATGCGGTTGACGTTTTCCGCCCGGATAACTTCCAGCGGAGTTCTATCGGAGATTTCGCCAACCGGTTTATCGGCAGCCCCATTGTAGATAATTGTTACAGACTTCATGATATTAGATGAAAGTTGGACAGAGCATAGACTGCCCTGTCCAATAACTCCACCTAAATTATGCAAAGTCCTCGATAGCGAGACGGACAACCTCGTTGCCGACTACATCCAGACCCTGAATCTCCGCCAGAGCGGTTTCAAATTCTGATTCCTTCGCTTTATGCGTCAGAATTACCACCGGCACAAAGCCATCTTCGTGGGACTCTTTCTGAATAACGGAAGCGATGCTGATGTTATGCTCGCCGAGAATATGCGCCACTTTAGCCAACACGTCCGGCTGATCTTTCAGCGCCATACGCAGGTAGCAGCGCATTTCGTTCTCTTCAGCTGCTACCAGGTCGAGAGATTCGTTCAGCATGATCCAGTTTGAAACCGGTTCGCCTTTGCCAGCGCCCAGCTTCATCGCCGCTTCCATGATATCCCCGATCACCGCGCTGCCTGTCGGCAGTCGGCCGGCGCCTTTGCCGTAGTAGAGCGTTTCGTCAACGATGTCACCGTCAACCAGCACCGCATTGAACACATCCATCACCGAGCCGATCATGCTTGTCTGCGGAACGAGAGCCGGCTCAACGCGCACTTCATATTTGCCGCCATGGTCTTTCACGACGCCCAGAAGTTTGATGCGGTAGCCGAGTTCTGCAGCATATTCAATCTCACGTTTATCGAGACCACGAATGCCCTGCACTTTGCACGCTTCCAGCGGAACCGGCGCGCCGTATGCGAGAGACGCCAGCAGTACGGCTTTATGAGCCGTATCGATACCATCGATATCCAGATCCGGCGGAGTTTCAGCGTAACCGAGAGCCTGCGCCTGTTCGAGCACGGCGTCGAACTCCAGACCTTCGCGCTCCATGCGCGTCAGAATGTAGTTACACGTTCCGTTGAGGATACCGTAAATGCTTTTGATGCGGTTACCGATCAGGCCGTCTTTCAGCGCGCGCAGACACGGAATGCCGCCGCCCACGGACGCTTCAAAATAAACGCCGACGTTGTTAGCTTTTGCCGCACCGAAAATCTCTTCGCCGTATTCAGCCAGCATTTTTTTGTTGGCTGTCACCACCGGCTTGCCGTTGTTAAGCGCTTTGAGGGTGAAATCCTTGGCGATAGTGGATCCACCAATAGTCTCGACCACTACATCAATTTCCGGGTTGTCGAACACGTCAGCCGCATCGGTAGTCAGCACACCATCATCCACAGTAATGCCGCGGTCGGTCGTGATGTCCAGATCGGCAATTTTTGCCACAACCGGACGAATACCCGTGCGCTGCTCCATCAGCTCCGCATTCTGGAAAATGCCTTCAACCACACCGGCACCGACGGTACCAAAACCCAATACTCCAATTTTCACTTCTGCCATGATTTCACCTCATTAAAATTCAAACCCGCATACCTTACACGGTACGCGGGCAGACGCAAGAAAACGTCTAGACTTATGCACCGCGGACGATGACTTCCTCGGCGTAGGGTCTGGCGAGGGTTGCAAGCTCTTTCATACGACCGGCGGAAGTGCGCTTCATTTTACAATATTCCGGATCGGGGAGTTCGTCTTTCGGGACAAATGCCTGCAGAATCAGCCGCTTCGCACCTTCAATATCCTTACCGGCCTGCTCGATCAGCTCGTCGGTGTGGTAGTTTTCCACAATGGTCGTGCGAAACTCATAGTCCTTGGCTTCCGCTTTCATCATCTCGAACGACTGGCGGATTTTGTCCGGGTTTCCCCAACCGACAAAATTCTGATAATCATCGACGGCAGTTTTCAGATCCATCGCCACATAATCGACCAGCGGCAGGCACTCCTTCAGCAGTTCGGGATTGGAACCGTTGGTGTCCAACTTAACCGCGAAACCGTACTTGCGGAAGAACTTGATCAGCTCGGGCAGCTCCGCAAAAAGCGTCGGCTCCCCGCCGGAAATCACGACCCCTGTCACCCAGTCGTTTTTAAAATCCTCGCAAACGGCCGCGAGTTTCTCCCACGTCAGGCCTTTGCGGCGATTGCCCATCAAAGGGGCGTTGTGACAAAAACCGCACTTAAAGTTGCAGCCACTGGTAAAGAATACCGCAGCCATGTGACCGGGAAAATCGACCATAGAGGGTCGCTGCAAAAAGGCATAGATAGGAGTTTCGTGTTTCATAGGGATTAAAAATAGTCGTAAATAATCAATTCAACAATAACGCAACATGCAAAAAATCAAGCCTCTGAGAGGTAATACCATTTGCCCTTTAATTTCTTGAAAAAGGAACGTTCATGGTGCCGACCCGGCCCGGAGCCGGCTGTATATTCAGCTACAAACTCAACATGGCCGACAACATCACCCGG
>JBHORO010000050.1:0-3218 GCA_042566005.1 Verrucomicrobiota bacterium
GGCAGTACAGAAAGTTCTTGTTACCGACAATCTAACAGCCGCTGATTGGAGCCCGATATTCACTAACTACCCACCAACCCCTGTAACGAATAAATATATCCACTCAATGAGCGGACGCAAAAAATTTATCAAAATCGAAGCAGAAACTCAATAGACAGAGAGAACATCATGACTGGCTTTAAGCGACACAATGAGAACGAGATTAACCCAGATGATATATGGGGCGATGATGCGTTCGGAAAATTACAGCAATATGCAAAGCTACTGACCAATGCGCTTACAGACAACAACCTCAACTTTGTATTGAATGTAAATGGAGCTTGGGGAACAGGAAAATCATTCTACGTGCAACGATGGTCAGAAGATTTACGCCAGAAAAAATATCCAGTGGTTACATTCAACGCTTGGGCTAATGACTCTACCGAAGATCCCCTAGCGCCCTTAATATCATCCGTACTGGAACAACAAGAAAGCTTACTTCCCGCTCCATTAGCCACAAAGATAAAGAGAAACTGCGGCAAATTTTTATTTGCTGGAGGCGGCCTTATTGTTCGCGCTGGCCTCAAACAACTCGTCGGCGAAAAAGGAATCGACGAGATCAACGATCTTCTTTCAAGCGGAACCGAAAATGAGTTAATCAAGCTTGCAGGAAATTATGTAGATGAGCAGCTTGAAAAGCAAAAGGCATCTGCGGAGATGGCCAATGTACTAGAGGAGTTTATTAATAGCATCAATGAGGGGGAAACCCATAACTCACCCATCTTTATTTTTATTGATGAACTAGACCGATGCCGCCCCACCTTTGCCATTGAGTTATTAGAGCGCGTTAAGCATCTGTTTAATGTAAACGGCATAAAATTCATTATATCCACAGACACAGAACAACTTGCTCATTCCATCAAAGCCGTATATGGCCATGACTTTGATGCAAAGATGTATCTACAGCGCTTTTTTGATCAAACATTCACTCTCCCACAACATAGCCCAGAACAGTTTTCAGAAATGCTATTCAATGGATACTTCAATAATGCTTCAGACTCCGATCAATGGTTTGTGGATAGAAGTCCGCATTACACCTTTGGGAAAATTTGCGCGCATTACGAACTGACCCTTCGCGAGCAACAACAAGTTTTTCGTCGCCTAACAACAATTATCCCAACCATACCTACTAATGCCGATAGTGCTCTCCATTTTTCATGCTTGTGCCTGCTGATCATCCTGCGCATGAAAGATACAAATAAACTTAAGGAGTTAGATCAAAAATCGGAGCATTACCCACATACAAGCATTGGAGGATTCTGGCACATCACACTATACATCAACTTAATGAAATGCTCTAAAGAAGCTCTTGAAAAGGAACTTGAAAGCCATGATTCTAGTTACTTTGACAATGCAGCAAAAAACAGCAAAGCGACGCGGATAATGAGCAATTGGTACACGCACTTCCATATAACAACGAAATATAAAGAGCTCGTTGAGTTAACAGAATCCATATTTTAGAGATCACCTGACACGACGCCCCTTTATAAGGGCGTCGTGTCTTGTCTGACGTCAGACAAAACACGTGCGCCAAGTGTCGAATGAGTCGCGCCACTGCGCTTCCAACTCGTTCCGCGTTTCCGCTGTCGATATCCATGTTTGACGCGCCGGTTTACGGAAGTCAGGTTGGCGCAATCACTACATTCCGAATCCAGGCAAATCATCCGCCTCCAAACAAAAAAAGGCTGCCGATTGGCAGCCTTTTGCAATTGGGTGCGGGTAGACCTTAGTCTTCCGGCTTAGTCTTTTTCAGACCGAAAGCGCGATCGCCTTCTTCCCACTGACCACGCTTTTTGAGCAGGTCAACGCGCTCAAAACGTTTCAGTACGTTACGGCGTGTCGTAATTTTAGTAGCAGACTTAAAGCTTGCGTGCATTCCCATGATTAAACTCCTTCAAATATTTAGCGCTAAATTGTGAAGCGCGTATAATTACCAGATTGCCCGGTTAAGTCAAACGACAAAACCACCAATTTACCCGCGTAATTTGACCAGCTTAGAAGGCTTCACCACTGGCAATTCCATACGCTTATAAAAATACTGTTTCCCCTCGACGCGCAATGGCGCCCCGACCAACCGGCGCATCTGGTCTTTATTGCCTCGAATAAAGCACTTTGTGCGGCCGTCGGCACCCACCAGGCGGAAAATATAGATAGAGCGTGACGGCTGCAAAGTGCCCGCCGCGCTGAAGGCTCCGCCCTGCTCGCGTTCGTGGTCGATCTCAAAGACAATCGGTACGGGCGGACCCAGCTTCGGCTCAACCGGCATAGCTTGAATGATCGGCTCGATTTCGGCGACCATCGCGTCGTACGCAGAGGCCATGTCCTGCACTTCCTCTTTCGGCTCCGGTTTCACTTCCGGTTCAGCTTCTGCAGCTGCTTTATTCGCCACAGCCTCAGCGGCCGGCTGAGCGGTTGCAGCCTCAGGCGTTGCCGGCTGCGGTTTCTCTTCGGAAACCGGCGCAATAAACTTGGAACTGATCCAGGCCACGGCGTTGGTCGGCGCTTTAATTTTCAGCCAGTCGTTCAACTCCTGTGTTACTTCCAGCTTATCGCCGCGGGTAACGACCGCGACCACGCCGTAGTTCATGTTGGGACCCGCACGCACATTCAATTTCGGCGGCACAACAATACCGTCCTGAATATACTCCTTAGCGACCCAGCTCTCTACCCAGTCCGGCGCATAGACGGCCACAAATTCGCCGTGGGTCTTACCGGTCAGAACCAATTCATCATTGAGCATGACCTGCCCCATCAGTTCCCCGGACAAAGACGCGCGCGAGCGGATGTTTACGCGTCCGCCGGTCACCTTCACCTTGGCTTCTTCAGCAACCGCGGTCAGCCAGACAGACAGCAACAATAGACAAAAAATTCGTTTCATACTTCCTCCGTAAAGCGTCGAAACTATCAGAGCTCATCGACGAGCGCAAACCCGAAGAGTTTGGAAGCATTATGCGCCGTCAGACGCCCAATTTCCTGCGCGCTGGTTTTCTTTATTTGAGCGATCTGCTCGGCCACATAAGGCACAAATTCCGGTTCGTTACGCTTCCCGCGCATCGGCACCGGCGCCAGATAAGGCGCGTCGGTTTCAATCAGCAGCCGATCGTCCGGCACATATTTCACCACCTCGCGCAAGGCATCCGCATTACGGAATGTGACGATGCCGCTGAAACTGATGTACA
>JBHORO010000051.1:0-3025 GCA_042566005.1 Verrucomicrobiota bacterium
AAGCGAGATTATAAGATCAACGGAAGGCTTAAGTTGCTTTTTGTTGGGGCGCTCGATCTGCGAAAAGGCGCATGTGTCATGTTTGATGCATTGCAGCAACTTTGTGAAAGAGGACTTGATTGGGAGCTACATGTTTTGGGGCCAGCCGAGTTTGCGCAGCGTGTAATGCCAAAGGAGCTTACAGGTCGGATCGTTTTTCATGGATTTCTACCCCAAGACGAGTTGAAACGATTTTATACCATGGCTGATGTGTTTGTGTTCCCTACATATGCAGAGGGATCTGCGCGGTGCGCTATGGAGGCTATGGGGGCTGGGTTGCCGGTGATTACTACATATCACTGTGGGGCCCCAATTACGCATGGAAAGAGCGGGATTTATGTGGGAGTGGGAAATTCCGGTGAGTTGACCGATGCTATTGTTGAACTGGCCGAGGATGAAAGTTTGCGGAGTTTGATTGGAGAGCACGCGGCCAACTTGATTCGTGAACGATATACTTGGGCCTGTTATGGAGAAAACCTCTCTAAGTTTTACAGAGAGGTTTGTGGGGAATGTGAGTGATTGGGACTCTAGGCTTATGAAAAAATATATCTTTTATATTTTGCTTCTGTTGTGTTTTCTTCCAGGCCTGAGCCAGGCAGGCCGAGCCGTTGCCATTGTTCGTGATGGCAATCAATTTTGGTTTGATTCACTTGCGCGGGCGGCTCTTAAAGCAAGGGGCGGAGATAATATAATTGTTTACCAGTCTCATACCAATGATTTGCCAATCGTATTAAAGCGGCTAAATAATGTGTCCATAACCGGATTCGGTAATCCGGTGGTTGCCTGCAGCTTTCGTAGGGAGGGTGAAGATCTCTATGGAGTACAGATGCAACAATGTGCCAATTTGCATCTCTCTGGTGTGACGTTTTATATAGAAGTTGATGAAGGTCTTGTGCCGGAACACCGGATTTATAGTTATGTTTTTACTGATTCTTCAGGACAGGCGAGTGATTGCACCTTTGTTACAAGATCTTCTTTTTCTGATTTGAATGGTTACTTGAGATATATGATCAATCTCACTAAAGGTGGCGAGGGCGCTTTTAGCTTTCGGGGATCTAATTCGATTATTCTCAATAGTGGTGAGAATAATTCTATTTATCACGCTACTAGTCACCCTCCGCCCGGGAGCCATGTGTCTAATGTGACAATGGAGAATTGTTGCTTCATCGATAATGGGCTGGAGATTGATAGAGCAGGACTTTATTCGCAACCTATTCCGTTTCAGGGGATGCCGCGGTTGATCGGGTGTAGGTCGAATCAGTTTTATGCCATGCCGGTTGGCCTGCTTTCTGCCTCTCAGGCTTTGCAGCGGCTCCCTGTTGAATATCAGGGCTACCTTACAAATGCAGGTGTTGAATGTGTATATTCGGATGCATCGGGGGCCTACGTTTTTCATTATAAAACTAAGTCAGAAGACTGGTCTGCGATTTGTCGGATTGTGCCGGGGATGTTTGTTCCTCATGGTGATGAGTTTAAAATCACCATTGATGCTGCGCAGGAAATGGCAGGCGCATACGGTCTGGAGGGAGAGTTTGCTGAGTTTGTTTGCAGTAACGGGTTGGTGAAAACCAATTATTGCAACATGAGATATTCGTATCTCCGCTTTGTTAAGGATGATGACGCTTATTCGCTTCAAGTTCGAAGTCAACCCGGCAAGTGGTGTAATACCAGTGGCAAAATCAGGGTTTCGAAGATTGTTCCGGGACTCCCGGGGGATGCTCGAGCCTCTCTGGTAAAAGTACAATTTTTTGATTCACCTGCGAAGTAAGTTGGTACTCAAGGTTAAAGGATGTTGATGTATGAAGTTTTGGATCGTAACTCCAAGTTTTAATCAAGTCGAGTGGCTTAAGCTTTGTGTCGCCTCGGTTGCAGATCAGGCTGGCGCTGGCGTTGAGGTCCATCATCATGTGCAAGATGCGTGTTCAACAGATGGAACCCGCGAGTTTCTCGCAGATCATTTGACTCATAGCTATGAGCTGAAAGGCCGCGGTTACACCTTCAGTTATGAAAGTGAAAAAGATGATGGCATGTATGATGCGATCAACCGAGGATGGGAAAAGTCGACTGCGGAGTATGATATTATTGCCTACCTGAACTGCGATGAGCAGTACGTGGCGGATGCCTTAGTCCAGGTTCTCGCAACATTTAGCCGACCAAACAACCGAGATGCTGAGGTTTTGTTTGGGGATGCGCTGGTTGTCGACCCTGGCGGGGCATTTGTTTGCTATCGCCGGTGTTTGCCGCCGACCAAATATCATTCGCTGGTGGGCGGTAACCTAGCATTTTTGACTTGTTCGACGTTTGTGCTTCGGGAGACATGGAGGCGTAAACAACTTTCTTTTAATACCGACTGGAAAAATATCGGTGATGCGGTTTGGGGTATGGATTTGCTTCGCAAGGGAATTCGAATGAGATCGCTTTATGTGCTAACGTCAGTTTTCACGGAAACTGGGGAAAATCTCAACCTGACTCCAGCAGGTTATGAAGAGAAACAGCGCTGGCGGAATGCGGCTCCGAATTGGGCAAGGTCTATGCGCAAACTTTTTGTAATGGTCTATCGACTCCGGAAGCTGATACATGGCGGTTATTATATAAGGCCTTTTTCTTATGAAATATATACGGCGCTGGGGCTGGAAAAGAGGACGTTCTTTAAAGTTGATGCCCCTTCTTCGGTTTGGGGAGGGCGCCTGAGAATCGAGGGTTAGGGTTTATGCCGCTAGTTAAGATATTAACCATTTTTGTTTGGAAGGTTGAAACCGCGCTGTGCTGGTTTCTGCCGGACAGGTTGTGTTTGAATTATCAGTATTTTCGCCGGCATTTAAGGTTTATTAATTGGAAGAACCCTAAGACGTTTAACCAGAAGTTACAGTGGCTGAAGCTCAACTATCATCCGGAAATATTGCATCAATTGTGTGATAAATACGATGTGCGCGCTTATGTGCAGGAAAACGTTGGAGAGGAAACCCTTGTTCCTGTGGTTGGCGTT
>JBHORO010000052.1:0-2788 GCA_042566005.1 Verrucomicrobiota bacterium
TAACTTGGACACGCTCTACCGTAACTACTACAAAACCCGCTTGGGTTACACGCAGCTGCATGCGCAGCAGGATCGTATGAAGGAAGATCATCAGGCGCAGCTGGATGAATTCAGTGCGTTGAAGGATAGGTACGATCAGTTGCGTGCCGAGTCGCTTGACGATGCTCTCAGCGTGGAGGTCCGCCTGAACAGACGTAACGACGCGGAAGAGGCCTTGATCGACTTGCAGAACATGGATAAGGAAATTCGCGAGGCTGAGCAGCGTGCGAATCAGCAGATTCAAAAGCAGAAGGCCGGTATGGATAAGCGAATCCTTGAGCAGATCCGTGATGCCATTAAGACGGAAGCGCAGACGAAAGGATACCTCACGGTATTAAACGTTCAGAGTGTCGGCGCGACGGCTCTGCAGGGCATGCGGCTGGTTCCGTACCACGATGAGGATGCGGAAATTACCGAAGATGTTCTTGGGCTTCTCAATAAGGGCCATGTAGAGGAAGAAGCGGAGAAAGAGACAACAGAAGAGGCTAGGGCTGAGTAATATGAAAATCAGTGAAATTGCATCCATGGTTGGCGCTGTTGTTGAAGGCGACGACTCGGTCGAAATTTCTGCCGTGGCAGGCATACGTGATGCGGCCGCCGGTGATATCTCTTTCATTCACAACAAAAAATATGCAGCCGATGCGGCGGAGACTAAAGCTTCCGCGGTAATCGTTCCGAAAGACTGGGATCGCCCCTGCAACGGTACGCTGCTGCGCGTTGATGATGCAGATGTCGCGTTTACTCAGGTTGCGATCGCGCTCATGCCGCCGCAGCCGGAATACGAGCCGGGTGTGGACCCGACAGCCGTGATCGGCGAAAAGGTCACTCTCGGTAACGATGTCTATATCGGCCCAAATGTGATCATTGAAGACGGTGCGAAAATCGGCGCTCGCAGCATCATTATGGGCAATTGCTACATCGGCTTGAACGTTAAAGTCGGTGAGGATTGTCAGCTTTACCCAAATGTCAGCACGCGCGAAAACATTGTTATCGGCGATCGAGTTATCATTCATAACGGTAGCGTGATCGGCAGTGACGGCTTCGGCTATACTGTCGACGAACAAGGTGTGCGCACCAAGATTCCGCAGATCGGAATTGTTCAGGTTGGCGATGACGTGGAAATCGGCGCGAATGTGGCGATCGACCGCGCGCGCTTCGGCAAAACGGTGATCGGTAAAGGTGTTAAAATCGATAACCTCGTTCAGATTGCACACAACGTGGTGATCGAAGATCATGCGGTAGTCGTGGCGCAGGTCGGTATTTCCGGCAGCTCAGTGATCGGCAAGCACGCCATTCTGGCTGGCCAGGTCGGTATTGCCGGCCATTTGAAGGTCGGCGAGGGCGCAGTGATCGGGGCTCAGTCCGGTATCTCTAAAGATGTTCCGCCGAAATCCTTCATGTTTGGTTCTCCGGCATGGCCGATGAACAAAACGAGCCGCATTTATGCCGTATTGGGTAAGTTGCCTGAGCTGAAAAAGCGGTTGCTTGATCTTGAGAAAAAGGTCAAGGGCCTCGAGGGTTAAACCGGAATCCTTTCCTGATTCAAAAGCCGTGCATTGTGCGCGGCTTTTTTGTTTCCACTTTCCTGCAAACTTCTGGCACATTGTGGCGCAATGAACTCCATACCCAAGAAACTAGGTCTGATTGCCGGAAAAGGCGCGTATCCTCTGTTGCTGGCCGACTCGGCCCGCGCGCAGGGCGCCGAAAAAATTTGTGCCGTCGCGTTCCGCGGCGAAACCAGTCGTGAGATTGAACAGCTGGCCGATGAGGTTCGCTGGATCCATGTCGGCCAATTGATCGAGCCGATCGAGTTTTTCAAGAGTCTCAGGGTCGACGGCTGTGTGATGGCCGGCCAGATTACGCCGCGCAATATTTTCAACCTGCGCCTGGACGCGCTTTCACGCAAGCTGATGAAACAACTCGGCGCGCGGCATGCCCACTCCATCTTCGGTGCGATTGTTGATGAGTTCGAAAACAACGGGCTCCCGATTTTGGCCAGCTGCCAGTTTATGGAAAAGCACATGCCGGAAGCAGGGCTGCTGACGAAACGTGCGCCGGATGAGCGTGAGCAGGCTGATATTGAGGTCGGGCTGAAAGTGGCCCGCGCGATCAGCGATTATGATGTCGGCCAGTCGGTCGCGGTCAAAGACGGGGTGATTCTCACCGTGGAAGATTTTGACGGCACCAATAAAATGCTGCGGCGCGCCGGAAAAATCGGCGGCCCGGGTGCGGTGCTGGTGAAGGTGGCGAAGACGGGGCACGACATGCGTTTTGATATTCCGATTATCGGAACGCAGACGCTGAAGGTGCTTAAAAAAATTAAGGCCACCGCGATCGCGCTGGAAGCCGGCCGCGCCATCATCCTTGAAAAAGAGAAGGTCATCGAAATGGCTGATGCTCTGAACCTCACAATTCTAGTAGTGGATCGCCCCGAATGAAAAAGAACGTCCTCGTAGTGGCCGGTGAAACATCCGGCGATATGCATGCAGCCAAGGTGATCGAACTGCTCAAGCAGCACTGCCCGGAAGTTGAGTTTTGGGGGATCGGCGGCGATAAACTGGCCGAGCAGGGCGTAGAGATTATTCAGCCGATCGACGAGATGGATGTAATTGGCGTGGTCGAAGTGCTGAAAAAATATCCGTTCTTCCGGCGCATCTTCAGCAACACGCTGGCTGAGGCAGAGAAGCGTCAGCCGGATCTGGTTTTCACGGTCGACTATCCCGGTTTTAATATGCGCTTGGCCAAGCAG
>JBHORO010000053.1:0-2719 GCA_042566005.1 Verrucomicrobiota bacterium
GAAGACAACCGCCTGCAGGTGCTCTCCTCGCCGACCGTTCTGACACGCGACGGCATGGAGGCGGAGATTTCCTTTGGTGAAGAAGTTCCCGTTAAACAGAGCAGTGTCAGCGACACCGGCCGCGAAACATTCTCCTATGATTACCGCGATGCCAAAATCTCGCTGAAGGTTACGCCGCATATCGACGACAACCGCATGGTCACCCTCGCGCTCGAACAGGAACTGAAACAGGTGGATGAGGAAAACTCCAGCGACGAAGCACCGCGCTTCCGTACCCGCGAACTCAAATCCAGCCTGCAGGTTTTCGATAACCAGACTTTGGTACTCGGCGGCCTGATCCAGCGCAAGGATGTGGAATACTCGATCGGCGTCCCGATCCTGAGCCGCATCCCGATAATCAAATATCTGTTCAGTCGCAATGTTAAATCTAAAGTCGGCTCCGAAATCCTGATGATCCTCACCCCGCGCGTAATCGAAAACGTCAGCCAAGCCGATTCGCTGACCGCGGAATACCGCAACAAGGTACTGGGCTCGCTGGACGTCAAAGATGTCCGCACGCTCTACAATATTGAGAAAGACCCGGCCCCCGCTAAAGCGGAGGTGCAGTAATGGCATACCGACAGTTAGGAGACATCCTCGTTGCAGCGGATGCCATCGGCCGCGACGCGCTTCAGGCCGTCCTCCGACAGCAGGCCTCTGACCTGAACGGTCCACGCATCGGTGAAAGGCTGGTCGAGTCCGGTCAGCTATCACCGGAGGCACTGACCGAGGCGCTGGCCGAGCAGAGCGGCATCCCGCTCTGCACACGTACCCATCCGGATGAATGCCTGCATCTCGATGAAACCCTGCCGTATGCATTCATGCTCGAGCACCGCGTTCTCTTTTTGACGGCGGAGGGTGATGAGCCCGCCTGCGCAATTATTGACGACCCGACCGACAGCGCCACGCTGGAAGCGATCCGCCACCACGGCAACCCGCCGATCCAGCTTGTCACACATCCGCAAATGGAAAAGGCGCTCGAACAGGCGCATCAGTTTGCGGCAACTAAACTCAATCTGGCGGAAGCCGAAACATTCGAGGCAGGTGACAACTGGAGCGAAGGTGAAGAGCATCTGCGCGATCTCGCCCTGGAAGCCCCGGTCGTGCGCATGGTTAACCTGATCATTTCCCGCGCCGTTGAAAAACGGGCTTCGGACATTCATGTTGAAGCCGACGAATACAGCCTGCGCATCCGCTACCGTGTGGACGGCGTACTGCACGAAACCGACCGTATCGACAAAAAGCATCATGCCGCCATCACCTCGCGCATTAAACTGTTGGCACATCTCGATATTGCCGAGCGGCGCATCCCGCAGGACGGTCGTATTAAAACGACGGTTGAGGGGCACGATCTTGATATGCGTGTTGCCACCACCCCGACCATCCACGGCGAAGGCATCGTCATCCGCCTGCTCAGCCTCCAGCACGTTGAACTTAATTTCGGTAGCCTCGGCATGCCCGAACACGAACAGCAAACCTTTACGAATATCATCGAGCAGCCACAGGGCTTCGTACTCGTAACCGGCCCGACCGGCAGCGGTAAAACGACCACGCTGCACACGGCCCTCTCCCACCTGAATTGTGATGCGGTCAAAATCATTACCATTGAAGACCCGGTCGAAATCCGGCTGGCGGGCATCAACCAGATCCAGATGAATTCCAAGACCGGCATGACCTTCGCCAACGGGCTACGTTCGATTGTGCGACAGGACCCCGACATTGTAATGGTCGGCGAGATCCGCGATGCCGAAACGGCAGACATCGCCATTCAGGCCGCCCTGACCGGTCACATGGTGCTGAGTACGCTGCACACGAACGATGCCGCCGGCAGCGTGGCGCGACTGGCAGACATGGGCGTGGAAAATTATCTGATCGCCTCGGCGCTCAGTGGCGTGCTCGCCCAGCGACTCTGTCGCCGCGTCTGCCCCTACTGCGCGGAGGATGTTGAATTCAGCCACGGCCAGTTGCTGGACTTCCAGCAGGCGACCGAAGCAAGCTACACCTTCAAGCACGGTGCGGGCTGTGACGCATGCGACGGCACCGGTTACTACGGCCGGGTCGGCCTCTATGAGCTGATGGAAGTGAATGACGAGATGCGCTCACTGATTCAGCGTACGGCGGAAGCCGGACCGATCCGCGAACTCGGCCGCAAAAACGGAATGAAGCTCCTGCGCGAAACCGGCTGGCACTCAATCCTCAACGGACAGACCACCTGCGAAGAAGTACGTCGCGTTACCCAGTGGAGCTAGGGAATAGCACATGATTAAATTTTCCTACAAAGCGATCACCAGCGACGGCCAACCGCGCAACGGCTCAATTGAAGCACACGCACAGCCTCAGGCCGTACGCCAGCTGCAACAGACCGGACTGGTCGTACTCAACATCTGCGAGGCGGGCGAAGAAAGCGGCGCGGGTGCATCGCCGACGCTTTCGCTCGGAGGACGCATCTCGCTGCGCAACCTGATGGAGTTCACCTCGGAAACATCCTCTCTGCTCGACGCCGGGGTTCCGCTGGAGCAGGCCCTGAAAACGCAGGCAGAGCTCTGCCCGCACGAACGCTTCAAAGCCGTCTTGACCGAAATCTGGCAGGACGTCACCGGCGGTGCCGCCTTCGCCGACGCACTGGCCAAACACCGCAAGGTTTTCGAGCCGTTTTACGTCAACATGGTACGCGGCGGAG
>JBHORO010000054.1:0-2519 GCA_042566005.1 Verrucomicrobiota bacterium
AGGGCGAAACCGGCGACCTGCTCTTCACCCACCGCGGCATCAGCGGCCCGATGGTGGTCAATCTTTCCGGCTCGATTTCCTCCGCCCTCCAGAAGAGCGACAGCGTGACGGTGCTCATTAATTTTATCCCGAACGATTTCGACGCACAGGCAGTATTCAAACGCTGGCGCACTCAGGAAGGTAAAAAGCTGCTGGTGAATCACCTCAAGACGATTCTGCCTAACGCAATGGCCGAGGTTTTCTGTGAGCTGGCAGACATCTCCCTGAAAATGAAGGCATCGGAGCTGTCGCGCCCGCAGGCTGAAAAACTGGAAGAGTTACTCACCCGGTGCCCCCTCGCGATTGTGCGCACCGAAGGATTTGAAAAAGCGATGGTCACGCGGGGCGGAGTTTCCCTTAAAGAAGTTGATCCGGGCACCATGCAGAGCAAGCTGATCAGCGGGCTCTATTTTGCGGGTGAAGTACTGGATCTGGACGGCCCGTGCGGAGGCTATAATCTGCAGTGGGCATTCTCGAGCGGCTTTATGGCCGGCAACTCAATCAGTTAGAATTAAGGACCTGACGGACCTTATCGGCCACCTGCGCGAACTCGAACGGTTTCTGCAACAGGTTGGAGTTTTCATCCAACAAGTTGCTCTCTTTTATATGGAACTCGGAATACCCGGACGTAAAGAGAACCTTAATTGCCGGATGCAACTGATTGACCTGCTGCACCAGCTCGACTCCGCCCATTTCCGGCATCACCACATCAGTAACGAGCAGATCCACCCCCGGGTGCTGTTCCAAAACCTTAAGCGCTTCCACGCCATTAGGGGCAGACAGGACGGTGTAACCCAAGCTTCTCAGCATACGCACACCAATGCTCAAAACGAACGGCTCGTCCTCCACCAGCAAGATGGTTTCGTTTCCGGTGCTTCCATCCAGCGCCTCAATTTTCACCTCTTTTTGCGCCTCTTCATTCTGAAGCGGAAGGTAAACCTTAAACGTCGAACCTTTCTCCGGCTCGCTGTAGACAGACACATGCCCATCGTGCTGCCTGATAATGCCGTAAGCCGTGGACAAGCCAAGCCCCGGCCCTTTACCCACCCCTTTTGTGGTGAAGAAGGGCTCAAAGATATGCTCCTGCGTTTTCTTATCAATACCCACGCCCGTATCGCTCAAATATAACACAGCGTACGTGCCGAATGTCTTAACGATATCAATAAACCCATGGGAATGATCAGGGGTAATTAATACCTTACGAGTCTCAATGCTGAGGAAACCGCCGTCCGGCATGGCATCGCGGGCGTTGATCGCCATACTCACGATCACCTGTTCAAGCTGGCCGATATCGGCCCGGACGATGCAGGGCTCATCATCCAACTTTACCTCAACTTGGATATTTTCCGGCATCAGGCGAACCAACATGGACTCCACATCCCGCACAGCTTCATTCAGGTCGACCAGCTTCGTATCCAGGATCTGCTTACGGGAAAAGGCAAGCAACTGACGAGTCAGCTTAGCCGCACGATCCGCCGCGTCCATAATCGCGCTGGCATCCTCGCTGGATTCCGAGTCCTCTGGCAGAGCAGATTTAATGAACTGGGCGCTGTTACGGATAACCATCAAAAGGTTGTTAAAGTCGTGCGCCACACCGCCGGCCAACTGACCGATCGCATTCATCTTCTGCGACTGACGCAACTGTTCTTCCAGTAAGCGTTCCTGGGTCACGTCACGCATCATACACACGAAGTTGACGATATCCCCTTTACGATCACGAACCGGAAAAACAACCGACTCCGCTTCGAAAAGGCAATCGTCTTTACGCAGGTTCATGACATAGCCGGACCAAGTCTGTCCACTCAGGACCGTATCCCACAGATCTTTGTAAAATTCTGCGTCATGTTTACCGCTCTTCAAAACGCATATGTTCCGACCGACAATCTCGTCGCGGTCATAACCTGTCAGCGACTCAAAAGCACTGTTTACGTATTCCAAATTACCGTCGGTGTCCGTAATCGCGACCGCCTCAGTCGACTGCTCAATTACTTTGCCCAGCTGACGATGCTCACTCTCGATACGGCTGATATCCGTAATGTCATGGCAAATACCAATTACGCCGGTCACCGAGTGGCCCGGCCCCTGAATCGGAGCAATAATATTGTCAAAGAGTCGTTCCTCGCCTTCGCCCGAGCGAATATCCTCTTCAAAACGGAACGATTCGTGTTTCTGGACTACCTGTTCCGCCAGACGGGAACAATGACGAAGGAATCCAGAATCCGGATCCAGACGCTTCCCGATAATTTCCGAGCGCTGTTTGCCGAGCATCTTGGCGAAAGCCGGATTACAGCCCAAGTATGCGCCTTCAACATCTTTAAAGAAAACGGCATCCGGAATAGAATCAATCAGCGAATTAAGCAGCATCTGCTTTTCAACGAGGCGTTGACCCACCCGAATACGGGACATCAACTCATCGCGGTCAAACGGCTTAGTAATGAAATCATCGGCTCCAGCCTGAAAGGCGGAAAGAAGGTCCTCTT
>JBHORO010000055.1:0-2440 GCA_042566005.1 Verrucomicrobiota bacterium
CCGGTCAGGCGGACTTCAGCAGGCGGGCCGGGTTATGCTGAATGCTTTTTCACGGAATGCACTCCGGGGGTTCGGCTCTGTTTTTCATTTAAATCAGTACTCGTGAAGGGTGTTTCCCAAGATTCCGGGCGCAGGGTTTGCATGTGTCGGGGTTGTTGGGGTAATATGATGGTTTTGAATCACGGTATTTGTGCCTAAAGAAGGTTGATATGAGCATTAAAAAAGCTAAAGCCCCATTTCACGTTTTGACGAAGCCGATCGGTCCGATTTGTAATCTGGCCTGTGTCTATTGCTTTTATCTCGAAAAGGAAGCAACGCTCTTTTCTGATGAAAAGAATTTCCGCATGAGTGATGAGGTGCTTGAGCAGTTTATCAAAAACTACATTGCCGCCAGCCCCATTCCGCAGATCGACTTCGGCTGGCAGGGGGGCGAACCCTCGCTGATGGGCATTGATTTTTTCAAGCGTGTGGTTGAACTGCAGAAAAAGTATGCGGACGGCAAAGAGATCCTGAACGGCTTCCAGACCAACGGAACATTGATCGATGACGCATGGTGCGAATTTTTCGCCGAAGAAAATTTCCTGGTCGGACTGTCTGTCGACGGCCCGCCGGATCTGACCGATCCGTTCCGCGTTACCAAAAAAGGTGAGCCCATTTCCGCCAAGTTGCTCGAAACCTCAAAGCTGCTGCGCAAGCACGGGGTCGAGTTTAATACGCTCTCCTGCATCAACCGCCTGACGGGTGATCACCCGAAGCGAGTTTATGAATACCTTAAGAATGTGATTGGCTCCAACTTTATGCAGTTCATCCCGCTGGTGGAGCGCAAGCCGACGGAGGCAGCCGCCGCGCAGGGTTATGATTTGTGCCAGGCTCCGATTCTCGGGCGCTGGGAGGAGGATGTCGACTCGCCGGTAACCAGCTGGAGCGTGCAGCCTGAGCAGTTCGGCGATTTCCTGATCGGTATTTACGATGAATGGGTGCGCCATGATGTCGGCCGTGTGTTTGTGAACCATTTCGACACCGCGCTCGCAAAATGGGTCGGCGTGCCGGGCGGCACTTGCGTCTCTCATCCGACGTGTGGTCGTTCGGTTGCGCTGGAGCATAACGGCGACGTGTACTCCTGTGACCATTACGTCTATCCGCAGAACAAGCTCGGTAATATTATGACCGACGAATTTGCGGATATGCTCGATTCCGACCTGCAGTGCCAGTTCGGCGACGCGAAGCGCGACGAACTCCCGGACCTGTGCCGTGACTGTGCCTATCTATTTGCCTGTAACGGCGAGTGCCCGAAGCACCGCATCATTAAAACCCCGGACGGCGAGTTTGGCCTCAGTTATCTGTGTGCTGGGCTGAAGAAGTTTTTCAACCATATCGATGATGATATGACCGAAATGGCCGGGTTGCTTCAGCAACAGCGTTCGCCGGCGGAAATTATGATGAAGTACGGCACAAACAAACCACTCGCCCCGGAGCCGGCCCTGCATATGCCGTTACCGGGAACCGTCGGCCGTAACGACGCCTGCCCCTGCGGCAGCGGTAAAAAATTCAAGAAATGCTGCGGCCGTAACGCGTAACGAGGTTTGAAATGAAAGTCACGGTTCTGGTTCCTGGAAAAATTAAGCCGAAGCAGTTGGTTGAGGCGCAGAGTGAATATATGAAGCGCCTTAAATCCTACGGTGTGCAGCTGCAGGAATATAAGGATGAACGCGTCGATCGGCAGCCGGAAATGGTTAAAAAAGCCGAGGCCGAACGTATCCTTAAAACGCTGAAGCCCGACGATTACCTGATCGCCTGCGACGAGCGCGGACAGGCCGTGACCACAAACCAGATGGCGGGACTCATGCGGGACTTGCGGCAAGGGGGCGGTAAGATGGCCGGTAAGCGCCGCATTGTAATTGTGATCGGCGGGGCGCTTGGCCTGGCCGACAGCGTCCGTGTGCGGGCGGATGAGGTGTGGGCCATTTCATCGCTGGTTATGGCCGGTGGTGTTGCACGCGTCGTGCTTTTGGAAGCTATCTACCGCGCCTTCACCATCGTCGACGGTCATCCGTACCATAACGCGTAGTTGTCGCATTGCCGCATCGAATTCGTCGCGGTAACAGGGACTTACTTCAGTTCTGCTATGCATTCCTGGATCTGCTCTTTGGCCTTTTCCAGAATTTCACAGCCCGCGTCAAGGTCGGCGATATTCGGCTCGCAGTGATAGAGGTAGGCATCGATGTGATCCGTGTATTCAATCGCGTCAGTGAACTCTCCAGGCTTGGCGGGATTGTCGGTGGAGTGGAGTCATCTATGCGCCTATGATCCGGGCCGACGCGGCGTTCGGATGTACTACTCAGCCGTGTCGATCGCGTTGATGCCCAGATCTCCGAGTTCGTGAATCATCCGGATCACATTTTTTTGCCAGGTTCCGATAGTAATCGGGGAGACTTTCAAT
>JBHORO010000056.1:0-2321 GCA_042566005.1 Verrucomicrobiota bacterium
TCGTCGCCACCGGAGTGCTGACGATTACGAACCTGCAGCCAGCAGGAGCCCAGTCCCAGGTCCTGTGCGGTCAGCTGCAGCAGGATAGCGGCAATGCTCGCGTCTTCGATCCAGACATCGCATCTGGCCGGATCGGCGCAAATGACTACCCCGAGCGGGGCGCCCGCCAGAAAGGCCGCTCCGTGCGGTTTGCATTCGGAAAGTTCAACCAACTTGGCGGCGTCGCTTACGAAACAGAACTCCCACGGACGGAAATTGCGTGAGCTCGGAGAGCGCAGAAGCGTCTCTTTCAACAGCTCAACCTTTTGCGCCTCAACCGCGCGCGTCTCATACCTGCGGATGGTCCGGCGTTCTCTTAATAGTTCAATCATGGATTCCATTGCCGATTACCAGAATTGCCAGTAGCCACAGTGGATGGCGTAGAGTCCGAGCAGGAAGTTGGTCAGGGCGTGGGCGATGATGCCGGCCCAAATATCGCGCGTTTTTATGATCAGAATGCCGTAAATCAGGCCGCACAGGATGGCAACGAACCATTCGACGTGCACCGTGGCAAACATCAGCGCGATGGCCAGCCACATCTTCCAGTTAAAGCGTTCGAGCGGGACTTTGGTAAACGGGGTGCCGAGCATCCAACGATAGAGAAAGCCGCGCCAAAAAAACTCTTCAAAAACACCGACTACAATCGATGTGCCGAACATGTGCACCCAGAAGAGAGGCCAGCCGGTCAGTTTCGGGTCGTACTGGTGCAGCAGCTCGCCGTTAAACTTAACCCATTTGTCTGATATTTCGGGGGCGTCGCGCAGGACACCGATCGGCCACGTTCCGACCAGATAGCGTTCGTAAAATTCGGCAACGCCGGGCATCGCTTTAATGACAACCTCGTGCTCCATGATGACCCACATCACCGCAACTCCGACGCCGGCTAAAATTGCCCACGGCAGGTTTTTCAGTTTCAACGGCTCATACCAGCGCCAGGGCCGAAAATAGAGTAGCAGGGCGGAGGTGAACACGGTCATGAAGGCGTAATTCCAATGCGGCTGAAACAACTCAAGTTTCAGAAAAAAGAGCCAGAGCACAAACGGGATCACATGATACCAGATCGCTTTTTCGTTTTCCTGTTCCTGCTCCGGGGTCATCGGCATCTTCTCAAAAGCCATTACGGTATTCTCCTTATATCTACGCCACGCGTTTTTAGCTGAACCTGCTGGCGGGCAGGGCGGTTTGCTGGTACAAAGTATCCTTTTACGTTGGGCAAACAGCGGAATGCACAAAACCATTTTGCGGGCAGGGTTTCAAGGGGATTTACAGAATGAGAGATTCGTTAAAAGGGATCATTGCGCTTTTGTTGGGCATTCTTGTTTTCAGCAGCATTGAAGTGGTCTCAAAAATGATTGAAGTGGACATGCCTCCGTTCCGGTTGGCGTTCCTGCGCTTTTTTATCGGTGGAGCGATCCTGTTGCCCGCCGTGCTGAGGAACAACGGCAACGGACGCAACCTCTGTAAAAAAGATTACGTCGAATTCGCAAAGCTCGGGGTGATCGGGGTTACCATCACGATCGGGATCTATCACCTCGCCATTAAATACTGCCCGGCGAACGTGGCTGCGATCATCTTCAGCTGCAATCCGGCCTTTGTCGCTCTATTTGCCCCGTTCCTGTTAGGCGAAAAAGTGAGCGCCGGCAAAATCGTCTCCGTCGGCTTGTGCCTCGCCGGCATCTCCTGGATCGGATTCAACTTTGAGCAGACCGGCAGTCCATCCTTTGTCGGGGTGATCCTGATGTTTGTCTCCGCGATCTGCTTCGCCTTTTATACCGTACTACTGAAAAAAGCGGTTCCCAATTACGGGGCACTGACGATCACTTGCGCGGCCGGACTGTTCGGCAGCCTTTTCCTGGTTCCAATCACACTCGGGCTGGAAGGGCTGGGCGGATGGAACTGCGGCATTACCGGCTGGCTGGGCGTGCTCTACCTCGGCGTAGTGGCGACGGGATTTGGCTACCTTTTCTACTTCTACGGCATTTCGCATGTCGAAGCGTCGCTCGGGTCGATGACCTTTTTCCTGAAACCGTTCATCGCCGCGCTATTGGCCTGGCTGATGTTAGGAGAAAAACTGAGTCGATCCGTACTGGTCGGCGGAGTCATTATTCTGGCCGGCATCGCCATTACAATTATCCCGCAAATCATCGCCCATCGCAAAAACGGTGTAATGGGCCAGGATTAACGCACCAAAAATCGACTTGAGAAACACCCTGAACTGTCAGAAAATGATCGGCTTATGAAAAATTTAAGAAACCCTAATGTTGAAATCATGGCTCCGGCCG
>JBHORO010000057.1:0-2295 GCA_042566005.1 Verrucomicrobiota bacterium
GCGTTTAAGCCGCGACAGGAATCTGGCCGCAAGCCGCGTAAAGGCAAGCGTCCTCCGCAGCAGGGACAGGAGCGTTCGCGTCGCATGGAGAAGCCGCGCCGTCCCGAGCGTTCGGCTCCCCGTACGCGTCCGGCTCGTGAGCCGTTTGAACCCTTACCGGTTGAAATTCGTTTTCTGCCGGATCAGGAGCGTCTTTCTGCTGTGGTTCGCGAACTGCACCACTCCAAACGCGCCTACCCGCTGGCTGAGGTTGCTAAATGCTTTGTCGCTAAGCCGTCGTTCTACCGCATTAAAGTGGAGAGCGTGGACAAAGAGGACAACATTCGCGCATTCCAGTGCAAGCAGTGCCAGATGATTTCGTCCAGCCTGCCGCTGCTGGAAGTACACGTCATTAAAGAGCACATGGATATGTTCTTCGACTCGCAGGAAGTGGAGACGGAAGGCATTACCGGTAACTTTGTCTGCATCGGCCGTTGCGGTATGAGCGGCGAGTTGCTCGGCCCGCCGAACCATCACAGCTATGGCACGAAGGTGGAAGAGGTGCACCGCGCCCGCTATCCGCAGGTGCCGCTGGAAGAATACAAGAAACGTATTGAGATGGTGCGTGATGAGGAGACGATTGCCAAGTGGCAGGAGTCCACCAAGAAGCAGGTTCACTATACGCTTAAGGGCGCTGAAGAAGCTGCGCCGATGAGCCGTGTTGAGGCTGAAAAATACATGGCGGCTAACGTGATCCCGAAAGAAGTTACCCGCGCCAAGCGTGCGGTAATGCCGGGCACGATGCTGGAAAATCTGACGGACGAAAAGCTCAAGAAGACGATCGAATTTCATCTGCGTAAAGAGGCTCGTTTCCCCTTCACGTTGATGATCGCTCTGCGTTCAGCTTTCCGTCATATGAAGCTCTATCTCTTCAAGTTCGGCGGCAAAGTAAACTTTGTTACTTCCGTTCAGCCGGCGAAGCTGGGGACGGATAAAGTCGCCAACGAAATTAAAGAGGTGTTTGATTACATTTCCGAGCATAGCGGTAAAACGCGTCAGGAAATCGTCGAAGCGCTTCGTCCGGAAGGCGGATCCGACGAGGGTGATTCCAAGGTTGCGACGGAACTGGCATGGTTGCTGGAAAAAGGCCATATCATCGAATACTTTGACGGTACCGTTGGAATGCCGGGTCAGAAGTTTGCGGGTAAAACCGAAAATGCCGTAGCGATGGCATCCGTGCAGCACCATATCGAAAACGCACCGAAGATTGCTGCGGAGATCCGCGCGGCCAAAGAGGAAGAGGCCAAGGAAGCGGCCGAGAAGGCCGAGGCTGAAAAGGCGGCTAAAGCTGAAGCTGAAAAGGCTGAGGCGGAAGTTGCAGCAACGGAGGCGCCGGCTGAAGAGGCTGCTCCGGCGGCTGAACCGGTTGAGTCCGTTGAAGCTCCGGCTGAAGAGGCTGCTCCGGCTGCTGAACCGGCTGAGTCCGTTGAAGCTCCGGCTGAAGAAGCTGTTTCTGCTGCAGAGGAACCGGAAGCGGCTCCTGCTGAAGAGGCTGCGCCGGAAGGTGAGAAAACGGAAGAATCGGAAGAAAAGTAATCCGATCTTCAGTTTGATTGAAAAGCGACGGCGAAGGCATGTAAGGGTGTGTTGCGGTGTTCTTTTACGGGGCGTCAGCCTGCTTCATTCTCTGCGGCTTATGAAATATATTGGAGCACATGTCAGTATTGCCGGAGGGGTCGAAAATGCGCCCCTGAATGCCGCGGCTCTTGGAGCGACCGGATTTGCAATGTTCACCAAAAATCAACGACAGTGGAAAGCTAAGCCGCTGACGGATGATAACATCACCCAGTTTAAGCAGAACTGCGAAGAGCACGGATACGCTTCTGAGGCAATTCTCGCGCACGACGGATACCTGATCAATTTGGGTAACCCTGATCCCGAGGCACTGGCCAAATCGCGCGCGGCCTTTCTGGATGAGATGCAGCGCTGTGAGTTGCTCGGCCTTTCTCTGCTTAACTTTCACCCGGGCAGTCATCTCAAAAAATGCACGGAAGAGGAGTGTCTGACCCGCATTGCGGAGTCGGTCAATCTTGCGCTGGCGGAGACGAAGGGCGTCAAGGCTGTGATCGAAAACACGGCCGGGCAGGGCACGAACCTCGGTTTCAAGTTTGAGCAGATCAAATTCATCATGGATCTGATTGAAGACCAAAGCCGGATCGGAGTCTGCCTTGATACCTGCCACACTTTTTCCGGCGGCTATGATCTGAGCTCGGCCGATTCCTGTGAGGCTGTGTTCAAGGAGTTCGATGAGATTAT
>JBHORO010000058.1:0-2270 GCA_042566005.1 Verrucomicrobiota bacterium
ATGAGGACAACTGGAAGTTCGAGAACGTCGGAGAAAAGCTTGGGGCGGGTTCTGATACAGATAGCGTAACCTGGGGCGAAGTGTCCTGCCAAATCAGTGAGAGCTTTGAGGTCGCGGCCTTTGACGCCTATGCCTACGATGTAGCGAACCTGGTTGGTACGCGTGTAAAATATCATCTTACAGATGATGCCGCACTGCTCGGATATTATCGCCATGAAAGCTCTGTGGGCGAATATGACGATATCAGTGAATATGACGCTGATGCATTCGGATTATCCGTTCAGCAGAAAATCGGCAAGACCACACTGGAGTCCGGCTATTTCGGAGTTAAAGGCGGAACCTTACGATTTGAAGAGGTAAGTACCGGCATCAACCATGCTCTCGGCTCATCTCTGATGATTTATCCGGCCATGTTTAATGAAGGGGCAGACACCGCCTATCTGAAGGCGGTCACAAAGTGCGGCAAAACTGTTTTCTACACGCTTTACAACCATACGTGGCACAACCACGACAAAACGGACTTCAATGGACAGGAGCTGGACGTGGTTGTGAAGCATCCTTTGACGAAAAATCTGACGGTCGCATTTAAGGGTGGGGCGGCGCACCGTGACGGCAAGCGCGGTCGCTCCGATACAACCGCCTCCGACGCACGCCTCTTTGTGACATACACATTTTAACGCCGCCTTATCAGGCGTTCATGGGGCGTTCCGCTTTGTCGGAACGGGTAGTCGTTTTGACGAAACAAAACGCTCCAATGAAAATAAAGAACGTCTTAAACAAGCAGGGTTATCAATAATCAAAAGGTCGGCAAAGCCGACCTTTGTTTGTGCCCATATGCCGTGCGTGGTCGCGCGAGGCTATTTACAGTCGAGAACACGCAAATTTAAAGCTGACTTTTCTTGATGAGGGGGCGTATAAGGACGGCACTTTGATTATATGGGGTGCCGCGGCACGGCCGACTTTATGGTTGTATAACAAGGACGACGCTGTGTGTCGTTGTGTGAGGATAAGAATGCCTAATAGAAATGAAAAAATGATCGTGGGTAGTGCGGAGTGGTGCGAATTGCCGGAATTGCGAATTCCTGCGATTAAGGTTCGTGTTGATTCAGGCGCCAAGACTTCGGCGATCCACGCGGCTAATGTCCAGCCATTCAAACGGGAAGGGGAGAACTGGGTCAGTTTTGATGTTTTTCCGTTGCAGAATAATCGCCGGACCACCGTCCGCTGTGAAGCACGCGTAATCGACCGTCGAGTAATCAAGAGTTCTACTGGTACCTCTCAGAAGCGTTATGTGATTCGCACGTCGGTTTCCATTGGCGGGAGTAGCTGGAACATTGAGCTGACGTTAGCCGATCGCGATACGATGGGATTCCGCATGCTGCTTGGCCGCGAAGCGATGCAGGGACGTATGCTGGTCGATCCGTCGGCCACCTGCTGCATGCGCGAGCTGAAGAAAGCAGATGCAGAGGCGTTGTATACGGATGTTTCCCGGCCACTCAAAGGTTTACGCATCGGGCTATTGGCCAGTAATCCGAACTTGTACAGCAATCGCCGCATCATTGAGGCGGGCGAAGAGCGAGGGCATCAGATCCAGTTTTACAACATTCGCGATTGTTATATGAAGCTGGATGCAAAGATGCCGGAAATTCACTATCGCAGCGGAACAATTCTGAACGATCTGGATGCGGTTATCCCGCGTATTAAACCCAGCATAACCTTCTACGGTTGCGCTTTAACGCGACAGTTTGAAAGCATGGGAGTATACAGCCTGAACTCATCAGCGGCGATCAGCCAGTCCCGCGACAAACTTTATTCACTTCAGCTACTGCTGAAAAGCGGCTTAAATATTCCTACGACCGGCTTCGCAAACTCGCCTATTGATACGTGCGATCTGATTGATATGGTCGGCTGGAAGGTACTCAGGGCCGCGGTGTGGTGCTGGCGGAAACAAAAAAGGCGGCAGAAAGTGTTATTAATGCATTTAAGTCGTTGCGTGCCAATCTGCTCGTGCAGGAGTTCGTAAAAGAGGCGGACGGAAAAGACCTGCGCTGTCTGGTTATTGATAATAAGGTCGTTGCATCCATTCAGCGTTCAGCGGCTCCCGGAGAGTTCCGTGCGAATCTACATCAAGGCGGAACTGCTCAGGCCGTAGCCGTTACATCTGAGGAGAAAAGGCTGGCAGTCAATGCAGCTAAGACCATGGGTTTGAAAGTGGCCGGTGTGGATATTATCCGCTCACACAAAGGGCCTCTTCTGTTGGAGATCAACTC
>JBHORO010000059.1:0-2218 GCA_042566005.1 Verrucomicrobiota bacterium
GATTTGCCCGTCAGTGAAGACGCGCGCGTGGCCATCATGATCTTCTGAATACCGGCCGCCTGAGCCTTGTTGTATACCTCGACGAGTCGGCCGTATTGCACGCGTTTGTCGGCCTCGATGAGAAGCGTGCGGTTAGGATTGGCGTGAACCGCGCGTGCAAAGGCGTCGCTCAGACCGTCGACCGTCGTGCGTTCATCGTCGCAGAAAATCGAGCCGTCGCGCGATAGGGTCACGATCGTTGACTGCAGGAACGGGACGCCATCGGCAAACGGGGCTGTCGGCAGTTCCAGCTGGATGCCCGGCTGCAGCACAAAATGGCTGTTCAGGATATAGAACCCGAGCAGCAACAGGGCCGCATTCAGCATTACGGCGGCGAAGCTGTATCCGCGCGCGAAATGGTGCTTCGCTTTGAAGCGACGGTGGAAGTCGATCAGGCGCTCGTAAGTGGGGCGCTGATTCATTAGCGGGACTCCTCTTTGCGTGTCTGGAGCAGGAAGTGCACGATATCTGTGGAGGCCTGCTCCATATCCAGCACCAGTCCCTCGACGCGGGAAACCAGCAGGTTATAACCGGCGTAGGCCGGGATCGCCACAATCAGCCCGATCGCTGTGCAGATCAGTGCCGACCACATGCCGCCTGATACATCGCCGATGTGCACCAGCGGTGCGTTGCCTTCCAGTGAAATCAGGGTGGTGGCCAGGCCGAGCACCGTTCCGAGCAGGCCCAGCAACGGGCTCAGCTGGGCCGCAGTCATCAGGGCGCGCAGGCGCTGCTCCAGGCGCGGGATCTCTTCCATTCCTGCGTGCTCCACGGCGTTGGTCATCTCATTGTGGCTCAGGTCAAAATGAAGGAGTGCCGCGCGCGTTACGTGGGCCACCGGACCCGGCGTGTTATCGCACATGCTGATCGACTCCGGAATGTTGCCGCGGCGCACGATGGTGTAGATGCCCTCCAGAAAATCGTTCGTCTTAATCTGAGCACGGTGCAGGTGCAGCAGTCGCTCGAAGAAAATCACGGTTGCGACCATGCTGTTCAGCACGATAATCCAACTGATGATTCCGCCTTTGCTTAAAATTTCAAACATGAGTTATTCCTGATGTGGTTTGCGGGGTAGTCGTTTGTCCCCTGTTTAATCGTCATTTAGAACAGATAGAAGTATTTCTGTTTAATCGAATCAATGCGTTTCCGAGCCTCATCCGCTGCCGGAACCTTGGCTTCCAGGACGCGTTCGTAAATATTTACCGCTTCGCGCCACTCTTCGGACTCTTCCTTGAGGGCACCCGCGCCGAATGCCGCCCGCGTGAACCAGAGAATGTTTTCCGGCGCCGCCTCGATCTCGCCGTTCAGGTAGGAGTACATCAACGAGGTGTAGTGCGACAGCGCTTCGGTCGTGTGGCCCAATTTCTCTTCGCAGCGCCCGATTTTATACTGCGCCTGCAAGCGCAATGCCCGCGATGCGCCTGCACTCTGCAACAGGACCTGGTAGGCCGCCAGCGCCTCTTTGTAGCGCGCAGTTTCTTCTGCGCCGAGTGTGAAGTGGCAGTCCCCTTTGCGGCCCCATGCCAGGTCGGACAGGTAGCTCTCCGGGTAGTTTTTAATCACCTCGTCGAACGCCAGGATCGCGCGCGTGAAATCACCCAGCTCGCTGAGCACTTCGCCCTGGGCAAAGCGCGCCTCTTCCAGGCGTCCGCTTTCCGGATAGTTCTTCGCCAGAGCACTGTAATATTCCATCGCCTTGGTAAACTGCTCCTGGGCGGTGGCGGAACGTCCGGCCCAGTAGAGCGCGTGCGGGGCCATGGTGTGCTCCGGGTAGCGCTCGGCAATCGAGGCAAAGCTGGCCTCGGCCTGTTTGTAGTCCGCATGGTTGTAATGATACTCGCCGGCCCAGAAGGTCACATCCGTGGCCCACTTTGACTCCGGGTAGGTTTCAATGAATTTGCGGCAAGTTTCCAGTGCCTGGATCGAGTCGCCCAAGTGCAGCAGACAGAACCCGCGCATATAATAGGCCTGCTCCGCGTCCTTGCTCTCCGGGTAGCGTGCCACCACCGCGTCAAACAGCGCGTGCGCTTTTTTGTACTGATTGAGCCGGTAATAGATAATTGCGCTGCGGTTCATTGCCAGCGCCTTCAACTCGTTTTCGGAAGTGGCTTTTTCAATCTCGCTGTAGGTATCCAGCGCCTTCTGCCACTGAGCCTGCCGGTCGTAAATGCGGCCTGCT
>JBHORO010000006.1:0-57119 GCA_042566005.1 Verrucomicrobiota bacterium
GCCGTGATTATCGGTCTGATGTTGCGGGGCTTGCCTGTTTTTGGGGGGAGTGCTGGGGGTTGCGGTGCTTGTGGCTCGCTCTCTTCTTCGGTTTTTAGTTTTAATGCTTCCTGAATCAGGCTCATGTTTTCTTTTCCGTGTTTAATTAAAAGCAGTGCGCACTTTATCATGTTGTTTTCTGGGAAATCGATCAGATATTGCATGAATATAAGTACGCTTTTGTTTTGTGTGAGTTGCGGTGGGGGCCGTAGGGTAAGTTGTTCTGTGGTGCTGGTTTGGCATGATTTCTGCTCTTTTGGAAAGTAGGTGAATATTTTGAGAAAGAGAAATAACAATAAGGCGGGAACCACCATTCTCGAGGTGTTGATGGCCGTTACGGTGTTATCAGTGGTGATCAGTGGGTTGTGCGGCCTGGTTTTGCATGGCAGAGAGCTGTCCAGTGTGGCCCGCTCTCGCTACAAAGCTACTGTTCTGGCCAGAAACAGAATTGAGAAAGCTCGCAATACTGATTTTGAGCTCATTTACGGCTTAGCGGAAAAGGATGTCGTGGTGAATGAGTTCGGTGAGGTAGATTCCGGTGGTTATTTTCGTCGTACGACCACGGTTACCGATGTCAGCTCTATTCTGCTTGAGATTCTGGTTCGAGTTGATGTGAAAAATCGTAGAACCCTCGACTTTACGGTGCAGGGTGAAGAGCTGCAAACCTATATCGCCCACTACAAGGAGCCTTAAAATGATGTCCGACTCGAAAAAAAGATGCGGATTCACGCTGGTGGAAGTTTCTGTGGCCGCCACGCTGTTCATACTGACGGCCGCGCTTGTCATGAGCGGGACGATGCATACCATGAAAAAGTCCCGCTTCACTGAGGCGCAGAACGAATTGGATATGGATGCTCAGCTCACCATCGAAAGCTTAAGAAATAGTATGCGACTCTCTTCCCTTGATGAAATGCACTTTTACCCTGAAGGGGCGGGTCCGTATACGGCCATCAGTTTTCCTCTGGCAAAAGATGATGATAATGATGGGATGGTCGAAAAAGATGCCAACGGAAACATTATCTGGGATAAGACAATTATTTATCATATTTGGCCCGGGTCCCCTAATGAGTTGCGTATTACCACCTTCTCTCCTCGCGATGTTGCCTTGAGTGATCTGGAGCGGCAAAAGCAGTTGAATGACGTGGTGGAGCAAGGTGTCGGTAGCCGGACGTACAATGGGAATAACGCAACAAGTCGGGCGTTGTTTGAAAATCTGATCGATTGGAGTATTACGCCTCGTTCGGCATATGATGCATACGCCCCCGTGCCTTCGCGTGATCAGTCTGCGAGTGTCGGCTATTGTCTGCTGGGTCCCGGCGCGCACGAAATCGAATTTCAGGTAACCGGGAAGAATTCATCCAGTAGCGGGTATAAGATCGGGTTGGACACGTTGGTTGCCTCCACCTCCGGTGACAGGCGGGAGGGCGAGGCGCAGTTGCCGGTCACGAGTCAGAGTGGCGCCGCGGCTGTGGCGCAGTATATGGAACAGGGCTCATGGAGCGGGAATCATCACCTCTATTTTCCGGCAACCACGACGGGGCAGAAATTCAAGCTTACGCTGTATAACGACCTCTGGCACGAAACCAACTTCCGCGCCACTGGACATAACTGTGAAAAAAGTCTGATCGAGTTTGATAAAACTCTCAGTCCGCAGGATTTTGTGGTTAAGCTTGATGGCAATACTACCGCTTGGGAGGCCTCGGCGCAGACCGGAGGTGCAGGTCTGGGGGCCCTTCCTGCGTTTACCAACGCGTCTTATACGACCGTTCGGACGCTGGTTCGCGGGAGCGAAATGGTCAATGGCGGGTGGCTGGAAGCTGGCGGTGGACAATGCCGGATTACTTTTAATACTGCGACCAATAGCTATACGAATGCCACTTGTAATATCCGTTTGGCAAAAATCGGAGAGTGTAAGAATTCTGAGCTGCCGAGCCCGGTTGTGGTGAACGATGAGACAATTATCACGTTTGATGGTCTGCCGTCTGTGGGTTTTGGTCAAGGGTACTACAGGACATCTGACTGGGTTGATCATGAGATTGATAAGGATAAAAGTTACTTGATCACTTATATCTTTTTTAATGGGTTGGGTCCGGGTAACGAGGACGGGGACGTGGAGCCCAGGTATTGGGAGCAGGTTAATGGCGCGTCCCAGGGCACCTATTACATTGAGGAGGAATTTCTGGTCGCGTGGAACGAGAATGATTGGACCTCCTTGCCGTATCAGTCTACCAACGGCGTGTTGGGCATCAGTAAGATCGAAACCCGCTATGAGAAGGAGGGGACGTACACCTCGCCTATTTACGACACGCAGATGGAGAGTCCGGACTTTAATAATATTGAATGGGATGCCGATTTGCCTTCCGGTACTGCGATCGAATTTAAGGTCCGGACCGGCGTGCAGTTTAATCTTTCCGATGCACCGGTGTGGAGCAATGTGACCGCCAGTGCGTCTTCGCCTGCGATGGTGGTGGCTGATCGGAAGCGCTATGTTCAGTTTCAGGCAACCTTGAAGTCCAGTGCCGACTGCAGCAAGACCCCGCTTCTTAAGGATGTAACTATCGATTGGCCGGGCGAGGAGCGTATGGTGGATATTGGCGGCATTTTCACCAAGGGGCCGGATTATGGCACATTCTCGGTGGAGGTGGATGGAGAGGCCTTGAGATCAGCGGTGGTGGTTAAACTGGAGATCTACAAGGATGTTTACGGCATTCAGAAAAAAACCAAGCGGATCAGCTCGGAGGCGTTTGTCGAGTTGCGCCCCAGGAATTCTGGTAAATAGGTGGAGGATGGCATGAAAACGATGCGAGCAATAGAGCACAGGAAAGGCGGGTATGCCCTTGCCACCGTACTGGCCGCAGTTTCGGTGTCTACCCTGCTGGTAGTTGGCGTTGTCAAATACAGCATGCAGCGCTGTCACAGCGTTAAAATGATTGGTGATCGAGCCAAGGCGATTGTTTACTCCGAGGCCGGGCTGGACTATGCCTACTCCGTGCTCCGTAAAGATTTCAGCAAGCGCTACGATGGATCCTTTCCGAAAGCGGACTACGGCATTGGGTCTTATGATATCACGTTGAGTAATGTTAACAGTAATTCCGTGCTGGTGACTTGTGTCGGCTATTGCGGAATCGCCTCGAATGTTGCGGCCATCTCCGTTCGCAACTATACGGAAACGGTAGCGGCCGAGGAAAATGATGACGCCAGCGAGGCCTGGGAATATGCGGTCTTTACCGGCGGGCAGGTAAGTTGGAGCGGGAGCGGGACCTATAATGGGAGCGGGACTAAAATGCATAGTAGTCAGCCGTTTGTTCTTACGGGCTCGGGGCAGGTTGATGCCGATGTCTACTCGCCGTATCAGATTGAACTTAAAGGTAATGCCTGTGGGTTGGACGGAAATGCAACAGCACCGGCGATAGATGGCAAGACTCAAAATATTACCGGGGTGCAATCGCGAGAGCCCGTTGATCCGATTGATTTTCCTGATATTGATCTGATTCCTTATTATCAGGAGGCTTTGGCTCATGGTCAGGTTTATGACGGGGCTCCGGTAATCCCTGCGAGCGGAACCTATTCTCCGCCGGGGGGTATTCTTTGGGTAAACGGTCCGCTGACTCTCAGTGGGCAGGTGACCATTAACGGCTGTGTCATTGCTACCGGCGATATTAACAGCAGTCTAAGTGGTGGCATGACCCGGTACGGGGACTATCCGACGCTCATCAGCAGGGATGGTGATGTCAAAATCACGAGTCAGGGCGATTATGAAGGGTTGCTGTATGTTCCGAATGGCGATTTTTCTATGAGCGGCGGTGGTATGATTGCCGGCCAGATAATGGTGGCTGGCAATATGTACAAAAGCGGCAATTCAGACGCGTTTACTTTTATTAATTCTGCGCCGATTCCGCCGGGGGGCAGTGAAGCGGAAGACCAGGACGTGATCGGGATCTCAGGGTGGGAAAGATAGCGTGGCGGTAATAATGTCTGATCTAAATACGAACGCGAAAAAATATATTGAGGGCTTTACGCTGCTCGAAGTGGTGATTGTTGTTTCCATTTTGGGCCTCTTGGCCGCATTGGGTTTACTAGGGGTTCGGAATGCTCAGACGAAGGTGAGTGTCGAAAGGGCGCAGGCGGAACTCGAGGTGATCGCCTCCGCTGTACTGGAGCTGGCCTGGGATACCGGGCATTATCCGAACCAGAAGCCGCGCAACATAAACTCCAGTGTTGAACGTTGGGATGTTTCGGAAAATGCAGCCGGGTTGCTCGGATCGGATGGCAACTTTCCTAACTGGGATGGCCCTTATTTGGATGAGGTGCCGTTGGACCCGTGGGGAAACAAATATTTTTTCGATCCGGACTATAAGGTGGATGGCGTAATGCGTGCGGTAGTGGGTTCCTTCGGGCCGAATGGTGTCGGGCGAAACCAGTATGATGCCGATGATGTGTATGTGATTATTAAATGATGTGGAAAAATGTGCGACCGGCGACCTGTAATCGGGCCGTCGGTTGTTTTCGTTAAACAGTTGAAACAGACCATTTTAATGTTTAGTTTTTCTGTTTAAGCAAATGGAGGATTTTTCTTTTGGCTGATAAAACTAAAAAAGCGAAACCACAGCTGAAGAAAAAGAAGCTGCTCGAGCTGGCAGGGCTTGATTTCGGGACGGGAGAACTTAAGGCCGTTCGTTTAAAAAAGGGGAAGCAATCTTTGTCCCTGGAATCTATAGAGACGATCCCTTTTGATCTTTCCTCTGATGAATCGCTTTCTTTGCCGAACTCTCTTTCCCCTAACTATGCAGCTCTTTCGTTTTCATCAGATCGGGCTGTGTCGCGGGTGGTCAGCACGGTTTTAAAGGGCGATGCTGAAGGTATGGAGGAGGACGCGCTTCGTGAAAGTCTGAATGTGGATGAATCGTTTCGTGTCGGCTCAAAAATTATTACCCGAGCGCGTGGAAAAAATGAGAGCTCTGTGCTGGGAGTTGCTATCCCGGAGGGAGACGTAAAGCGGATGCTGACTCTGTTTGAAAGCGGGCCGCCGGCTGCGCATGCAATTGAGATCTCTTTCCTGTCCGCGCTGAATTCCTATTTTCTTTTGCAGCCGGAAGTGTCGCACGAAGGTGTATTCTGTTTTCTTGAACTTGGTGCCAGCAGCTCCAGCTTTGCCTTTGTGAGTGATGGGGATGTGATGCTGCTTGGACGGAGCAATGTTGGGGGTAATCATATAAAGAAGCGTATTCAGACCTCATTGGGGCTGGATGAGGGGCTTGCTCAGGATCTCTTGCTTGATAAATCTGTCGACATATCTTCGCCGGTACATGAGATACTCGGCTCCTTTCTTCGTCAGTTGTCCATTTCGCGCGACTTTATGACCCGGCGTACTGATTCCGCGGTTTCTAAAATTATTCTTTCCGGTGGCATGTGTGCCTCGCCTTATATGGTTGATGCCTTTTCGGAACTGTTCGGCATGCAAGCTCAGCTTTGGAATCCGTTTGAGCATTTGGAGATGGCGACTCCGCTTTCTGAAGAGCTGGCAACTCAGAAATATCGTTTTGCGGCGGCGATCGGCGCAGCGGCGGGAGGGTTGTTGCAGCAATGAAAAATGTGCGTATCAATTTGATCAAACGGACCGAGGTTCGTTATCAGGGGATCGTGAGCCCGAAGTTTCTGGTGGTTACATTCGGTTCGGGGTTGCTCGCCTCGCTGTTGTTTATGATCGCCATACGGGGCATTCAGTATAAGTACCGTAAAAAGGATATCGTTTCCGCGAGCGAGCGGTGGTCGATAGTTGAGCCGCGTTACGAAGCGCTGAAGGGGGCCCGCGTGGAGCTGGTGCATCAGAAAAAGATGCTGGAAGGCCTAAGAAAGCGGCGAGAGCATGTGTCCAGATGGACTGATTTTCTGCGTACTCTGCAGAGGACGGCACCTGCGAATATCCAGTTAGGGCGCTTGCAGCTGTCTCGACAGGTGAAGCTGGATGGGGCAGAGCTGTGCCGGCTGTCCATCAAAGGGTGGTCGCAGGGTGATGATGCAGAGTCCGTTGTGATTGGCTGGCGTAAAGAGCTTTTAGGTGATCCGGTTTATACCTCCCTGTTTGATACACTTGATTTGGGCCATTTGCGCCTTTTCGGAAAACTTCAGGACGGCGGAGTGGTGCGCAGGAGCTTTGAGTTTCAAGGGGAGCGTCAGGGAGCCGGTCCTTCGAAGGGTAACGGGGGACAAAAGTGATTGATTTTAAAAATTTGACCAAGGAACAGCAGCAGTACCTCGTTTTGGGTGCGCTTGTGGTTGCTGGCGTTTTGTACGGGCTGCATATGTTGGTCGGTGTCGTGGTGAGTATCGATAAGAAGAGTCGGTCCGAGCTGGTCGAACTGACTGAAAAGATTGAAAACGCTGAGCTTGCTCTGCGTGGTGAGTCCAAGTTGCGCGCTGATATTGCGAAGGCCGGTGAGGAACTGGACGAACTGTTGCGCCTTATGCCGGAGTATGGCAATGAGTTTATCTGGGCTACGGAGCGGGTTTATGAATTGATTCGTGGCTCTAACATTCATCTTAAATCGGTCGATAAGCTGGTTGTGCCGCCATCTCGTCGTGCTCCGGGTAAGTCGGCGGTGGGCGCCTATGCGGTGCGCATTTCGGCTACGGGCGGTTATGATCAATTATGCTCTTTTTTGACAAAGGTTGAGAATGACAACCCTTTGGTTTCTGTTCGGGAGGTTGAGATCAGTGCGAACAGATCCTCCTCTGTTGAGGAGCATGCCTTGAGGGTGGATCTGTATTGGCCGAAGCTGATCGGGGAAAAGGGGGCGAAATAGTGAATCTTTCCTGTATTGTTCTGCATAGACCGACGATTCTGCTTTTGATGGGCGTGCTGTTTTTTTGCAGTTTTTCTGAAGCTGGCACGCAAGATGCTCCTGAAAGGCTCCGTGACCCATTTTGGCCGGTCGGATATGAACCCGAGGGCTGGGGCGCGCCTGTTGCCGAAGTAGCCGAGGGGGCTGCCGGGCAGGGGGCAGGCTCTGCGTCGTCGGTGGATCTCGCCTGGGATGCGGCTCTGGCAAAGGTGAAGATGGCCGGCGTCAGCCGCAAAGGTAACGAGGTTGTAGTGATCATTAACGATCGCGTCCGCAGGGTGGGGAGCGTTGTTTCGGTTTTGCACGCAGGGAGCCGTTATAGGTGGCGGATTGATTCCGTTGATAAAAAAGGCTTGTTGACGCTGAAGCGCATTAGCGTGTTGCCGGTGAAAGATAATTTAAATGCAGGAAGCACGGGTGGGGGTACTGAATGAAGCAGAATAAGAGAAAAGTCAGTCTGGGTTTAGTGGCAATGGCAGTTGGCTTGGGGGCGACTTCAATTCTGGGGGCCGTTGGTTCTCAGGAAGATAATACTTCGTTCAGTGCCAATGTTGATGCTGCTATTGCGGATATAGAGAAGTTGCTCGCCGATCCGGCAAATCCGTCCGCGGAAGAAACGTCGTCAGAAAAACCGGAGGCTGCTGAAGAAAGTCCCGTAAATCAGACTGCTCCGATCGTGACAAATGCGATTCCTGAGTTGACGGAGCCTGAGGCTGTCTCGGTTGTTCCGGAAAAGAGTGTTCCGACCGAAAAACCGGTATCTATTACGCTTCCAGTCGTAGCGCTGGCTGTGGAAGAAGAGGTCGTCGCATCGGTCGCAGTTTCCGAAGAGGAGGAGGCCCTGGCGGAGACGGTTCCGCTTGCGCAGGCTCCGGTTGTTGAAGAGAGTGTTCCTGAGGTTGCTTCGGCCGAGGCTGAGGTTGTGACGGTTGACGAAGCTGAGGCTTCGGCGCTGCCTGAGACATCTGAAGAGAATCCTGTCCCGGTTGAGGCGGAAGAGGCTTCCGTGGAAGAAATGGTTGCCGCCGCCCAGGAGGAGATTGCCAATGAACTGGCTGAGGTTCCGGCGGAAGAGGAGAAGGTTGCGCAGCAGGCGGTAGAGGAGTTCTCAGGATTTGAACCGCTGAAGCAGGTTGTTCCGGCTGCGGTTGAGGTTGTCGCAGAAGAGGTTGTCGTTCCTGAAGAGGTGGTGGCGGATACTGTGGAGTTGGCCGCACAGGCCGAGGTGGTTCCGAGCGATCGCATTTCAGTGCAGTTGGATAAAGCCGGCCTGGAAGAGACTATCAATCTGTTCAGCCAACTGTCCGGTGTGAATATCATTATTCCGCGGTTGGATAAGGAGGAAACGGTTACCGTTAACCTTAGCGATGTCGAATGGAAGCCGGCGCTTCAATCTGTGCTCGATTCCTATAACCTCGAGCTCTATCAGAAAGTGCCGAGTGTGGAGATTTACACAATCCGCGATAAGCCGGTCGATGCCCCTGAGCCGCTTGAGCTCAGGACGTTCCGTTTGAACTACGCAACAGTCACTGAGGTGGAGGAGCTTGTCAAAAGTATGTTGGCTGACGGAAGTCAGGTCTCCAAATTCCCGTCCCGGAACATGATCTCCGTGCGTTCGACTGCGGCTGCCATAGAGGAAATTGATCAGCTGATCACGGCGATCGATATGCCGCGCCAGCAGGTATTTATTGAGGCCAAATTTCTGGAGCTCAGCGATAGTGCTCAGGAGGATCTTGGAATCGACTGGAAAGTGTTGCAGGGGTATAATGTCTCGGCAACATCGATTACTCGATCAATTACTGATGGCGTGACTAAAACGGATTCCTCTCGAGTTCTTCGCGATATCGACGGCACTTATGTTCCGGAATTTGACCAAGTGATTACTGTTGGCACCAATGCGACGGCACTAAGTAAGGCTCCTTTTGTTGCGGAGACGGATGATTCTTTCTCAAGAATATCCTCAGCGGTCTTGGGGGCAAGCGATTTCCAGTTGGTTCTGAGTGCACTGAAAGAGAATGAGGGTGTGAGCGTTGTTTCCAATCCGAAAATTATTGTGGCGAATGAGGAGACCGCATCGATTCACATCGGGCAGAAAAAACCAAATATTAAAGGTACAACAACTGTGGTCGGTGATAGCGGAACTCCGATCGTTACCTATGCGTTGGATGGAAATGAGCCTTATTTTACCGATGGTATTAAGGTGGATGTTACGCCGACAGTTAATACTGAAAACAATATCTCTGTGAAAATCGAGCCGACCCTGGAGCGCCTTGATGCGTCCGCTACTTTGGCGGGTGACGGCACGAAGTTTTATGGAAAAACTACAAAAGCGATCAATACCGTGTTTAGTTTGCAGAGCGGTCAGACGGCTGCCATTGGCGGATTGACTGAAGTGACGGAATCTGATGTTGAGCGTAAGATTCCGGTTCTGGGAAGTATTCCTTTGTTGGGTCGTCTTTTCACTTATAGCAGCGAATACAAAAATCAGACTGAAACCATCATCTTTGTTACTCTTGGGCTTGCTAATCCGGGGAGCATAAGCTTTGAAACGGGATTGCCGGAAGACGCTCAGTTGGCGCGTCGCCGTATGATTCGTCGCCGTTATGAGCAACCGGTTTTTCAGGCCGAGAATGGGCTCTATGATGCAGGTCAGCGAGATGAGCAGGAGCGTAAGCTGAAGCAGCTAGAGCAGACCCGTATTGCGCTGGAAAAGATGCGCGCCGAAAAGGCCGCAAAAGAAGCTGAAAAGGCGGCCAAAGCGGCTGCTAAGGCGGCGGAGGCTTCCAAGGATGCAGCGGAGTCCGAGAAGTCAGAGGTGGCGGTCGAGTCGGAAACTGCGTAGAAGTAGGTTTGGCCATTATGTCATAAAGGCTCCGGTTTTCCGGGGCCTTTTTTTTAGGGTCAGGCTCCTCCTGAGCCGCATTGAACCGTCCGCGTGAGCCTCGCTCTCCATTTTTAGTGGTGCCGCATACGATACCGAGTACCCTCTCGGCGGATGCTTGACCGGGAAATAGAGTTTTTTATTTTCACGATAGCGGTAATAGGGGCTGTTATCATAATTGCGATCAGGTTCTAATTTTTGAGAGGCGGCCGGGGCATTCTTCCAATGGTGATGCCGTTGATAGTTAGCCCTGGCATCCGGTCTTCACGGGAAAGGTAGTTCGCGCGGTGGGCACGAATAAATTCCGGCTGGTTGAGCGCCGGAATTCCATCGCGGGGTGCGCCGCCGGAAAAAATATCCCCCACATCTACCTTCGAGTTTGAGAGATCGAAACCGCCCGTTACCTGACCCCAACCGCAAATGGCGATGGTGATCGCCATTGCCGCGGTCAGTGTAAGTCTTCTACTGCCCCGTCTTTTCAAGCTCCAGAATGTGCTGAATTTGATGACGGCAGTCCAAGATATGGTATTCAGGCATGTTGACATGATCCATCAGTCGCAACATCGTATCGTCGTCCAGATCAAGCATAGCGACAATGCTGATTACTTCTTTGTCGTGCGGGTCGGTTGCGGAATGAAGCAGTTCCATGGTCGGGACGTGGTCGCGGTAACGTTTGTCGGCCCAGAATTTTAGTTCTTCCTGCGGGACTTCACAAAAACAGTGTGTCGGATGCACCATCAGCTCATGAACAGTCATAGCTCACCCCCCCCCCCATCCGGTTTGTTTAGATACACTTACCCCTTTCTCCATCTGTAGAATACCTTACTTGTCACGATGAAACAAGGCGGCGGACCCTGTCGGGTTAGTATAGATAAGAGCTCTTTACATAGAAAATGCGCGCAAGGAGGAGGGTTTGATGTTAATCTGACGCCAACATAGCGGGGTGCTTATGAAGAAATTTATCTTGGGTTTGGTGTGTTGCCTTTTGGCCGTCATCTGTGTTGGGGAGCCGAGGGTTCATGATCCGGGTTTTTATGCGGAGATCGGCGGCGGTTCGGATCCGTCGGCGTTGTGGGGCGCGGGAGGTATCGAAGGGTATTTGGCCGATTACTTCTCTTTGTATGCCGGTGTTTTTGTTGCCGGTGTTGAAGACATTACGAGCAGGGGCAGTGATAGTTACAGCGGCTTGACGCTTGGCATGCGTTTCTGCGTTCCGCATCGTGTTTCGCCGTATATTGGTGCAGGGGTGGCCGCCGGTTGGGGCCGTTATTATGTGCTTGCCGATAATGACGGCCGGGATAATGACAATGATGGCTACATTGACGAATCCGGAGAGGAGGAGCGTGAGTATGAGATCATCAACAGCGTTTTTCCGGAAGCCGGCATTCACTTATGGTTGGATGAGAGGCAGCGCCTGACCTTCAACTACAGGTACCACTACACCTCCGAAGGCGAAGACGAGGACTACTGGACCGCCAACCTCGGGTTCCTGATTCACTATTGACCCAGAGGGGCAGCGGCCTCGCTGTCCGAATAATATTCTAGAGATCCGCGAACGGATTATTGGAGAAGCCGGAGCTGCGCTGCGGCTTTCTTTTCGGGCCGCCCGAACGGGTGCGCGGTTTACGGTCCTGCTCCAACTTGTTTTTCACAGCCGTCAGCGAGATACGCTTGCGCTGTAAGTCAACGTCCTGCACCCAGACCTTGATCCGGTCGCCGGTGGAAACCGCTTCGCTCGGATCCTTGATGAATTTGTTGGAGAGGCAGGAGATATGCACTAAGCCATCCTGATGTACGCCGATATCCACAAACGCGCCGAAGGCTGTTACGTTGGTGACGATTCCGTTGAGCTCCATCCCGATTTTCAGGTCGGTCATCTCCATTACATCCTCGCGGAATCCGGCTTCCTCAAACTGTTCGCGCGGGTCGCGGCCCGGCTTTTTCAGCTCGTCGACAATGTCCTGCAGCGTCAGCGTGCCGAGGTCGTCAGTGATGTAGTTTTTCAGATTCACCTTTCCGGCCTGGTTCGCGTCGCCGACGAGTTCTGAAAGTTCAACGCCGAGGTCGGCGGCCATTTTTTCAACTACAGCGTAGCGTTCCGGGTGTACGGCAGACGCGTCCAGCGGATGTGCTCCGCCGCGGATACGCAGGAATCCGGCGCACTGTTCAAAGGTACGCGGCCCGAGTCCGGCGACTTTCAGGAGATTTTGTCGGCTTTGGAATGCGCCGTTGGTGTTGCGGTGCTCGACGATGGTTTTTGCGAGTGCCGGCCCGATACCCGCCACGCGTGCCAGCAGCAGGGCGGAGGCGGTATTGAGTTCCACGCCGACGTGATTCACGCAGCTGACAACTACTTCGTCGAGCTTGTCTTTGAGCAGCTGCTGGTAGACGTCGTGCTGGTATTGTCCGACGCCGATAGATTTCGGATCAACCTTCACCAGTTCGGCCAGCGGGTCCTGCAGGCGTCGGGCGATGGAGATCGCGCCGCGCACGGTCAGGTCCAAGTCGGGGAATTCGTCGCGGGCCACTTCGGAGGCGCTGTAAACGGAGGCGCCGGATTCGCTGACGGATACGACGCTGGTTTTTTTCTGCATCGTGCGCAGCAGCTTTTTGGTGAAGGCCTCGGTTTCGCGTCCGGCCGTTCCGTTGCCAACGGCAATCGCGCGCGGGTTGTGTTTGGCGATGAAGTTGCCGAGATCGATTTCGGCTTTCTGTTCCTTCGCTTTGCCCTGCGACGGGTAGATCGTGATTGTTTCGAGATATTTTCCGGTCGCGTCGATGGCTACGCATTTGCAGCCGGTACGCAGGCCGGGGTCGATGCCGATGACCGGTTTTTCGCCGTACGGCGCGGCCAACAGCAGGTTCCGCAGGTTCTGGGCGAAAATTTCCACCGCCGCGCGGTCGGCTTTCATTTTCATTTCGACCGAAAGATCCAGCTCGACGCTGAGTGCGAGCAGGCGCTTGAATGCATCTTCGACCGTCAGCTCCAGTTGGGATGTAAAGGGGGAGGCGGGATTCACACCGGCCATTTCTTTGAGTTTGGCTACGGCGGTATCGTTATCGATCTCCACTTTTTTGCGGAGCACGCCTTCGGCTTCACCGCGGCGGATCGCGAGGTAGCGGTGCGACGGGATTTTGGAAACTGCTTCGCGGAAGTCGTAGTACTGCTCGAACTTGGTCGGCTTATTGTCGTCCGGAATCAGTTTGGCGGAAACGAGGATGCCGGTATCGCTGAAAAGCTTGCGCAGGTAGGCGCGCACCTCGGCCGTTTCGGCGATCTGCTCGGCAACAATGTCGCGCGCCCCTTGCAGGGCGTCGGCCACGGAGGCGACTTCTTTTTCTGCGTTGATGAATTTTTCGGCCTCGGCTTCGACGTTGCCGTCGAGCGGTTGCCCGCTGATGAGTACCGCCAGCGGTTCGAGCCCTTTTTCTTTGGCGATCATCGCCCGCGTGCGACGTTTCGGTTTGTAGGGCAGGTAGAGGTCTTCGAGTTCTGTTTTTGAGAGGCAGTCGCGGATTTTCTTTTCGAGCGTTTCGCTGAGCTTGCCCTGTTCGTCGATCGATTTGAGAATGGTCTGGCGGCGCGCTTCGAGCGAGTTGTAGTAGGTCAACTTATCCTGGATGTTCGCGATCTGAACTTCGTCGAGGTTGCCGGTCGCCTCTTTGCGGTAGCGGGCGATGAAAGGCACGGTATTGCCTTCGCGGAAGAGCTTGGCGACGGCGCCAATCTGGCGCGCGCTGATGTTCAGGTCTTTGGATGCAAACGGGATCGGGTCAAAGCTCATAAGTGCTCCTGTCATGGGTGGCACGAAAAACACGGAAAGTAACAAAAACAGAGACGCAAAGGGCGGACCCTCTGCGTCTCTGTGGCTTTGTCGTAAGTTTATTTGCCGCGCAGCGGGGTGGTCAGGTTGAAGACCGGTTTCTCGGCGGTTGCGTCGGGATCCATATTGAAGTAGCCGATACGCTCGAACTGGAAGTAGGTCAGAGGCGTGGCTGTTTTTACAGACGGCTCAACCCGTGCGGTGACTGTTTTCAGCGAGTCCGGGTTGAGGTAGTCCGTGAACTCTCCTTCTTCGGCTGCCGGGTTTTCGGAGGTGAAGAGGCGGTCATACATGCGTACTTCGCACTCAACAGACTCGGTTGCGGATGCCCAGTGAATGGTGCCTTTGACTTTGCGGCCGTCAGGGGCGGCGCCACCTTTGGATTCCGGGTCCCAGGTTCCGTGGATTTCGATCACTTCGCCGTTGTCGTCTTTGACGATGTGCGTGCAGGTGAAGAGGCAGGCGTAACGCAGGCGCACTTCGCGGTCGATCGTCAGGCGGCGGTATTTGCGGTTGGCTTCCTCTTTGAAGTCCTCGCGTTCGATGTAGATCTCTTTGGTGAGTTTGATCGTGCGCGTGCCGGCGGCTTCGTCTTCCGGGTTGTTGACGGCTTCGACTTCGATTACTTCGTCGTCGGCCATGTTGTCGATCACGACTTTTACCGGATCGAGTACGCCCATCACGCGCAACGCTTTTTTGTTCAGGTCGTCGCGCAGGCAGTGTTCGAGCAGGGCGACGTCGGTCAGTGACTCAAATTTGGTACAGCCGATTTTTTCGCAGAAGTTGCGGATTGATTCCGGCGTGTATCCGCGTCGGCGCAATCCGCTGAGCGTCGGCATGCGCGGGTCGTCCCAGCCGTTGACGCGGTTTTCGTTTACGAGCTGGAGCAGTTTGCGTTTGCTCATAATGGTGTAGCTCAGGTTGAGGCGCGCGAATTCGATCTGCTGCGGGTGGAAGATTTCGAGGCTGTCGAGGATCCAGTCGTAGAGCGGGCGGTGCACTTCGAATTCGAGGGTGCACATGGAGTGCGTGATGCCTTCGATGGAGTCTTCGATGCAGTGGGCGAAGTCGTACATCGGGTAGATGCACCATTGGTCGCCGGTGGTGTGGTGTGTGGCGTGTTTGATGCGGTAGATGGCCGGGTCGCGCAGGTGCAGGTTCGGGGATGCCATGTCAATTTTCGCGCGCAGTACATATTCGCCGTCTTTGAATTCGCCGTTTTTCATGCGCTCGAACAGGTCGAGGTTCTCTTCGACGGTACGGTTGCGGCCCGGCGGTTCGTTACCCGGTCGGGTCGGCACGCCGCGGTATTCCTTAAACTCTTCGGAGGAGAGCTCGCAGACGTAGGCTTTGTCTTTTTTGATCAGTTCGACGGCGTAGCCGTGTATTTTGTCGAAATAGGAGGAGGCCCAGTAGAGGTTTTCGCCCCAATCCCAGCCGAGCCATTTGACGTCTTCTTTGATGGCTTCGACGTATTCGATGTCTTCGGCGGTCGGGTTGGTATCGTCAAAGCGCAGGTGGCAGCGGCCGCCGTATTTTTTGGCGGTGCCGAAGTCCAGGCAGATGGCTTTGGCGTGGCCGATATGCAGGTAGCCGTTGGGTTCCGGCGGGAAGCGGGTGACCACTTCGCTGCGCTTACCGGTTTTCAAATCTTCATCAATAATGTCGTGAATGAAATTGGACATGTGTGTTTCGTTTTCTGCCATCAGTTATTCCTCTCAAAAAATTTGGCTTAATCTAAACGAACGGGCGTTTCAGGCAATATTAATTCAATGAACAATGAATGATTAATAATGGGCAATTGTGAGTGATGTCCGCCGGCGCGTCCAATTTGTCCGTTAACGCCTGGATGGCATGATTGACGCGGCTTTGTATTTGGGGGTACAAATTTATGAGGTTTTATCTATGTCCGGTAAAAAGAATCGAAAATGTTGGAAGTCCGCTTTTGAGCTGACCGTTGTCTATCTGGTGGTCTGCGTGCTGTATAGTGCGCTTTTCGGCAAGATTGCCGCAGCTGTTGCGCGCGATGGGGAGCATCTGCAGCAAATTGAGTTGCTGAAGGGGAACCTTTTTGTCGCGGTGACGGCGCTGCTTCTGTTTGGTTATGCGTGTTTTATGCTGAGGCGGGACGGCCGGCGGAAATATGAATCGCACAGGAACGAGATGGCTCTGATTGCGGCGGAACGGCGCAACGTGTCATCGCAGATGGCTTGGGAGATTGGACATGACATCAACCATATTCTGGGGGTCATCAGTTTTAATGTTGAGCAGCTTGAAGAGGGTTTGAAAAGGGACGATGCCGCTGAAATGAGGGTGGCCGCGTTGGGAAATGCCGCAAAGCGCCTGCGTTTGCTGTCCGAAAAGCTGTGCGATGCCGGACAGGATGTTGCTCAGCAGGAGATGAGTTACTTACTGCTGCGTCCGGTTATTGACGACGCGGTTGACTTGGCGAAGATGGTGCGGGCCGATATGGCGAGTACGGTTAAAGTGGATTGCTCTTCCGAGCTGGCGATGGTCGGATGCTCACTGGTTCTTCGGCAGGCGTTGTTTAATATTTTGCTTAATGCGATGGATGCCGCGGACATGGCACCTTGCATTATTGAGATTAATGCGAAGCGTGATAACGGCATTGTAACGATTGCCGTTCATGACAACGGACCCGGCATTCCCGAAGAGCTGGAAGCTAAGATTTTTGACACATTTTATACTACGAAAGAAAAGGGAAGCGGGCTCGGGTTGCTGTCTGCGCAATTTTGTGCGCAGATGCATCAGGGCGATTTGACGATTTGCGAGTCCCGTCTGGGCGGCGCCTGCTTCTGTATGGAGTTGTCCGCGAATGCATCTGGAAGAGAATTGAGGCATAAGTATGCGATTTAGACCTTGTATTGATTTACATAACGGAAAAGTGAAACAGATTGTCGGCTCGTCACTGGTGGACGGTGAGGAGCCTGAAACTAATTTTGTGGCCGAGCAGGAGCCGGCCTGGTTTGCCGAACTGTATAAAAACAGCGGTTTGACCGGCGGCCATGTGATCAAGCTGGGGCCCAATAATGATCAGGCGGCGCGCGCAGCGCTGGCAGCCTATCCGGGCGGTTTGCAGGTCGGTGGCGGCATCACAGCTGAAAATGCGCGTGAATGGCTCGATGCCGGTGCTTCACAGGTGATCGTCACCTCGTATGTGTTCCGTGACGGTCAAGTGGATTGGGACCGGCTGGAAGCTCTGGCGGACGTTACCGGTCGAGACCGGTTGGTTTTGGACCTGAGCTGCCGGATGCGTGCCGGGCAGTACTACATCGTCACTGACCGCTGGCAGAAATTTACGGATGTTGCTGTAAATGCTGAAACTATGCAGAAGCTGGCTGCGTATTCCTGCGAGTTTCTGGTGCACGCGGTGGATGTGGAAGGTAAACAGCAGGGAATCGACGAAGATTTGATCCGTCTCCTGGCTGCGGATAGCCCTGTTCCGGTGACCTATGCCGGTGGCGTGCACTGTATGGATGATCTGGCGCGAATCAAAACGGCGGGTGTGGATCGTATTGATGTGACCGTCGGGAGCGCGTTGGATATTTTTGGCGGTCAGCTCGCGTATAGCGATGTCGTCGCTTTTTGCGATTAGACCCTGAATTTTATGGTTTTGCCTGTTCAGGTTTTGCAGAGCAGGTCTTGTTTTGGCCTCGTAAGAGGTTTGTGTTTTTTCTGAGGTGCGCAACGCCGCGGGATTTAGGTTTTGACTCCGGCTCTGTGCTGGATTAAAAATACGACGTATTTAGTCACAATTTAATGAGGATGCTATGAAACTTTCAACCAAAGGCCGGTATGCGGTCCGAATCTTAAGCTGCGTTGCGCGCAACCAATCTCATGGTCCGGTCTGTAAGGCGCTGATTGCGGAAGAAGAAGGCATTTCTAAAGATTACATCGAGCAGATTGTTGTAACCCTGAAGCGCGCAGGCCTGGTGGTCGGGCGTCGCGGTATGAAGGGGGGATTTCAGTTGGCCAAAGAGAGTACAGACATCACCCTGTTTGATATTTTGAATGCTGCCGAGGGGGGAGTGGATTTGGTTCGATGCGACGATTGTCAGCGCACGGAAGGCTGTGAAACCCGGTCGATCTGGTGTCAGGCTAACACGATGCTGAAAGAGTATTTTGATGGGATAACTTTAGACCAGGTTCAGTTTGGTCAGACGGAAACAGCGACGAACGGGAGCCGAAGGAGAACGAATGAAAATATACAACAGTAACGTAGAGACAGTAGGGAACACGCCCCTGGTTCGGTTGAACCGTTTGACGGAAGGACTCGAGGCTGATGTTGTGGTTAAGATGGAGTCTCGTAACCCGTGCGGAAGTGTGAAAGACCGTATTGCTGTTAACATGATTGAGACGGCTGAAAACGAGGGCCACATCAATAAAGACAGCATTTTGATCGAGCCGACCAGCGGTAACACGGGAATCGGTCTGGCATTTGTGGCTGCTGCTAAAGGATATCGTTTGATCCTGACTATGCCGGATACGATGAGCCATGAGCGTCGTAATCTGCTGAAAGCGTTGGGTGCGGAGCTGGTGCTCACTCCGGGTGCGGAAGGTATGCCGGGCGCGATCAAAAAAGCGGACGAGCTGGCGTTGCAGTACGATAACGCGATTGTTCTTCAGCAGTTCTCTAATCCGGCTAATCCGGAAGCACACCGCAAAGGTACGGCTGAGGAGATCTGGAAAGACACCGAAGGAAAAGTGGACATGTTCGTGGCGGGTGTCGGAACCGGCGGTACGCTGAGCGGTGTTGCGTCTGTACTTAAATCCCGCAAGCCGGAAGTGAAAGCGATTGCGGTTGAGCCGGTCGATTCTCCGGTTATGTCCTGTGGTCAGCCGGGTCCGCATAAAATTCAGGGCATTGGTGCAGGTTTCATCCCGGACAACATGGATATGGGGCTGGCCGATGAAATCGTGAAAGTCGATTGCGATGATGCGGGCGAAATCGCTCGTCGCCTGGCGAAAGAAGAGGGCATTCTCTGCGGTATTTCTGCTGGCGCGAATGTCTGGACGGCGCTGGAGCTTGCCAAGCGCCCGGAGAATAAAGGCAAAATGATTGTGACTGTGATCTGCGACACGGGTGAGCGTTACCTCTCAACCTGGTTGTTTGAAGAGGCGTAAGCCTTCAAGACCTCACGAATTGAAAACCGGCCCGCTTGCGGCCGGTTTTTTTTATTTCGTGCAGGGGCATCCGTTGGCGAAGAACCGAGACTCTGTCGGGTTGGGCTTCGTGAATAAGAAGCAGCGGAGCAGCAATCGGTTGTCCCGGCGTTGAGCGGCCACTTTCAGTATCCTGTTTCACTGGACAAAAAAACCGCGCGGGAAATCCCGCGCGGCGTCTTCAGGTGCTATACAATTTATTTTGTTTAGCCTTTTTCGCCGATCGCAATTTCGGCGATGTTCAGTGCGTGGTCTTTCATACGGCGGTAGCTGTTGAGCATGTCCGTGTAGACCAGGCTGAAGAGCGGAGATACTTTCTCTTCCTGCAGGCGCGTAAGATGATCGCGGCGGAGGGTTTTCATCTTATTATTAATCTCCGCGCTTTCTCTGTACGCCCAAGCGGTGATGTCTTCGCCGTCGTTTTTGATGAAGCGATTTACTTCGACGATATAGTCAGATACACGCTTATGGAGTCTCATCAGCTTCTCTTTCTCTTCGGTAGTGAGTTCGAGACCGTTTGCTTCCAGCTTTTTAGTGGCTTTGAGCACGGTTGCGATGTAGTCGCTCAGCGTTTCATACTCGTCAGCCTCGCGCATCTGTTTGTGCGCTTTCATGGTTATATCGTGCGGAACCTGCCCGCCGACCATCTGGCTGAGGAATAAGAAGATCTCTTTCTGTACGTTGTCGAGTACCTCTTCACGGCGGAAGATTTTCTTTTCGGCCGACTCGGCTTCAGCTCCGATCGTGATGCGGTTTTTGAGCTGATCCATCATGCTTTGAACGCTGTCGGCCATGAATTTAATTTGATCCTGGGACTGCACGATGCCGAGTGATGGTGTGTCGAGCATACGGATGTCGAAATACGTCAGATGTTTAGATTCATCAATACGCTTTTCAGGAACAATCCATTCTACCAGACGAGCCAGCCAGCCCATGAACGGCAGGAATACAACGGTGTTAATAACGTTAAAACCTGTGTGAACGAGTGCGATTTTCGCGGTGATATTGTCGTTCATGTTCTGGTTTTTCGTCATGAAATCTTGGACGTGCCCGAATACCCAGTCGATGCCCTCAACGTATTTGAAGAAGAAGGGCAGTAGCCAGAGTGTTCCGATTACGTTGAAAATGATGTGAGCGTATGCCGCACGTTTTGCGTTGGTTGACGTGCCGATTGACGCGAGGAACGCCGTGACGGTTGTGCCGATGTTCAAGCCCAGTACCAGTGCCGCCGCCGCATCAAAGCCGATGATCCCTTCACGAGCCAATACGATCGTGATACCGATTGTTGCGGAAGATGACTGTACAATCATTGTGGCTAAGCAGCCGTAGAATGCACATTTCATTACACCGGGGAACGTGGTTGCGTCCAGCACGGAGAATGCTGCGTTCAGACACTCCTTTACTTCCGGTGTTTTGAATGCAGCGCCCATCGTGCTCAAGCCGAAGAACACCATGCCGACGCCTAAAATCGCCAGCGCGGTATAACGAGCTTTATCCTTTTTGGAGAAAAGGAAGAAGAACGTGGCTAGCCCCAGAATGGGCAGGCCGAATTTTCCAATTTTCAGTGCGATGATCCATGCGGTTACGGTTGTGCCGATGTTTGCCCCGAGGATAACGCCCAGCGATTGCATGAGGGTCATGAATCCGCTGTTAACAAATCCGACCACCATAACGGTTGTGACAGAACTTGACTGTACGATACCCGTAATGAGTGTTCCGATTACGCAGGCCAGAAAACGATTGTCTGTCACTGCGCTGATCATTTTACGCAGGCGATCACCCGCGACCGCTTGCATACCTTCGGACATATGCTTCATTCCCAGCAGGAAGATGCCTAAGCCCCCGATAACTTGTCCTATGATTTTTACTATTAGTCCAGTGTCCATGATTTACCTTTTTTTAGTTGGTCTTAATCTTAATCCACCTGAATGCGCGCGAATTGTTACCTTATTGGTTGTTTGAATACAACCCAAATGCTTTGCCTAATAGAATCCTAACAATTCATTAATAAACCGGTAATGCAGACGCGATAGATTGATTCTAGACACTAATAAAAGTGTTGTTAGAATTTGAAACAATCATCGGGGGGCCGTGATAGCCTGTCTGGTGGTGAACGGGTTCCCTGGCTGGGAGCTGAAAGAATACAGGAGGAATATCCGAATGAAGAAGAGCATGATGATGTGCGTTGTGTTGGGCCTGATGGTTTCGGCCGGTGTTGCCAAGGCGGATGATAAGGCTGAGTTGAAAAGCCTGCAGGAACAGCTGAAACTGCAGAAGCAGGAGCTGGTGAAATTGCTGGCTAAAATGGAGCAGCTCGAAAAATCACAGTCCGCGACTCAGGCTGAAGTCAAAGACATGAGCTGGACTTCCGATGTGAAGGTTAAGGCCGACCTGCGTTACCGTTATGAACATGTCCAGACGGATGATTCTCTGAGCAAAGACCGTCAGCGTATCCGCGCTCGCATCGGCCTTTCCGGCAAAGTGAATGATGAAGTGAAAGCAGGATTCCGGATCGCAACCGGTGCTGGCGCCAACTCCGGCAACGATACGCTGGACGATAACTGGGCCGACAAGAGCATTTATCTCGACCTCGCTTACATGACGTACTCCCCTGAGCAGGTTGACGGTCTGGATGTGACAATCGGTAAAATGAAAAAACCGTGGTACGTGGCAACGGATTTGATCTGGGACGGCGATGTTAACCCGGAAGGTGTCGCTGCTAATTACGAAACCGCAGCGGGCGATGTTGAACTCTTCACTACAGCGGGTTACATGATTCTGGATGATCAGGACGAGTCCACTGACTGGGAAATGTTTGCCGGTCAGGTCGGTGGTGAAACCAAGCTGTCCGATAACACGAAGCTGACGCTGGCTGGTTCTGTGTTCAGCTACCAGAACTCTGATGAGGTGGGCGTAGATCTGGATGGCAATCCGTTGAGCGAAGACTACACGGTTTTGCAGGGTACTGCGGCTTTGGGCGTGAGTGAAATGCTGCCGGTTCCGGTTAAATTCTACGTTGATGCGGTAACTAATGTAGATGCCGACGAGGAAGAGAACGGGTACTACGCTGGTGTGAAATTCGGTGATGCCAATAAAGCTGACTGGGAAGTAAAGGTTGATTACCGTGAGCTCGAGGCAAATGCGGCTCCGGACCTGTTTGTTGACTCGGACTTCGCCGGCGGCGGAACAGACGTCAAAGGCTTCCGTGTTAAATCTAAGTACAACCTGAGCAAAAACTTTCAGGTGGGTGCAACCTACATCATGGGCGAAAACGGCTCTGAGGATGTGGATACGCTTCACTTGGATCTTATTTCCAAGTTTTAGACCCATGGTGACCGGGGCCGGCCGGCCCCGTTTATCCTGCAAGCTCCCGACGCCGGGAGCTTTTTTTTGCGGTGGAATGAGTTCTCATTATCTGGTAGTCATGTTTAGTGAAATATCTGATAAGGAGGGCGCGATGTTTAAGGATAAACTCAGAGCTCTGTTTGGCTCGAAGAAGAAGGCTGGCAGCTATAGCTGTCGTAAATGCGGTACTGTCTCCAGCAAGAAGAGTAACCTTTGTAAGCCGAAGAAGGTTAAAGGCGAGGACGCTTAATTCCTCGTCTTTCTTTGTATGGGCGTCAGTAATTTCTGCATTGCCGGATCGCTCGTCGCCAACCGTCCAGTGCGCTTGCGGCCTTGCGCCCGTCGATTTCCGGCTCAAACGTGCGGTCAGCCTGCCGGTGTTGAGCGATTTCCTCTTTCGAATCCCATACCCCGGTTGCCAGTCCGGCTAGATAGGCCGCACCCAGGGCGGTCGTTTCAATGCACGACGGACGGACCACTTCAGTCTGGGCATAATCCGCCTGCAGTTGCATCAGCAGGTTGTTGGCGCAGGCCCCGCCGTCGACGCGCAGCTCTTTCAGTGCGATTCCGGCATCTTTTTCCATCGCTTCCAGTAACTCGACGGATTGGAACGCGATCGCGTCGAGCGCCGCCCGCGCGATGTGAGCTTTGTTGGTTCCGCGCGTCAGCCCGCTGATGGTTCCGCGCAGTTCCGGTTCCCAGTAGGGCGCACCGAGCCCTGCAAAGGCCGGCACAAAATGGACGCCGCGGCTGTCGGGCACTTTTGCGGCCAGCGCCTCGATCTCTTCGGCGGATTGGATTATGCCGAGCTGGTCACGCAGCCACTGGACGACGGCTCCGCCAATAAAGACGCTGCCTTCCAGTGCATAGGTGCGCTTACCGTTTAGCTGACAGGCAACGGTGGTCAGAAGTCGGTTTTCTGAGGTGATGGGCTCGTTTCCTGTATTCAGCAGCAGAAAGCAACCGGTGCCGTAGGTGTTCTTTGCCATTCCTCGCGCGAAACAGGCTTGCCCGAAGAGGGCGGCTTGCTGGTCGCCGGCGATGCCGGCGATCGGAATTCCGTTTAGCTCGTCGAACACAGAAATCTTTCCGACTACGCCGCTGGAATCCACCACCTTCGGGAGCATCGATTTCGGAATGTTGAGAAGCGCCAGCAGTTCATCGTCCCATTCACCCGAATGAATGTTGTAGAGCAGGGTGCGCGAGGCGTTGGTTGCATCGGTAGCGTGAACCGAGCCGCCGGTGAGTTTCCAGATCAGCCAGCTGTCGATAGTGCCGAAGCAAAGTTCGCCTGCCTCCGCCTGTTCGCGCGCGCCTTCAACATGATCAAGAATCCAGCGCACTTTCGTTCCGGAAAAATAGGGGTCGAGCAGCAGGCCGGTCTTTTTCTGAAACAGCGGCTCGTGTCCGGCCTCTTTCAGCTGACTGCATAAATCTGCAGTGCGACGATCCTGCCACACAATGGCCGGGCAGATCGGCCGGCTGGTAATCCGGTTCCAGACGACGCTGGTCTCGCGCTGATTGGTAATGCCGACCGCTTTAATGTCGGCTGCTGTGAGTCCGGCCTGATGTACCGCGTCCAGTGCGGTTTTGAGCTGTGAGGTCCAGATTTCCTGCGGGTCATGTTCAACCCAGCCGTTATGCGGGAAATATTGGCGGAACTCCTGCTGGGCCATGCCGACCACGCGGCCTTCGTCGTTAAAGACGATCGCGCGGGAGCTGGTAGTCCCCTGATCCAGAGCGAGGATGTGTTTCATGCGTTCATTATAATGCCCTTGGAAAATCTGGCGAGCGGTTTGTGTTTTATATGTTTTAGGTGTGTCAAAATGGCGCATTTGGCCTTGAATAAGTTGTGGTGATGTGTAGCATATTTACTCATGAAATCTGCATTTTTGGAGAAGCTGATCAGTCATCTGGATCGGTTGGATAAAGGAAGTCTGCAGGCCCAGTTTATGCGACTGGCCCAGCAGAAGGGGTTGTTGGACGCGATTTTCGAGGCGATCCGCGAAGGCTTAGTCGTGCTCGACCGCGAAGGGGGTATTCAATATGCCAACCGTATGGCGCACGAGATGCTCGGCATGCGCGACGATACGGTCGAGGGCGTCCCGATTTCCCGTTACCTCAAAGGGCTGGAGTGGGACCTGCTTCGCGATCTGGACGAGGGCGAGTGGCAGAAGATGCTGCGCCGTGAGATCGAGATCACCTATCCGGATCACCGCTATGTTGAGTTTTACGTTGTTCCGCTGGCGGCCGTCAGTGAAGAGGAAGAGGGCGCCGTGGTCATGCTGCGCGACGTTACCAGCGATCGTGAAACCACCGCCCAATCCATCGAGTCGGAGCGCTTGAAGGCCATTACGCTTTTGGCGGCCGGGGTGGCGCATGAAATCGGCAACCCGCTCAACTCGCTGAATATCCATCTTCAGTTGATGGAACGTGAGCTCCGTTATGTGGAAGACGAGGAGACTCGAACCAACATGACCGACATGCTCAACATCGCGACACAGGAGGTTGAGCGGCTTGATTCGATCATCAATCAGTTTTTGCGCGCGATTCGTCCGTCGGAACCGGTTCGCAATCCGGTGCAGTTGGAGCGGCTCGTGGAAGAGACGCTGACCTTTATGAAGCATGAGATTCAGGATCGCGGCATTCTGGTCGAAACGGAGTGGGGTGATTCGCTGCCCGCAGTTTCCGTCGATGAAACGCAGGTTAAGCAGGCCTTTTTCAATCTGCTCAAAAATGCGTTAGAGATTTTGCCCTCTGACGGGATCATTAAAATTTCCGTCGAGTTCACCGACCGTTTTGCGCAGGTCTGCTTTGAAGATAACGGTCCGGGCATTTCCGTCGAAAATATGGGCACGATTGGTGAGCCCTACAAAACCACGAAGGCATCCGGCTCGGGGCTGGGCCTGATGATCGTTCAGCGCATCATCCGGGATCACGGAGGTGAAATGGAAATTTTGACTGAGCCCGGCCGCGGCGCGTCATTTGTCCTGTTTTTCCCGCGCGACGATGTACGCGTGCGGATGCTTGAAGCCCCGGCCGAGGAGGTGGCGAATGGATAAGCCGACGCTTTTGATTGTAGATGACGAGAAACATGCCCGCGAGGGACTGGCGCGCGGCTTGCGGCGTCAGTATCAGGTGCTGACTGCGGATAACGGCTTGGTCGCGCTGGAGGTGCTCAGTTCGCAGCCGGTGGACGTTATGTTGAGTGATATCCGCATGCCGGGACTGGACGGGGTGACAATGATGCAGCGCGCGTTGGCGGTGCAGCCGGATTTGATCTGCCTGATTATGACGGCCTACGGCGACGTCGGCACGGCCGTGAATGCGATGCGGCACGGGGCGGTGGACTTCATTCCCAAGCCGATCAATCTTGATCAGATTGAAATCTCGCTGAATCGCGCGCTTTCGGAACAGAAAATCAAGGCGGAGAACCGTCAGCTCAAACAACAGCTTCAACATAAGTTCGGGCTGGAAAATATTATCGGCGAATCCGCGGCCATGCAGGAGGTGTTCGACACGATCCGGCAGGTGGCACCGTCGCGCGCGACGGTCCTGATTCAGGGCGAGAGCGGTACCGGTAAGGAGCTGGTGGCGAAGGCACTGCATCAGCTGAGTTCGCGCGCAAACGGATCGTTTGTGCCGGTGCACTGTGCGGCCTTGTCGGCGAACCTGCTGGAAAGCGAGCTGTTCGGTCATGAGCGTGGCGCGTTTACCGGGGCCTCGGAGCAGCGAAAAGGGCGCTTCGAGCTGGCCGATGGCGGTACGCTGTTTATGGATGAGATCGGCGAAATCGATATGGCTACGCAGGTCAAAATCCTGCGCGTGCTCGAAGAACGACGATTCGAGCGGGTGGGCGGCGTGCAGTCGATCGACGTCGACACGCGCTTGATTACGGCGACGAACCGCGACCTGCAGGTGATGGTGGACGAAGGCACGTTCCGCGAAGACCTGTTTTATCGTTTGGATGTGGTTTTGGTTCGCCTTCCTTCGTTGCGTGAAAGGGTGAGCGATATTCCGCTCCTGTTGAATCACTACCTGAAAATTTTTGCTGAAGAGAACGCCAAGGAGCTGGGCGGGTTCACGCCGGATGCAGTCGAAATGCTGTCGGCCTATCGTTGGCCGGGTAACGTGCGCGAGTTGCGCAACGTGGTCGAGAATATGGTCGTGATGGCGCGCAACGACCGCTTGGGCGCGCGCGAGGTCCCTTCAAAGATCAAGCAGCAGACGGGCGCGAAAAGCGGAGGTATCCAGTTAAAGGGTGGCGGTACACTTGAAGAGATGGAGCGCGAGATGATCCGTCAGGCGCTGGAGGCGCATGAGGGCAACCGCACCAAGGCGGCTGAGCAGCTCGGTATCAGCCGGCGCACATTGCACCGTAAGTTGAATGAGTACGGTCTGTAGTTAATCATTCAGAGCAGTGGAAAAGGCGGAGGCGACTCCGCCTTTTTTATTTTGAACATGGCCCGCCGTTGCGCATCTAACACGGCAGAAAAGGATGCTTTTGAAGTAAGTCATGCGTCATAATTCGGCCGGACGGGAGGTTGCTATGTTTTGGAGAAAATCAGTCGCTTTCATGTTAGTTGCAGCGTGTCTCGGAGTGAGCTCTGCTGCAAATGTGGAAATCCTGGAGCGTACCGGCCGTGCATTTGCAGAGGTGGCCAAGAGCGCCACGCCCGCCGTAGTTTTCCTTAAGGTGGAGCAGACCGTTGAAGTGGACGTGCCGCAGTTCCGTAGTCCGTTTGAATATTTCTTCGGGCCGCAGTTCGGCGAGCCGGGCCGCGAGCCGGAACAGCGCAGGCGCCGTTTCAGCCAGATGGGGCAGGGCTCCGGTTTTATTATCAGTGCAGACGGTTACATCCTGACCAACAGCCATGTTGTGAACAAGGCGGATGAAATCACGGTCACTTTGCAGGACGGACGTGAGTTTAAGGCCAAGCTGATTGGTGCCGACCCGAAGACGGAGGTGGCGCTCGTTAAGATCGAGGCCGACAATTTGCCGGCGGTTGAACTGGGCGACTCGGATAAAATTCAAGTGGGCGAATGGGCGATTGCCGTCGGCAACCCGTTCGGGCTGTCGGAAAGCGTGACCGCCGGTATCATCAGCGCGAAAGGGCGCAGCCGCGTTGGGATCGCCGACTACGAAAACTTCATCCAGACCGACGCGGCCATTAATCCGGGCAACTCCGGCGGGCCGTTACTCAATATTCACGGGCAGGTGATCGGAATTAATACGGCGATTTACAGCCGTAGCGGCGGTTACATGGGCATTGGCTTTGCTGTTCCAATCAATATGGCCAAGGAAATCAAAGATGCCCTGATAAAAGAAGGGCGCGTGCGCCGTAGTTTGTTGGGCGTATATCTTCAGCAGCTGACTCCGGATCTGGCTGCAGAGTTCGGACTGAAAAAGGCGCACGGTGCGCTGGTTACGCAGGTGGCTGACGATTCTGCCGCGTCGGAAGCAGGATTGCGGCCGGGCGACATTATTCTCAAGCTGGACGCTCGTCCGGTCAAAGATGTGGGACGCTTTAGGAATCGAATCGCGACAACTCCCCCCGGCTCCGAGCTCACGCTGACGGTTTTTCGTAACGGCAAGGAGCTGGAGCTGATTGCTGTAACGCGTGCGATGGACGATGAAGAACCTGAGCTGGCAGAAGTTGAGACGAGGGACGATCTTTTTGAAAAAATCGGGCTGAATGTGCAGGACCTGACCAAGTCGCTGGCGACCCAGCTCGGATATGACTCCGGTCAAAAGGGCGTATTGGTCAGTGAAGCCGTCGAGGGCGAGTCCGCCTGGCGCAGTGGATTGCGTCGCGGCATGTTGATTGTCGGTGTGGGGCAGAAGAAAATTGAGAACACAGACGATCTCCGCGAGACTTTACGTGCATCCGAGCAGGATGGCCGGGCCTTGTTGCTGGTAAAAATCCCGCGTTACGGCACGCGCTATCTGGTGCTTAAGTTCAAGTAAATCAGCAGGTTAAAAAAGCGATGCTCAAACGGGGAATCGCTTTTTTGATTTTTTTCTAATTTCCCACTTGCGATAAATCCGAAAACCCCTATCTTAGGCGCTCCTTTCACGGGAAAGACGGTGTTGCCCGATACGCACCGACGCGAAATTCCCAAAGGAAAAACGGGGTGTAGCTCAGCCTGGTAGAGCGCTACGTTCGGGACGTAGAAGTCGCATGTTCGAATCATGTCACCCCGACCATTTTATGGCGAAGGATTTACTCCTTCGCCTTTTTTTATGCCCGGATGAGACCCTGCGGCTGGTTCCATTGCGAGCTGTACGAAAAGTGAGAGCAAGGCGACGGTCAGATATTCAGACGTGACCCCCATATTGCCGCTAAGCTGTGCCATGCTGGTTTATCGAGTTTTCGGAACTCTTCCGCATCCATGTTCCCATATTTCAGTTTGATAGCTGCGATCTCTTCCGGCGAGGCGAACTTTGTTTGTGGGGTCGTTCTATGTCCCTCGTGTCGTGTTAGGTTATCCTCTTTCGGTAGAAAAGTGATTGTGTGGGGAAATGCCCCGTGGGCCTGATTTTGCAGGCTGAAAGTGGGCTTCGAGTGTAAAAATAATCGGCTCGTTTTCTTCCAGAGGGATCGCCGTTTTGTTAAAAACTTTTTCACCCTGTTGCTGTTTGCGGCAGAGGGAAGAATTTCAACGGACTTTTAGGGGATGTATGGCTAAGAAGAAGTCGGCGGCGAAGAAGCAGAAGAGTTTTGAGGAAGCGTTGTGGGATTCAGCGAATAAGCTGCGAGGCAGTGTTGAGTCGTCGGAATATAAGCACGTGGTACTGAGTCTGATCTTTCTGAAGTTTGTTTCGGATAAGTTTGAGGAGCGGCGCGCGGAACTGGTTGCGGAGGGCAAGGGGCAGTATGCCGATATGGTGGAGTTCTACGCCATGCACAATGTGTTCTACCTGCCGGAGAGCTCACGCTGGAGTTATATTCAACAGCACGCCAAGCAGGGCGATATTGCCATTAAGATCGATTCGGCCCTGAAGGCCGTGGAGAAGAACAATGCCTCGCTGAAGGGCGCGCTGCCGGATAACTATTTCTCCCGCCTCGGGCTGGATGTTAGCAGGCTCTCGGCCCTGATCGATGCGATCAACAATATCGACACGGTGGAAGACAAGGAAGAAGACACCGTTGGCCGCGTCTATGAATACTTTTTAGGCAAATTCGCCGCCTCGGAAGGAAAGCTGGGGGGCGAATTCTATACGCCCAAGAGCGTGGTGAATCTGATCGCGGAAATGATCGAACCCTACAAGGGTAAGATCTACGACCCCTGCTGCGGATCGGGCGGAATGTTCGTGCAGTCATTGAAATTCGTGCAGAGCCATCACGGAAACACCAAGGACATCTCGGTGTACGGGCAGGAATTTACCGCCACCACCTACAAGCTGGCCAAGATGAACCTCGCGGTGCGCGGGCTTTCGGCCAATCTAGGTGAAGTCCCCGCCGACACCTTCTTTAAGGATCAACACCCCGACTTGAAAGCCGACTACATCATGGCCAACCCGCCCTTCAACCTGAAGGACTGGCGCGGAGCCGACGAACTGGTCCACGACCCGCGCTGGAGCGGCTACGAAACCCCGCCCACCGGCAACGCCAACTATGCCTGGATTCTGCACATGGTCAGCAAACTTTCCGAACACGGCGTCGCTGGATTTGTACTGGCCAATGGCTCCATGAGCACCAACACCACCGGGGAAGGGGCCATTCGCCAAAAGATGGTCGAGAACGACCTCGTCGACTGCATGATCGCGCTACCCGGTCAGCTCTTCTACTCCGTCCAGATCCCTGTCTGCCTCTGGTTTCTCACCAAAAACAAAAAGGCCGACAGCAAACGCGGCTACCGTGACCGCCAAGGCGAGACCCTCTTCATCGATGCCCGCAAGATCGGCTCCATGATCGACCGCACGCATAAGGAGCTCGACGCCGACGACATTGGGGAAATCGCCAAAACCTACCACGCCTGGCGGGGTGAAAAGAAAGACGGCAAATACGAAGACGAGGCTGGTTTTTGTAAATCCGCCACGCGCGACGACATGCGGAAGCACGACTATGTGCTCACCCCCGGGCGTTATGTGGACGCGGCGGCGTTGGAAGACGACGGTATCCCTTTTGAAACTAAGATGTCCGAGATGAGCCAGATGCTTTACGGGCAAATGGAGGAGTCGTCGAAGCTGGATGAGGTGATTCGGAAAAACTTGGAGGGCTTGGGGTATGGTGAGTGAATGGCCAACCGTTCCATTAGGTGAATTAGTCGAAATGTCGGCTGATAAAATTGCGACCAAAAGTATTCCCGAGAAATGCTACGTCTCAACCGATAGTATGCTGCCTGATTTCGGTGGAGTTTCTTTTAATAGGGCAACTCCTTCAGTAGCTAAAACCTCATCATTTTCTAAAGATGATATTTTATTTTCTAATATCAGAACGTATTTCAGGAAACTTTGGATCGCTGACCGGAACGGTGGCTGCTCGAATGATGTGATAGTTTTCCGCTCAAAGGAAAACGTTCATCCAAGGTTTATGTTTTATTCAATGATGGACGAACGGTTTATTCAACACACTGTTCAGACCTCTAAGGGAACAAAAATGCCCAGAGGGGATAAGTCTGCGATAATTCAATATAACACTGTTCTCCCTCCACTCCCCGAGCAAAAATCGATTGCTCATATTTTGGGATCATTGGATGACAAGATCGAGTTGAACCGGCGAATGAATGAAACGCTGGAAGGGATTTCTCGCTCCTTGTTCAAAAGCTGGTTTGTTGACTTTGATCCGGTGATCGATAACGCCCTCGAAGCCGGAAACCCCATCCCCGAAGAAATTGCACAACGCGCCGAAACCCGACGTAAGGCCCTCGCCGACGGCACCGCCAACCGCGAAGCCGCTAAAGCATTCCCCTCCGCCTTCCAACAAACCGACGAAATGGGCTGGATTCCAGATGGGTGGGAGGTGAAACAGGTTAAAGATTTTGGTTCTGTCGTTTGCGGGAAAACTCCATCCAAAAAGAATGCAGACTATTATGGTTCAGATGTCCCGTTTATTAAAATACCGGACATGCACCAGTCGGCATGGATTACTGATACAAGCGATGGCTTGAGTTCTGAAGGTGCAACTTCGCAGGCGAAGAAAGAGGTGCCAGAAAATAGTATTTGCGTCAGTTGCATTGCTACGGTTGGTAAAGTTGTTATCACCTCAAGAGATTCGCACACCAATCAGCAAATCAATTCAGTCGTTCCTGATAGAGATTGTTTCAGGTACTACCTGTATTTTGTATTTTCCGGAATGACAAAAGAATTACATGATTTGGCCAGCGGAGGGAGCGCAACACTAAATCTAAACACAGGGAACTTTTCGAAAATCGATGTTCTGTTGCCCTCAGATGAAGCCCTCGAATCTTATTTCAGTGCAATCGATCCTCAATTTCAAAAGATGCTAGCGAATGACCTCGAATCTCAAACGCTAATCAAACTCCGCGACACCCTTCTTCCGAAACTGATCTCCGGCGAGCTGCGAATTGAGGACGCGGAGAAAATTGTAAAGGGTGAGGGGTAAAGGGTGAAAATGGAAAGAGACTTGCCAGATAGAACGAAAGATTTCGCTTTGCGAATTATTCGTCTATGTCAGGTTCTGGATGAGAAACCCGGAGTCAATCGGACACTTGGAAATCAACTGCTACGTTCCGGAACATCGGTCGGTGCAAATGTTGCCGAAGGTGAAGGGGCACAAAGTGAGGCTGACTTTTTAACCAAATACAGTATTGCGGTAAAAGAAGCCCGAGAAACACAATATTGGTTGGACCTGATCGCAAGGGCTGAACTTGTGCCTGAGAGCCAGCTTACTGATCTGAAACAGGAAAGTTCCGAGCTCGTCGCCATACTGACAACCATTTGCAAGAAGCTGAAGGAGAAGAGAAAATGAACCTTTTACCCTTTAAAATTTACCCGTTACCCTTTTCTTCCCTTCTCCCGAAACTGATCTCCGGCGAGCTGCGAATTGTGGATGCTGAAAAATGGTGGGGAATAAATAAAAAATGAGCCTGCTGGATTCGTACAGACGTAACGCACAGCGAAAACGCGAAGAAATCGCCAGATTGCACAATAACAAGGCAAGAGAGGCTGAAAAGATTGCAAAAGCGAATAGTCGGGCTCTCTCTGCATCTCAGACTGCATCGCGCTCAAAAAGTGCCTCCACAATCAAAAGTAAGATGCGGGAGATAGAGCGTTGCAATAAGGATATCGCTACTGCTGAAAAGAAAATAGCAGACGTCGAAAAGAAAATTGCAGCGAAACAAAAGCAGCTAGTTGCTGATCAGGGAAAGATTGAGCGAGAAGAAAAAAAAGAAGCCGAACGTAGGGCAAACGAGGCGAGTCGCGCCACAAGACAGCAGGCGGAGGCAATGAGGGATGTGTCTCGAACTATGAACCAGCATGCTGAACGAATTACAAAGCTGGAAGAAATCCCTCAAAAGATAACCGTGTTATTTCTCGCCGCCAGCCCGGTTGATCTAAATCCGCTCCGGTTGGACGAGGAAGCGCGAGCCATTAAAGAGATGATTCGGAAGTCTGAACACCGGGATTCGGTTCAGTTTGAAACCTGTTGGGCGTCTCGTCCTTTGGATCTGCTTCAGGCCATTAATGAGTACAAGCCGACAATTCTTCATTTCAGCGGCCATGGCGCATCAAATGGGGATTTGCTATTTCAGGGAGAATATGGCGAAACCAAATTAGTTTCAGCTCCTGCGATTGCGCAGACCGTTTCGGCGTCTTCAGATTCAATCCGATTGATCCTTTTTAATGCCTGCCACTCAGCAATACAGGCAGAGCAAGTTGTTGAATCAGTAACGTCTGCAATTGGCATGATTGAGCCGATTGGAGATAACGCTGCGTGCATCTTTGCTTCGCAGTTTTATTCAGCTATCGGGTTTGGACATTCTGTCGCAAAATCATTTGAACAGGCAAAAGCAGCCTTAATGCTAGAGAACATCCCTCAGGAAAACGTTCCTCAGTTATTTGCGCAGCAAGGAATCAATCTCAGCGAACTCATCATTGTTGATCCGAATGGCAATGGGACTGAGAAAAAGGAAGTGGGTGTTTGATGCCTCGCAGGGAGATAATTGAGCATTTTGAAAAGGCGGAGGATTTTGTTGATGCGCTTGGTCGGCGTGATCCACGGTGGGGTACGGTCCCTCAGGCTTGGATATTTCGAGGGCATGCTGATTCATCCTGGCCGCTTCTGCCTTCGGCCTTAAGAACGCCGTGTCCGCTCACGCATCACCCTGAACGGGACCTCAAACCCTATGAAAAAGCTTATGACCAAGTGGGGCAGGAAATTGAACAGGTCATGGCTTTTGTTAATTATGCGAACTATCAAGGCTTACCTATTCCTGGCGATGCTTCACGAATTATGCGCCTGTTGGGTGAGGATTGGTATCATGCCAAAGAGCGAATGCATATGTGGGAGCAATTCCCGTCTGCGGAAACACTGGAGGCATTTGCGCTTGCTCAGCATCATGGCATACCAACTCGCTTACTTGACTGGAGCAGGACTCCACTTGTGGCAGCCTATTTCGCAGGAGTAGGTGCGGCCTACGCATTGAACGAAAATAAGGCCGCTGAACGTTTAGGTGTGTGGTGTTTCCGTTGCGATTATTCTAAGGCGTTGTTTTCAAATCCAAGCGATAAGGTTTACATGGTTGATCCGCCTAGGGCACCAAACAAAAATTTACATGCACAAAATGGAATTTTTACTCTCCATGTCCATGCTTTGTCTCCAAATGAGCCGCCACGGATAGTGCCGTTTGATGAATTAATTTTTGATTTATTTTCGGAGGACAGCTGCGGTAGCCCAATAGAAAATACAATCCGTCTTTTAACTCTTCCAACGACACAGGCGCGTAAATTACTTGTCCATTTGGCGCACGAGGACATTACCGCGGCAAAATTGTTTCCCGGTTACGATGGGGTAGTCCGAGATCTATATGAAAGTTTGCATCTTAGGCAGTCATACCGGTGCCCACCGGAAGAATAGTAGGAATTGAAAATGAATGAGATCGTTAATGTGTATTGTGATGAGAGTTGCCATTTGGAAAATGATCATATCAGCACGATGGTGCTTGGTGCGGTTAGTTGTCCTCAGTTGAAGGCGCGGGAAATTGCTATTCGTATTAAGGAAATAAAGGCCGAGTTTGGTCTTCCTGCTACATTTGAGATTAAGTGGACCAAGGTGTCTTCCGGGCAGTTGGCGTTTTATCGGCATTTGATTGATTATTTCTTCGATAACGACGACTTGCGCTTCCGAGGGTTAATCATTCCTGATAAATCGGTTCTGGATCATGTGGCTTTTGGGCAGACGCACGATGAATGGTACTACAAAATGTATTTCCAAATGTTAAAAGCGATCTTTACGGAAAGCGACCGCTATCGGATTTACATTGATATTAAAGATACGCTGGGGGCGCATAAAATCGAAAAGCTGCATGATGTTCTCTGTAATAGTATTTATGATTTTAATAAGAACATCATTGAGCGATTGCAGCAGATTCATTCGCACGAAAGCTCCTTGCTTCAGCTCGCCGATCTGTTGATCGGTGCCATTGGCTATCACAACAGAGGTCTTTATGGCATGTCGGCCAAAACGGAGCTGATTGAGCTGATTAAGCATCGGAGCGGCTATTCGTTGGAGCGCTCAACATTGCTTCGTGCGGAAAAATTCAATCTATTCCGGTGGGAGGGCGAAAGTCATGGCTAACTTGAGCTATCCTGAGAAGGTGCTACGGTCTGATTTTGCGGATGAAGCGGAGTTCGTTGAAGCGTGTTACCTCTTTTTCTGGGACGATTTTATCAATTCATCTCCCTTATTTCGGGGTGCTCGAATGGGGTTGAAGCGGATTCCGTTACGCCATGGAAAAGAGGCCACCTTTTACCATATGACCACCGAAGGGGATGATGAGGGAAACCGTACGTTGGAAATCGATCGTAGTGAGCGCATTCGTTGGGCGCGTCCGCAAATAGAGAATGAAACGCATCAGGATCTGCGCGTTTGGTCTGAGCGAAAAAAAGGTGAAAACCGCATACACATTTGGCACTACATAGAGGATTATGTTGTGGTTATTGCCGAGCGCAAAGGGTTTTGCATTCCATGGACGGCCTTCTGTGTGAAATACGATAACTATCGAGTTAAGCTGGAACGAAGATGGAAACGGTATCGCTAGGCCTGTTTAAAAAGCTAGGGTCGCGGATTAGGCGACCCCGTAACTCCTTCCACACATGGATGGATGAGATGGCTTAATAGTGCCATTTGAGTGCTATTCGTCAACAATAATGACGCAAATCGTTAACCGTAAAGATGATGTAAATGAAATTCACCGAAGCCCAATTAGAGGCCGCGCTCATAGAGCTCCCCGGAGCGGAGGGCCATCCGCATGTTTTAGGCGAGATGATTGAGCGTCAGCCGCAGGGGCTGGCGGACATTGTTAGGGCGGCGTTTCGGGATAGATTTTGTAACAAATAGGCCGTGCTTTTTGTTACAAAAAGTGAGATTGAATATTCATGCAATCCATTCATAAAAAGGTTATTAAGCGAATATATACATCTGGTCGAGGTTGGGCGTTTTCCAAAATTGATTTTTCGGACTACGGCGGTGACGGGGCGATTCGTTTGGCTTTGATGCGCTTGGAGGAAGAGGGAACGATCCGGCGGGTTTTGCGCGGGCTGTATGATTATCCGAAAATCAGTTCGCTGTTGAATGAGCCGATGGGTCCGGATCTGGATCAGGTTGCGCGGGCGTTGGCGCGTAAATATGGCTGGCGTATTCAGCCTTCGGAAAACACGGCGCTCAATTTGCTGGGTCTTTCTACACAGGTTCCAGCGCAGGCGGTTTATTTGTCCGATGGACCGAGTAAAACCTTTGAGGTCGGCCTGCGGCAACTGATTTTCAAGAAGCGGACGCTGAAGGAGTCGGGCTTTAAACATCGAGAAAGCGAGCTGGTAGTTCAGGCGTTGAAGTCGTTGGGCAGGGATCGGATTGACTCAGAGATCCGCGCAAAGCTTGCTGCGGCCCTTTCAGTGACGATGTGGCAAAAAATGGTTCGGGATGCAAAGACCGCTCCGGCCTGGGTTCATGAAATTATCCGAACGATTGCAGAAGAGGTGAATTTGTGAACCGTGTTGCCGCACTTCCAGCAGAACAACGGAATGAATTGTTTTCGCTGACGGCGGAACGCATGGGTATGGGTTCGGTTGCGGTGGTGGAGAAAGATTTCTGGGTCTGCTGGACCCTGAAGCGCCTATTTGAAGATCCGGAGCTTTCGAAGCTGCTGATTTTTAAGGGCGGCACCAGCTTGTCGAAAGTGTTCGGTTTGATTGACCGCTTTTCTGAGGATATTGACCTGATCCTGGATTGGCGGGTGGTTACGGATGAAGACCCGCTGAAAGCTCCTTCGAAATCCAAGCAAAGAAAATTGAACGAAAAGATGAATGAATCGGCAAGGGAGTACATTGCCGGTGATTTGTTCGCTATGTTGAACGAGGTGCTGGGGGATCACTGCGAAATTGAAGTGAACGCGGGGGAAAAAGATCTCGGGCATATTGTTCGCGTGAAATATCCGGAAACATCCGATGCAGGGAACCTGCTTCCCTATATCCAGCTGGAGATTGGGCCATTGGCATCATGGCTTCCTCATGGTGAGCATACGGTGCACCCGTATGTTGCCGAAGAGTTCCCTGGTCAGTTTGATGATCCGGCATGTCCGGTGCGTGCTATTGATGCAGAGCGGACCTTCTGGGAAAAGGCAACGATTTTGCATGCGGAGGCACATCGTAAACCCACGTCCATGGTTCCTTTGCGATACTCTCGTCATTATTACGATTTGTACTTAATGGCTCAGGCGGATGTTAAGGCAACTGCATTGGATGACTTGGCATTGCTACAGGACGTGGTTGAGTTCAAGAAACGATTTTATGCGAGCGGGTGGGCCAACTATGGCGAAGCAAAGCCGGGCTCTCTCAAACTGGTTCCGCCCGGACGTATACTTGATGCAATGCGAAAGGACTATGTTGCGATGGGCGATATGATTTTTGACCGCCACCCCTCATTTGATGAGATCGTTGCCGGGCTCGCAATGCTAGAAACGGAGATAAACGCATTATGAAATTCACCGAAGCCCAACTAGAAGCCGCAATTATTGAACTCCTCGAAGCCGAGGGGTATCCGCATGTAGTAGGCGAGACGATTGAACGTCAGCCGCAGGAGGTGTTGATCAAAGCCGACCTTCGGGCGTTTCTGGCGAAGCAGTATGCGGCGGATGGAATCACGCAGGGTGAAATCGAGTCGGTGATTCATAAGCTGGATGCCTATTCGTCGGCGGATATTTATGAGAGCAATAAGGCGATCATGAAGCTGGTGTCGGACGGCTTTCTGCTAAAGCGTGAGGATCACACTCAGAAGGACCTGTATATTCAGCTGATTGATTATTCAGATCTGGCTGAGTTTCGCAAGCCGAAGGCTGGCGAGGTTCCGATGGTGGTGGCGGAGGAAGCGTCGGCCTATCACGCGGGCGGCAATATTTTCAAGCTGGTCAATCAGCTGGAGATCACGGGGTCGCATCTGCGTATTCCGGACGGTATTCTCTACATGAATGGCCTGCCGCTGGTGGTGTTCGAGTTCAAGAGCGCGATCCGTGAGGAGGCGACGATTCACGATGCTTTTGTTCAGCTGACGGTGCGCTACAAACGCGACATCCCGGAACTGTTTAAGTACAACGCGTTCTGCGTGATTTCGGACGGCGTGAACAATAAGGCGGGGTCATTTTTCGCACCTTACGCGTTCTATTATTCTTGGAGGAAGACGGATGGCGGCGACCTGATCGAGAAGGATGGGATCGACTCGCTCTATTCGATGATCAAGGGTTTATTCAACCCGACGCGTCTCTGCGATGTGATTCGCAACTTCGTTTACGTCCCTGACGTATCGCGCCGTGAGGAAAAGATCCTGTGCCGCTATCCGCAGTATTATGCGGCGACGAAGCTGTACCAAAATATTCTTCAGCACATGAAGCCGGAGGGGGATGGTAAGGGCGGCACCTATTTCGGGGCGACGGGCTGCGGCAAGAGTTACACGATGCTCTTCCTGACTCGCCTGCTGATGCGCAGCGTGGAACTTAAGAGCCCGACGATTGTGCTGATTACCGATCGCACGGATCTGGACGACCAATTGTCGGCCCAGTTTACGAATGCGAAGGATTATATCGGTGACCATACGGTGGTCAGCGTGGAGAGCCGGAGCCAGCTTCGCGAACTGCTGAAAGGTCGCAACAGCGGCGGGGTGTTCCTGACGACGATTCATAAGTTTACGGAGGATACGGAGCTGCTGACGGATCGGGCGAATGTGATCTGTATTTCGGACGAGGCACACCGCTCGCAGGTGAATCTGGATCAGAAGGTGAAGGTGACCGATGAGGGCGTGAAGCGAACATTCGGTTTCGCGAAGTATCTGCATGACTCCCTGCCGAATGCGACCTATGTGGGCTTCACGGGTACGCCGATCGATGCAACGCTGGATGTGTTCGGGCCGGTGGTGGACAGCTATACGATGACGGAGTCGGTAGCCGATGAGATCACGGTGCGGATTGTCTACGAAGGCCGTGCGGCGAAGGTGCTGCTGAATAACTCGAAGCTGGAGGAGATTGAGCAGTATTACGCAGAGTGCGCGGAAGCGGGCGCGAGCGACTACGCAATTGAGGAGAGCAAGAGGGCCTCGGCCAAGATGGGCTCGATTCTGGGCGATCCGCAGCGCATCGAGACGCTGGCCGCTGATTTTGTGGAGCACTATGAGAAGCGTTTGGAAGAGGGCGCGACGGTGGCTGGCAAGGCGATATTTGTGAGCAGCAGCCGTCCGGTTGCGTATGCGTTCTACAAAGAGGTGATCAAGCTGCGTCCTGAATGGGGTGAGATCAAGGTGTGCGCCGAGGGCATGGAGCTCACTGAAGCCGAAGCCAAGACCATTAAGCCGATGGAGCGTATCAAGATGGTGATGACGCGTGGGCAGGATGATGAGGCGGATCTCTACGATATGCTGGGCTCGAAGGAGTATCGCAAGGAGTTGGATCGTCAGTTCAAGACAGCGAAGTCGAATTTCAAGATCGCGATTGTGGTCGATATGTGGCTGACGGGCTTTGATGTGCCGGAGCTGGATACGATCTACATCGATAAGCCGGTGCAACGTCACAACCTGATTCAGACAATTTCCCGTGTTAACCGTAAGTTTGAGGGCAAGAACAAGGGGCTGGTGGTCGACTATATCGGCATCAAGAAGCAGATGAATCTGGCGCTGGCTCATTACTCGAAGGCGGATAAGGCCAATATCGAAGAGGTGGAGCAGTCGATCATTGTGGTAAAGGATCATCTCGATCTGCTGGGCCGGTTCTTCCACTCGTTTGACACCAAACCCTATTTCAGCGGATCGCCGACCGCTCAGCTGCAATGCCTGAATCAGGCGGCAGAGTTTGTTCAGTTGACCGAGAAGATCGAGAAGCGGTTCATGGGGCTCGTGAAGCGCCTTAAGGCTGCTTATGATATCTGCAGCGGGAGTGATGCCTTCACGAATGAGGAACGCGACCAGATCCACTTCTATTTGGCCGTACGCTCCATTGTTGCCAAGCTGACGAAAGGCACGGCTCCTGATACGGCGCAGATGAACGCCAAGGTTCGCCAGATGATTTCCGAGGCGCTACAGAGCGACGGTGTGGAAGAGATTTTCAAGCTCGGGGAAGACGGCGCGGCGGAGATCGATATTTTCGGCGGCGACTACCTCGCCAAGATCGAGAAGATCAAGCTGCCGAACACCAAGATCAAGCTGCTTCAGCAATTGCTCAAGCGAGCCATTGATGAGTTTAAGAAGGTGAATAAGGTCAAGGGCGTTGATTTCTCGGAACAGTTTGAGGCGCTGGTGCGGAAATACAATGAACGCAAGGAAGAGGATGTATTGGTCAGTAATGTTCTCGAAGATTTCAGCGATGAGATTATCGATTTGTTCCAGGCCCTGAAAATGGAGAAGGAATCATTCGGAGAGCTGGGCATCGACTTTGAGGAGAAAGCCTTCTACGACATCCTGAAGACGCTTGCCGTTAAGTACGACTTCGAATATCCGGAAGACAAACTGCTGGATCTGGCCAAGGCGGTGAAAAAGGTGGTTGACGATAAAGCCAAATACACCGACTGGAGCCAGCGTGACGATATTAAAGCCGAGCTGAAAGTCGACCTGATCATTCTCCTCGCCGAATATGGCTACCCGCCCGTAGACCGAGATGAGGTCTATAAGGAAATCTTTGAGCAGGCGGAGAACTTCAAGAAGTATCAGGTTGCGAGATGATAACTTTCAGTAATTCTGAGATCGGCTTATGTGGAGTTTGTAAACGTGTATCGTGCTCTGCTCTGCTGGAAGTATCCATAGGACAAAGTGTGGGGTGCGGATGTTTGTCCGCGCCCGATTTGCTTGAAAGCATTGGGTGAAATCGGGGTTTCCCCTGCGAAAAGATGTGCAGGCTGTGAGTGTGAGCAGCTAAAAGCAAACGATGAAAAGTGCAAAAATAGTCGATTTTATGTGGTCAGAGCACGACGGATCCTCCGTTCGTAATGAACGGGGAGGGGTGCTTTGATGATTTTTGCGGGCGCAGGGTTACGCGGCGTCGCGGTAGTACCAAGAGATGATCCCACCGAGCCGTTCTTCTCGTTTGATCTCCCCCGTGTCCGTGGGCTTGAAATCAGCATCCAGAACGTTGTTCCCGATCTCTTTGCCTTGGTGCGGTCTATGCCGGTTGTAATAGGTCAACCATTCGCGGGTGATGTAGTTCAACTGATCAAGGCTGAAGCAGATAAAGTGGTTCAGGCACTGTTTCTTAAATACGCCGATACACGATTCGCAGTACCCGTTGGCCTGCGGGGTACGCACTGGAGTTTTGACGATCTTTGTTACCGAATCTTCCCAGAAAGCATCAAGGCGGATGGAAAACTTGGTGTCGCGATCACGAATCAGGTGCGTAGCTGTTTCGCCAATATCCTCCAGCCACATGCTGGCATTTCTCGCCTGCTGATGAACCCATTCGTTGGTTGGATGAAAGGTCGCTGGACTCATGAATACGCGGCGACTGCCGAGATGGATAAATACGAGGACATGAGCGTCGATCCTGCCTTTAAGAGTGTAGACGGGCTTGGTGAAGAAATCGCAGGCAACCAGCGTGTCCATGTGGGAACTGATGAACTGCTTCCAGTTGCTTGGCTGCGATTTCGTTTCTTTGTCCGGAATAGGGTGATGTCCCGCTCGTTTAAGGATGTCGCGAATAGTTGTCAGCCCGATTTTAATGCCAAGTTTTTTGAGCTCGCCGTGAAGATGCTTGTAGCCCCAGCTAAGGTTTTCTTTGGCGAATTTCATAACCAGATTGACGGTTGCTTGCGGGGTTCCAGGGCGGCCCGCTTGCTTCGGTTTTGGATGCTCTTTCTTCCTCATCCATTTGCGGTAGGTGGTGGGTTTAACGACGAGTATGGAGTCCGAAACATCATGATCGATCAGAGCCCCAAGTCTGAGCAATTCCGCACGCTCCTCTGCCGTCGTGTAGATTCGCTCGTCAGCGATACGAGAACGAGTATTTTGACCTGATAGGAGAGCAACTGAAGCCGAGCCTCATATCTCGGTCTGAAAAGGTGCTCCAGAAGCATAGTGATCACTTGAAAAACATCAAATTTACCGTTCATCTATCTCTATGCCCCTGTGAAGCAATCCCGTTAGTTACCAGTGAGTTAAGTGGGCGGACATGTTTCCGCACCCCCTCGAAAATGCAAAGAATCTAAGAACTTACTAAAACTCAGTGACTCGAACCATCAAAAATCCGGATTGGAGTCCGAAATTGGGGCCGAGAAAAGGTTCGGATTGCTACAAGGTTCGGTAGCCCGAAATTTGTTGCGAACCGAGCGGAGAATTGGTTCGTATTGCCATCAAGTCGCCCCGACCTGGTACGCAAAAAAAAGGCGGTCCGAAGACCGCCTTTTCTGCTTTCAGCTTATTGCCGAAATTACACCGAGAACTCAGTCATCTGATCGAAGTTCAGGTACTTGTAGATGTCGGCCGTTTTGCCTTCCAGCTTCGGCTCGACGATTTCGAGGTACTCCGCCGGAGTCGGTAGTTCACCTTTCAGCGCCACAGCCGCCGCGAGTTCAGCGGATCCCAGATATACCTGAGCACCTGTTCCGAGGCGGTTGTTGAAGTTACGCGTTGAAGTGGAGAATACCACGGCGTTGTCGCGAACACGTGCCTGGTTGCCCATGCACAGGGAACAGCCCGGAATCTCGATACGCGCACCGGCTGCGCCGAATTTCGAGTAGTAGCCTTCTTTGGTCAGCTGCTTTTCGTCCATCTTCGTCGGCGGACAGATCCACAGGTTCACATTGGCGAATCCTTCGCCGTCGAGGACTTCACCCGCTGCGCGGAAGTGACCGATGTTGGTCATGCAGCTGCCGATGAATACGTCGTCGATTTTTGCACCCTGAACGTCGGACAGTTTTTTAACATCATCCGGATCATTCGGGCAGCACAGGATCGGCTCAGTGATTTCGTTCAGGTCAATCTCGATAACCGCCGCGTATTCCGCGTTGTCGTCGCCTGCCATCGGCTCTTCGCCGCTTTCAATCCATGCTTTCACGTCTTCGATACGTTTCGCCAGCGTGTCGGCATCGCCGTATCCGCCTTTGATCATCTCTTCCATCAGCGTGATGTTGGACTCGAGGTATTCAACGACCGGCTCGCGGTTCAGCTTGATAGTTGCCGCCGCTGCAGAACGTTCCGCTGCCGCATCCGTCAGCTCGTAGGCCTGTTCCACTTTGATGTCCGGCAGGCCTTCCATCTCGAGGATGCGTCCGGCAAAAATGTTTTTCTTGTTCTGTTTCTCAACGGTCAGCAGACCTTCCTGAATCGCCTGGTGCGGAATCGCATTCACGATATCGCGCAGGGTAACGCCCGGCTGCAGTTCGCCTTTGAAGCGCACCAGAACAGATTCCGGCATATCCAGCGGCATAACGCCCAGTGCGGCAGCAAATGCAACCAGACCGGAACCGGCCGGGAAGGAGATGCCCATCGGGAAACGCGTGTGCGAGTCACCACCGGTACCGACTGTGTCAGGAACCAGCAGGCGGTTCAGCCAGGAGTGGATTACGCCGTCGCCCGGACGCAGGGCAACGCCTTTGCGGTCCATGATGTAATCCGGAAGTGTTGCGTGCGTGATTACGTCGGCCGGTTTCGGGTACGCCGCCGTGTGACAGAAGGACTGCATAACCAGATCCGCGTTGAACTTCAGGCAGGCCAGCTCGGTGATTTCGCCCTGAGTCATCGGACCCGTTGTGTCCTGAGAACCCACCGTAGTCATTTTCGGCAGGCAGGATGTGCCCGGCAGAATTCCATCAACGCCGCACGCTTTGCCAACCAGCTTCTGCGCCAGAGAGTAACCCTGACCTTCTTTCAGTTTCGGATTATCAGGAACCACGAACAGGCCGGACTCATCCAGCGAGCTCATGCCCAGTGCCGCGCGCGCTTTTTCAGTCAGCTGTTTGCCGATGATCAGCGGAACGCGTCCGCCGGCGCGGTATTCGTCGAGGATCGTATCCGGTTTAACCGGGTAGCTTGTGATTTCATTGCCGTCTGCGTCAGTGATCAGACCTTTAGTCGGGTGCACTTTGATTACCGTGCCGGTAGTCAGTTTGGTTACGTCCGCCTGAATCGGCAGGGCGCCGGAATCCTCGGCTGTGTTGAAGAAAATCGGAGCGATCGTGCTTCCGATAACCACGCCGCTGCGGCGTTTGTTCGGAACACACGGGATGTCTTCGCCGATGTGCCAGATCAGGGAGTTGCAGGCAGACTTGCGGGAAGAACCTGTACCAACCACGTCACCAACGAAAGTGACCGGCAGGTTGGTTTTTTCTTTCAGATCCGCGATGTCCTGCGGGCCGTTCGGGAACAGTGTGCCGCCCATGCACGTGGAGTGCATCGGAATGTCGGCACGGGTAAACGCGTAGGCCGCCGGGGAGAAGTCGTCGGTGTTGATTTCGCCGTCTACTTTGTAAACAACCGTTTCAATGACTTCCGCCACTTCCGGCTGAGATGTGAACCACTCGCCGTTCGCCCAAGACGTAATAATGTCTTTGGCAACTTCGTTGCCTTCGTCGGCCAGTGCCTGGATGTCTTCGAAGCGGTTTACGGACAGAACCATGTTTTCCAGGGCCGTTGCCGCTACAGAAGCCAGCTCGCCTTTTTCTGCAACCAGCTTGATCAGGCCGTCGAGGTTGTAGCCGCCGACCATTGTGCCCAGCAGTTCCACGGCGCGCTCTGCAGAGATCAGCGGAGTCGACTCTTCGCCGTGCGCCACTTTGAACAGGAACTCAGCTTTAACCTGTGCCGCCGGATCCACGCCCGGGTTTACGCGGTTAGTAATCAGGTCAACCAGCTCGTCCTCTTTGCCCGCCGGCGGATTCTTCAGCAGTTCGATCACTTCAACTGTCTGTTCTTTGCTCAGTGCCAGCGGCGGAATGCCGTCGTTTGCACGCTCCGCTACATGAGCGTAATACTCTTCAAAAAAACTCATATTATACCTCACAGTTTATGTTCCGGTTTCTTTACTAAATCAAAACCTCTGAGCCTACTGGACGGGGCGGGGGATGGCAAGAGTCAAGAGGTACTAGCTGGCGGGCCAGGCTCCTGTTGAGCCGGGCTCTGCCTGCGGCATAAGGTGATTCCCGGTTCGGCGGGAGCCTCACCCTCCAAAATTTGAAATTCAATGTCCCGTGTTGAGTATTGGCGGTTTGGGCTGGATCGGTTAAATTTTGCATGGCTTGCAAGGAGGTGCACATGTTCAGGCGTTATCTCGTGTTCAGTTGTCTGCTGGTGTCCGTATCGGTGTTCGCGGACGTAGTCGTTGATTCCACGCTTAAAAAGGTGACGGTGTGCCGCGACCGGGCGCAGGTGACGCGCGTGGCCAGGGTCAAGCTGGAGGCGGGTTCGAACAAGATCCGCTTTGAAAATCTGCCGGAGCGTACCGAGCCGGCCAGCCTGCAGGCGGTCGGCACAGGCGACGCCATGCTGGCGGATGTCCAGTATAAGGTGGAGCACTTCAAGGCGATCCCGGACGAACAGCGCCTGGCGCTCTATGCCAAGCGCGACGAGCTGTATGAAAAACGCACGGCCTTGGACGATTCCTTGAACCGCCTGCGTAAATCGAAGGGGTTCCTGGAGCAGATCAGCAAAAAGGTGACCTTTACCGCCGAGCGTGAGGCGGAGCTGGAACTCGATCCGGCCAAGTGGGATCAGATGCTGGCGCTGTATGCCGAGCGCGCAGCCAGATATGATCTCGAACTGCGCAAAATCGAGCGCGATAAAAAAACGCTGCAGAAAGAGATCGAGAAGGTCGAGGCGGAGATCCGTCAGGCAGGCTTCACCGAACGGCGCCGCAAATATGTGGCCGAGCTGGAGCTGGTGACGGATCAAGCGGGCAGGGCGATGGTTGAGCTTTCCTATATTGTGCGCGGGCCGACCTGGACGCCGACCTATGACGTGCGCGTGGATACGCCGAATCGCAATATGGCGGTCTCGTATTACGGTAATATCCGTCAGAGCACGGGCGAGGATTGGACGGATGTCGAATTGCGCCTATCGACTGCCAACCCCGGACTGGGCGGCCAGCATCCGGAGTTGAGGCCATGGCGGATCGACGAGCGTCGTCCGATTCCGGTGCGCAAGGTGGCTCGTCCGAAGCCGGGTCGGGCCCCGCAGCAGATGTTTGCGTTAGAGGAGAGGGACGTCGATATGGCGGAAGTTGCCGCAGCGGAGCCGGAGGAGTTGCGTGTTCGCACGGCCGAAGTGCAGACGGAAGCGAGTGCGGTGGTGTTCGCCGTGAAGGGTGCGAGTTCGATTGCTTCGGATAATGTGGCGCACCGCGTTGCGATTTCGCAGGAGTCCTTCAAGGTGGCGTTCCGTTATTCGGCCGTGCCGAAGCTGGCGCCGTATGCGTATCTGAAAGCCAAAGCGGTGAACGGGCTGGATTATCCGTTGCTGCCGGGCCGTTCAAATGTGTTCCTCGACGGTAATTTCATCACCGCTTCCAGGCTGGAGCTGATTGCGCCGCTGGAGGAGTTTTGGGTGTTCCTCGGTGCGGATGAGGGCGTGAAGGTTGAGCACAAGCTGGTGCGGCGCTACCGCAGTACGGAAGGGCTGACGGGCCGTCGTGTGCGGCATAAGTTTGAGTATGAAATCAAGCTGCACAACACGCATTCCGTAACGGAGGATGTGGTGGTCTGGGATCAGATTCCGATCTCCGGTTCCGAGGCCATCAAGGTGCAGCTGGTGAAGCCGCGGATCACTAAGACCACGCGCGATGTTAAGATGGATGAGGACAATTTCATCGAGTGGAACTTTCAGCTTAAACCGAACCAGGAAATCACCGTTCCGTTTGAGTTTTATGTTGAAGCTCCGGTGGGAGTTGACATCGGCGGGCTGGAAATAATTGTGACGAAATAACTTGCATATGAAATAATTATGCGTATAAGTGCGGCCTTCTAAACAAACTATTGGCTATATGTGTACAGGATTTCGCCGTCCGGTTTTTTTGCAGGGCGGCTTTCTTTTGGGTAAGCAGGTTCGCTGTGTGCACGTCCGGCCGATGAAAACGAAATGATCTTGAACGATTTATTTCGCACAGAGGCAAAAGGACGCTGGGCACGCAGACGATAGGTTTGTGTTCTCCGTGACTTCACGACTTGAGCGGCCACAGGGCGCGCGTGCGTAATCTTTCTTTTAGGTGACTTTATTAAAAGGAGAAAACCATGAGTTTTGATTCATTGGGACTTAAGCCGGAGCTGTTGAGCGCAATTAGCAGCCTTGGATTTGAAAAACCGACACCGATTCAGCAGCAGGCGATTCCGAAGCTGATTGAAGCTGAAAATGACTTTGTCGGTCTCGCTGGTACTGGTACCGGCAAAACTTGCGCGTTCGGTCTTCCGCTCTTGCAGCGTATTGAGCCGGGCAAACGTAAACCGCAGGGCCTGATCCTGTGTCCGACCCGTGAGCTGTGTCTGCAGATCGCGACTGACCTCGAAAAATTCGGTAAAGACCTTCCGCAGATCAATACGGTTGCCGTTTACGGTGGCGCGAATATCGTCGCTCAGATTCGTCAGCTGAAACGCGGCGCGGACATCATCGTTGCTACGCCGGGACGACTGCTCGACCTCATTCGCCGTAAAGCAGCTGATCTCTCCGAGATTTCTACCGTCGTACTCGATGAAGCCGACGAGATGCTGAACATGGGCTTCCAGGAAGACATCGATTCCATTTTTGAACAGGTGACAGGCGAATCCCGCGTATGGCTCTTCTCTGCAACGATGGCTAAGGGTGTTGCCCGCATCGCTGCAAATTACCTGACTAATCCGGATGAAGTAACCGTTGGCGGTAAAAACGAAGCTAACAAAAATATTTCGCACGCGTACTATATGGTGCACGAGAAACACCGTTACCAGGGCTTGAAGCGCCTGCTGGACTTTGCTCCGGATATCTACGGGCTGGTTTTCTGTCGTACTCGTAAGGAGACGCAGGACGTTGCTGAAAAATTGCTTCAGGATGGCTACAGCGCGGAAGCGTTGCACGGTGACTTGTCTCAGGCGCAGCGTGACCAGGTAATGCGCAAGTTCCGTCAGCGCGCCATTCAGGTGCTGGTGGCAACGGATGTTGCCGCACGTGGTATTGACGTGAACGATATCACGCACGTGATTCACTATCGTTTGCCGGATGAATTTGCGGTTTACAATCACCGTTCAGGTCGTACGGGTCGTGCTGGTAAAACCGGTCACTCGCAGGCGATCATTAACATGCGTGAAGGCCGCCGCATTAACGACATCAGCCGTGTGCTGAAGGTTAAGATCGAGCCGGGCAAAATTCCGGACGGTCGTGCGATTTGCGAAAAACAGCTTTTCCAGCTCGTTGACAAGGTTAAAGAGACCGAAGTCAACGAAAGCGAGATCGGCGCTTATCTGGAGTCGGTGTACGAACAGTTGGCGGATTTCAATAAAGAAGAGCTGATTCAGCGCTTTGTTTCCGCTGAGTTCAACCGCTTCCTCGAATACTACCGTCACGCAGGCGACATCAATGTCGAGCCGCGTGGTCGTGATCGTAACGATCGCGGTGATCGTGGTGACCGTGGTGACCGTGGTGACCGCGGTGATCGTGGCGATCGTGGTCCGCGTCGTGAGCGTGGTGCCCGTCCGTTGGATTCCAACATGAAGCGCCTGTTCATCAGTGCGGGTCGTCTGGATCACGTTAAGCCGGGTGCACTGGTTCGTCTGGTTTGCGATACGGCAGGTATTTCCTCCGGCCAGATCGGCGAGATCAAAATGAACCGTGAGTTCTCCTTCGTGGATGTTCACGCGGACACATTTGACGGTGTGTTGAAAAAGATGCAGAACGCGCAGTTGGACGGTAATCCGGTCGACGTGCGTGAAGCCAAGCCGCAGGAAGGCGGAGACCGCGGAGACCGCGGAGACCGCGGAGATCGCGGCGGACGTCCGAGACGCAACAGCGGCGCACCGTTCCGTAAAGGCGGCGGAGGTCACCGTAAAGGCGGCCCGAAACGCAACTACCGCGACTAAGCCGTTGGTTTAGTTAATGAAAAAGGCTCCGCATTCGCGGGGCCTTTTTTTGTGACGTGCTCCCGGGTGTGAGGCCAATCTTGGGGTGATGGTGCGATGAGGGACGGCTGTATGGCTGTGGCCGGGAGCGGTAGAGGGAAGTTGACCGGCTGGTCAGCTGAGGCTTCGTGATCCGGGTGGCCTGTTTTTGAGCGGTTGTGGTTGCTGTTTCTGTGGGCGCAAAAAAAGGCGGGGGATTGCTCCGCCCGCCTTGCACATTTTTTTGTGTAGAAGATTACTTAAAAAAACGGCGAATCATAAGCATGGCTGCACTGAAAGTGCCTAGCAGAGCCATGGTGGTCGGTTCTGGAATGCTTCGTGTTTGCATGTAGCTGAGAGATCTGTCCATAAGACTGAGGCTGTGCTCTAAAAGATCGATGTCGTTCTCGGCCGCCAGGTCTCCAAAGGAACACCATCCGAAAAAGAACTGGTCGCCATTAACATCATCTTCCTTGATAGACATGATTTGGGATATATCAGTCGTGCCGACAGCTCCGTCGGCAAGGCTCACGAATCCGCTGGTATTAATACTAAAGTTGAACAAGGTCTGGTACGTTCCCTCCTTGTACACGTTGAGCCCGTATGCGTTCCATGAGTCAGGGGAGAGTCCTTTTGTAATTGCATGGTTGTCCAAGAGGGAGATCACTACATAGTCTGGATCATCATAATCAAGGATAGGGGCCGCCATCTGAGACGCGGCGATGCTTCCACTATTTCCTATTTGCATGTAATCTTTCCCGACCTCTCGGGTTAGCGTCATGCCTGTAGTTGAAATCAGTACATCAATTTCGGCGTCTACCATTCCGTCATAAGCGGTTTTGACTGTGTGACCCAAAGATTCAAATGTATTGACCAGCTGGGTGCGAGTGGTGTCCCAATCTGAACTACTGGTTTCTGCTATGCCGACAACTACGGCGAGGGTTTTCCGGTTAGCAATGTCATTGCTGTTAATGCAATAAGGGTACTGCGTTTCATTGTTTTGTTTATTCCTGTTTAATCTAAATTTTAGAGCCTATCCCAAATTTTTAGCAATTTCACTTATTTTAAGATGAAATGCAAGTGGGAGTGTCGGCAAAGTTGTGAAGCTGGACCGGCCGGCTAAAAGGGGTGTTGAGCCCGGGGCTGGATCCTTGAGGCAGAACGGCTTTTGCGCATGAACAAGGTGGGAATGATCGGTCGCTGAGGGTGCGGCAGGGCTTCATTTTCCGGTGTGTGCGCGGGGTGTTAGGGTGTGCTGAAGTTCCAGTGGCTGATGGCGGAGAGCTGGTCGCTGTCGGTCAGGTTGAGCTGGATGGGGGTGACGGCGGCGATGTTGTTGGCGACGAGGTTGATGTCGACGTTTTCGCCGTCGTCGAGAATTTCCTGTTCGCCGTCGAGCCAGTAGTAGTCGTTGCCGAACGGGTCTTTGCGCGCGTGGAATTTTTCGATCCAGCGGGACTGGCCCATGGAGGCGGCGCGGATTCCTTTCAGTTTTTCAACCGGAACGCCGGGGATGTTGACGTTTAGAAGCGTGTGGCCCGGCAGTCCGTGCTCGGCGACCTGTTCGAGCACTTTGCGCGCGACGCGGGCCGAGGTCTCGAAGTGCGGGGTCTGATAGGAGCAGGAGGAAAAGGCGATGCTCGGGATGTTGTGCACAACGCCTTCGCGGGCGGCGGCAACGGTTCCGGAGTAGATCGTGCTGATGCCCGTGTTGGAGCCGAGGTTGATGCCGCTTAATACGAGGTCGGCCGGCTTGTCCATTAATGCGTTCAGTGCAAGTTTTACGCAGTCGGCCGGGGTTCCGTCGATCGCGGTGCCGAAGAATTTTCCGTCTTTTTCAATGCGGCGGGTGCGGATCGGTTTGCCGATGGTGATGGCGTGGCCGGCCGCGCTGCGTTCGCCGTCGGGTGCGGCTACGGTAACGGTGCCGAATTCGCAGGCTACTTTATAAAGCGCTTCAATTCCGGGGGCTTCAATGCCGTCGTCGTTGCAGATCAGGATGTTCATGTCAGATACTTGAAACGGGATGTCTGAAATTTGGCAGGGGCTCGGCGACCTGCTTTCTTCATCCGCATTTCATCCTTAATATTAAAAAAGAGGAGCCAGATGACCTGCGCACCCGTACTGCACGGCTTAGTGCTGCTACGTTCCCGTCCTGACACGGTTCACCGCCGTCCGTCACACAGGGTCCGGCTCCGAACGACAGAAGGTAGCAGGGCGGGGGGAAATGTCAAACTTTGTTATGGCGGAAGCGGGCGGCTTTCTGCTAATCCTTTCTGTCCCGTTTTAGAAGGAATTTACCGGAATGTCATACGAAGTAATTGCACGAAAATACCGTCCGCAGCAGTTCGACGAGGTCGTCGGACAGGAGCATGTGGTCAAAACGCTGTCTAACGCGATCACCAGCGGTCGCGTGGCGCACGCCTATCTATTTGTCGGCTCCCGCGGGATCGGGAAAACTACGTCGGCGCGTATTTTTGCCAAGGCGCTTAACTGTAAGGATGGCTCGACGCCAACTCCATGCGATCAGTGCGATTCCTGTAAAGAGATCATGGGCGGTCGCAGTCTTGACGTAATTGAGATCGACGGTGCGTCCAACAACGGCGTGGATCAGATCCGTGAACTGCGCGACAATGCAATCTATTCTCCGGCCCGTGACCGTTTTAAAATCTACCTCATCGATGAGGTGCACATGCTTTCCATTGCGGCGTTCAACGCGCTGCTGAAAACGCTCGAGGAGCCGCCGTCGCACGTGAAGTTCCTGTTTGCGACAACGGATCCGCAGAAGATTCCGAATACGATCCTGTCGCGCTGTCAGCGCTTCGATCTGCGCCGTATTACGACCGGCGACATCATGGGCCAGTTGCAGAAAATTTGTGATTCTGAGAAGGTTGAGATCGACGAGCCGGCGCTGCTGGCGATTGCCCGCGGTGCGGAAGGCGGTATGCGCGATGCTGAATCTGCGCTCGACCAGTTGATTGCTTTCCGTGGCGATAAATTGACGGAAGAGGATGTGCTGTCGGTCTTCGGTCTGGTTTCGCAGCAGACGCTTGACGATCTGGTAGGTGCGGTGCTGGAAGGCAACATTGCAGAGATTATCCGTGTGATTTCCGATTTGGATCGCCAGGGCAAAGACGTCCAGCGCCTGGTGGTTGAATTGCTTGAATATTTCCGCAACCTGCTGGTTGTGATGCATGTCGGCGCGTCTGGCGAAGGGGTTCAGCTGCTTGATTCGCAGGTGGAGTCCTTGAAGGCGTTGGCTGCGAAAACGGATACTGAGCGCGTATTGCGTATCGTTGATATTCTGATTAAGGCCGATGGCAGCATGCGCTATGCGCTGTCTAAACGTACGATGCTGGAGACTGCGCTGATCCGCGCTTCCCGCGCCGCGACGGTGGTATCGGTGGATGATCTGCTCAAGCAGATCGCCGATCTAAAAAAAAACGGCTTAGCTGACGATGAACCGGCTCCGGCGGTAGCCGCCGCGGGAAAAAAGTCGTTTGAGCGATCCGCTCCGGCGCGGGTCGCTGAATCCGCACCGGTAGCCCCGGTTTCAAAACCGGCCGCACCCCCCGCGTCCCCCGAACCGGAGGATCCGGCTTTTCGTGCCAGTGATAAACTCCGTAAATGGCGCGACGATCCGTCGGTTTCCAAGCTGATCGAAACTTTTAGTGCAAGAATTGTGGATGTTAAGGAGTAGCCGCTTCGCGGTTGCAGTTATCAGTTAGTGGTTTGAGGTTAACAGCGAGATGGTATTTCCTGATAACAAATGACCGCCAACCAGTAACCGGAGCGCAGGGCGCTCTATAAGGAGAATATTATGAACATGATGAAGCTAATGAAGCAGGCGCAGACGCTGCAGAAGGATATGAAAAAGAAGCAGGCTGCTCTGGCAAAAACAGAGGTCGAGTTCTCTGCGGGCGGCGGCGCGGTTGTGGCGACGGCTACCTGTGATATGTCTATCAAATCCATCAAAATCAAGCCGGAAGTGGTGGATGCGGACGATGTGGAAATGCTCGAAGATCTGGTGACTTCCGCTGTGGACGGCGTGCTGAAAGCTGCTCAGGAAAAAATGAACCAGGAAATGGGCGAGCTGACTCAGGGTATGGGTATCCCGGGCGGCGGTCTCGGCGGCTTGTTCTAAGAATTGATCATTGATGTTTGAAACTGGAAACTCGGCTTTGCGCCGGGTTTCTCTGTCTTATGAAACAACTGGCTCCATACGAAAATTTAGTGGCCCTGCTGAGCAAGTTGCCGGGGATCGGTCGGCGCTCCGCTGAGCGTATGGCGCTGGCTTTGGTGCAGGATCGCGAAGGGCTCTCCCGTAAGCTGGCGGATGCGCTGCTGGTTGCCGATGAGTCGGTGGTAAGCTGCGCGATGTGCGGCCAGCTCACTTCCCGCGATCGCGATCCTTGTCCGGTGTGCTCGAACCCCCGTCGGAATACGCATGTGCTGTGCGTGGTGGAGAATGCCGGGGATATCATGAAGCTCGAGCAGTCGGGTGCTTTTAAAGGCCGGTACCACGCTTTGGGCGGCAAGCTGTCGCCGATGCGCGGGGTGGGTGTGGCTGACCTGCGAATAGAGGCGCTTTTGCGTCGTCTGACCGAAGAGGGGATCCTGGAAGTGATCCTCGCGCTGAACACCGATGCGGAAAGCGATACGACCGCATCCTATCTTCACGACCTGCTCGAATCTCGCAATGTGAAGGTTTCCCGCTTGGCTTATGGTATTCCGGCAGGCAGCGCGATTGAGTATGCCGACCCGGTAACGCTCGCTCGTGCATTGAGCGGGCGCGTTAATCTCGATTAATTGGGGTTTTGCCGATGCGGCGTTGTTTCCGGGGTTGGCTCGTGTTGCTAAACAATGGGCGCGGTTGAAGGGCAAAAACCAGGCAACTATGAGAATTTTTGATTTCAGGGAGAATTTTTATGAGTGAGCATCGATTTTCTGTTTCGGCGTCAACTTATGACCGGCACGCTCGCCCGCAGCAGATACTTGCCAACGCATTGCTGGCTGAGTTGGTGATGGATTCTCCGGATCGTATTTTGGAGCTTGGCGGGGGAACCGGGCAGTTGACCCGACGTATTCTCGGCCGTTATCCAAATGCGCAAATAGATGTTGTTGATATTGCTCCGGGGATGGTGGAGTTCGGTCGGCAGACGTTTGCGGACGTTCCAAATGTTTGCTGGGAACTGGGGGATGCGCAGGCCTGGCGGGCGCGGGATTTGTATCCGCTTGTTGTTTCCAGTGCGGCGTTGCATTGGACGCAAGATCTGCAGGCAACATTCGCGAATGTTTACCAGAACCTCTTGCCTCGCGGAGCTTTTGTGTTCGGGATTATGCTGGATAACACCTTTAAGGAGTTGAGGCAGCTTCGATCGGAAATCGCCCCGAACAAAGTTTCGACGTTTTCATTGCCGACCTATCATCAGACTGTAGAGGCTTTGGAGCAGTCCGGGTTCCGAATTGAGCTGGCGGAACGGACGGAATACCTCTTCCCGTATGAAAATGCCCGCGCCTTTTTGAAGGTAATTCATGAGCAAGGGGTAACGGGGGGGAGTCGGGAAAGTGGATATGCGCCGCTTGCCAGAACACAGATGTTGCAGCTTATTGAGCGTTATCAGCAGGAAAATGAGAAAAATGGTCAGGTTTATGCCACATATGAAACCGTTGTGGTTGTAGCGGTCCGGCCATAATTCAAGCTCCGTTATTTGTCACAGGCTCGAAAGACCTTGCGGCTAAATTGTGAAGGAAGTTCTGTTTGTTACTTTGTTTGGATGTAATGTCCGCGTCATTGACACCGTTTTCGTGCTGTGTTGGACAGAGAGTTCGCGTCGATGAACGTTTTGTATTTGAACAGATCCGGCAGAGCTTCCGGTGCGCGTTCAGCGAGATCGTTACGGATGATTACCAGTGTAACACCGGCCGGGCCGAGGTTTTTCTGCGCGCCTGCGTAGATCATGCCGAATTTGCTCACGTCCAGCGGACGGCTCAGGATGTCGGAAGACATATCAGCGATCAGCGGAGCGTCCGTTTCCGGGAATTCTTTCATCTGCGTACCGGAGATCGTCTCATTAGAAGTCACGTGCACGTAAGCAGCGCCTTCTGTGAACGTCAGTTCGTTGATGTTCGGCATAGTAGTCGGGATCTCTTTAGACGTATCCGCGAGAACGTTTACGTTGCCCAGTTTCTGGCCCGCCTTGATCGCTTTAGTCGCCCAAGCGCCCATATTCAGGTAGTCAGCCGTCTGGCCTTCAGCCATCAGGTTCATCGGGATCAGGGAGAACTGAGAAGATGCACCGCCAGTCATGAACAGCACGCTGTAGTTATCCGGAATGTTCAGCAACTGCTTGATGTTTGCAATCGCCTCGTCGTGAACCGCGCTGTAGATCTTGCCGCGGTGGCTCATTTCCATGATGGACATGCCGCTGCCTTCGTAGTCCAGCAACTGCTCCTGAGCCTCTTTCAAAACCTCTTCCGGCAGAATAGCCGGGCCTGCACTGAAGTTATACACTCTTGCCATTTTGACACTCCTTTTCTAAATTCGAATTTTCAAAACGTACCATATTCGGGGCGCTAAAAAAGTAAATGTAAAAGCAGAGTTTTTTTGTTTTTCGAATCACAATAAAACAATTTCGGGTGACATAATGAGAGGTCCAAAGGTTTTAGAATGGGAGCGCAGGCTCAAAAAGGTGTTCGATGAAATCGATCACACTCTCGAAGATGAGTACCACGGCGAGCTGCCGTTGCACCCCTGCCGCCCGGCACGCGGAACCACTGCCAACCCGGAAGCGGACGGCTTATTTAATGTGGGAGCCAGCTATACTACCGGCCTGGGAACCGAGCACGGCGAAGGATATTCCGTGGACATCCGGCTCTCGTCACTGAAAAATGTTTCACCGGAGCTGCGTAAAGAGGTAAACGCGCGCGTAAAAGCGCTATTGGATGAAAAGCTGCCGGCAGCCTTTCCGAACAACCGGCTTCACGTAACCGAGCATGGCTACGGACTGAAAATCCACGGCGATATCAGCGTGAAGGATTAGGTTTCACGCAAAGCCGCAAAGAACCAAAAGGATTAGAGGCGCTTCGCGCAAACGCCTCTACACTAATAGACAGGCCTCAGAAACTACGACTGAGCCTTCTCCGCCAGCCAGACAATATCAGGACGACCGCCCCGGGCATGACCACGAACAGCGACCTCTTCGACCTTCTTAAATCCGGCGGAGCGCAGTCGCTTCAAAAACTTTTTATCCGGCCCGGCCGACCACACCGCCAAAATACCGCCCTCACGCAAGGCGGCTTTCGCGGCCTCTAAGCCGCCCATTGTGTAAAGCCGGTCATTACCTTCGTGCGTCAAACCGTCCGGTCCGTTGTCGACATCCAGCATAATGACATCAAAAGCACCCTGCTGCTCTTTGATCACGAGTCCGACATCAGACTCGCGCACATTGACGCGCCGGTCATTCAGCGGATTCCCCGCCAGGTGCGCCAAATGCGTGCGGTTCCACTTCACCACCGCAGGTACCAGTTCGGCGACGATTACTTCAGCATCACGACCCAGCTGATCCAGCGCCGCACGCAGCGTAAATCCCAAGCCCAATCCGCCGATCAAAACGCGCGGGTTTTTGCGATCAGCCATTCGGCCACAGGAAAGCTCCGCCAGCGCATCTTCCGACCCGTGAATACGGCTATTCATCAGCTCGTCGTGGCCCACCTTAATGGAAAACTCTTCAGCACGCTGCCAGAGCTTCATTTCATCGCCTTCACCAGGCACACGGGTTGCATCAAGTAATTTCCACGGGTTCATATTCAATCACCTTATTTCAGTCAGCGCTCAAAACACTGTTTCTCACATGGAGGGACGAGTTCCACCTCGTCCAAAATGGAGGGAGCGGTTCCACCCGGTCCATGGACGACGTGGAAGTCGTCCCTCCACGAACCCCGCTTCGCGGGCAAAAAAAATGGCTCCTGCGACTGGACTCGAACCAGTAACCAAGTGGTTAACAGCCACCTACTCTACCATTGAGCTACGCAGGAACCTAAAGAGGTTCAGACTCGCCGATTATTGTTTAATCAGCAGTCCAATTAAAATGTCTTTTTGAGGGCCACTTTTACCGAAGTAAAAAAGTGGCTCCTGCGACTGGACTCGAACCAGTAACCAAGTGGTTAACAGCCACCTACTCTACCATTGAGCTACGCAGGAACCTCAAAAGGAGCGCCTAAGATAGTGGATTTTGCGTTTTCGTCAACCCCTTGATCGCATCTTTTTTTAGCACAATCGCAACACGCAAAATTGCAAC
>JBHORO010000007.1:0-54894 GCA_042566005.1 Verrucomicrobiota bacterium
GGCCATGACCCTCAGCGGTACTGATGCAGCCAACTACACACTGGTACAGCCGACCCTCTCCGCAAACATTCTAAAAAGAGACCAGGTGATCAGCTTTACGTCCATCGGAACACAGGAGTTGACTAACACAGTTGTTCTGTCGGCTACGGCAAGCTCCACCCTCGATGTCAACTTCTCGGTTGCATCAGGCCCGGCGACTATCACAGACGGAACCACCCTTTCGTTCAGCGGCGCGGGACCGGTTGAAATTTTTGCCACCCAGTCCGGTGACGAAAACTGGAATGCGGCTCCGGTGGTAACAAACTCGTTTGATGTGATCGGTGTCATTACCAATGTGGCGCCGGATAGCGGAACGGTCATCGGCGGCACCGAAGTCGTCATCGACGGCCTCTGGCTCGGCAACGGAACGGATGTGACCAATGTAACTATCTGCAACGTCGCTGCGGAGATCGTTTCTCAAGAGGTGAACCGTGTTACTGTACTAACGGGCGCCAGCGACCCGGTGGAAATCACAGGCGATGTGGTGGTGCAGTCCGCCGGATTTGGAGCGATTGTATTGAGCAACGCGTTTACCTACCTTCCGTTTGCGCTCGCGCCCGAGGCGCTCTCGGCAACAGACATCTCCACGGACCGGTTTACTGCACACTGGAAGAGCGCGGATGAGTCGACTACACACTATTTTGTCGACGTTTCCGAGTCGCCCGACTTCACGAACTTTACCGGAAGCTATAGCAATTGGAATGCAGGCGATACGACCTCTGCACAAATTGCGGGGCTTAGCGACGGGGTTACCTACTACTACCGAGTCCGAGCCGCCAACCCGCACGGCACCAGCTTGAATTCAAATGTCATTACGGTTCCGGTGAGCGACAACACTCCGTATCTCGAGTATGAAACAAATGATGGAGTCGCGAGCTCCGGCTCGAGCGATGTGGTCAATCTTACCAAGCTCGTCCACGGCAGCGGCATGCAGTATGAGGTGGTATTCAATAGCAACCCGTCCCTCGTTACCGCGGAAATCGTCGGAACCGAACTGCTCCTCAACTACGCTGACGGCATGTCGGGTACCGCTTTGATTACCGTCCGCATTACCGATCCATCCAACGGATTCTGGATCGAAAACTCCATCGCGGTAAATGTGGCACCGAAACCGGAATGGGCAGCAGGCCCGATTGTACTCAACCCGCAGACCGGACTTTTCGAGCAAATTGTGACCGTCGCGAATAATTCACCGACATTCGCCGCTGAGGCAATAACGCTAACGGTGACCGACCTGTCAGCAGGTGCGGAGCTATACAACGCAACTGGAACCGATAAACAAGGCAATCCAGAAATTTTCTGGAGAGGAACGCTTGAACCGCTCGAGAGTATAGACTTCACCCTCCATTACTACAGCGCACAACGCACAACCCCTTCAGCAACCGTGGTGGCCTCCCTGAGTTTGTCTGAGCCGGCGGATAGCGTTACCGGAACCTCCGTCTCTCTGGATGGCGGAAATTTCGAAATGACCAACGATAACTCATCATTCGTTATGCAGTTCAATACGGTTCCAGGTAAGACCTACTTTATTCAGTACACGGATTCCCTGGCAGATGAATGGAAAACGGTTCAACCGGGAATTACAGCATCGAGTAGCAATACTCGCTGGCTCGACTACGGGGCGCCCGCAACCGACGCCTCCCCCGCTAAGGTCAAGGGCCGTTACTATCGAGTCATCGAAGCGACACAATAGGATAAAAAACGTTTAAAAATATGAAACAACCCATCAAGACTGCAGTTATTCTTCTCGCCGCTGGATACCTTTCCGGAATTGCTCACGCCGAATTCGGCATAAGCGCCGGGGCGTCCTTTAACTTCAAAGCAAGCTTCCGGTCGACATCCTACCAGCAGGAGATACAAAACGACCCCGGAACAGCCACCGCCGGAACCGACCATTTCTACGACGACGGCTATAACCGCGTCGACAACTCCGGTAATGTCGGCAACCTGACCTCGTTTTGGGGCTATCAAAATGCGTCACAGGACGATGGCGCCGGAAACATCATCATGAGCAGTTCCCGGACTACCTATGAGGCCTCTGCGTCCTCCGTTGATCAGTCCGAAGCCCAGCCTGCGATCGAGCTCTACTGGCAAAAGGATCTCACAGAAAACAAACCATGGGACCTCGGCCTCCGTGTGGCACTGCTCTGGCAGCATATCGAGATCGAAAACCGTTCGGTAACCGGCGCGACCACTGAGACCATCTCCGACTCTTACGCCTACACCGCACAACCTCCCTCAGCCCCCTTTAACGGAAGCTTCACTGGCCCCAACTACCTGCTGAGCGACATTCCCACCCGGAGTATCACCTATACCTCTGATGCCGGCATGCTCACTACAAGCGAGATTGACGCCGACCTGTTTACTCTCAAATTCGGCCCGACGCTTTCATGCGAGCTTACCGAAAAAGTGCGCCTGACCGCCTCTGCCGGTGGAGCGGTTGCATGGATCGACAGCGACTTTTCCTACAGCAGCGGCTCGCGCGACTCGAAAACAGATTGGTTGTTCGGGGCCTACGCCGGAGCAGATATCCAGTACCTCGTTGGTAAGCGTTGGGGAATTTTCAGCGGAGCAGCCTACACGCTTCTCGAAAATTTCGACCAACAGGCGGGCGATCGCAGCGTAGAGCTCCAGTTCGACGATTCCTATACCCTGCGCGCCGGCATTTTCTTCAAGTAGGCCGACCCTCCGAGGGTTACAGATACTAAAAAGCTCTCGCACAAGTGCGAGAGCTTTTCCAATAATCAAGGACGGCATGTGCCGTCCTTTTTCATTAACCGTTCCCTATTAAATACGAATCGGTTTCGGCCCCTCCGGGGTATCCTTGACAGTCCAGCCCAATGCGGCCAGCTGATCACGAATTGAATCCGCCGCGCCCCAATCCTTGGAAGCACGTGCTTCCTGACGTTTTCCCATCAGATCAAGCACTTCGGCCGGAACGTCGGCTTTAGGTGGTTCGAGGAACCCGCAGACGATGTCCAGCTCGCCCCATAGCTTGATGACGGCCGCCGCATGCGCCGGAGTCATCGCTTTATCGGCGATCACTTTATTGCCAGCATGCACACAATCGAACACCCCAGCCATTGCACCAGAGAAGTTCATATCGTCATCCATCGCGGAAACAAACGTATCGCGGCCGCGCACAGCCCATTCAGGCAATTCACCGGCCTCAACATCACCCGCAATCTCTTTGAGCTTCCCGTAAAATTCATCGAGACGCTTGATCGCGGAGCGGTTGCCGTCGAGGTTTTTGAAGTTAAAGTTGAGCTGCTGACGGTAATGCCCGCTCAACAGTTCGTAACGGACTTCACGGCCCGTGTAGCCCATATCCAGGATTTCACGCAGCGTGTAGAAATTGCCGAGCGATTTGGACATCTTTTTACCGTCAACATTGAGGTAGCCGCAATGCACCCAGTATTTGGAGAACAGTTTACCCGTTGCCGCCTCAGACTGCGCGATTTCGTCTTCGTGGTGCGGGAAAATGTTGTCCACACCGCCGGTGTGAATATCAAAGCTCTCGCCGAGGATCTTCATCGCCATTGCGGAACACTCGATATGCCAGCCCGGACGACCTTTGCCCCACGGAGAATCCCACCAGACATCGCCATCGCTTTCAACGTAGGCCTTCCACAGAGCAAAGTCGCAGGCATTGTCCTTATCGTATTCATCCTGCGCGACACGGGCGCCGGTCTGCATGCCGTCAAAATCGAGTTTCGCCAGCTTGCCGTAGTTCTCAAACTTGTTGATCGAAAAATAGACGGAACCGTCTTCCGACTGATACGCGTAGCCTTTTTCTTCCAGTGTTTTGATCAGCTCGATCATTTCCGGAATGTGGTCGGTTGCCGCCGGATAATATTCAGCTTCCTCGATGTTCAGTTTTTTCAGGTCCTCAAAAAAGGCGTCCACATATTTCTTAGTGAACTCCTTGAGCGGAAGCCCTTCTTTCTGCGAATCGCGGATTGTTTTGTCGTCCACGTCCGTCAGGTTCTGCACTTGCGTAACCTTGAAGCCCTTGAACTTCAAGTGACGACGTAACAGATCTTCGAACATGTACGCGCGAAAATTACCGATATGCGCATAGTTGTAGACCGTCGGCCCGCAGGTGTACATGCGAACATGCCCCTCTTCCAGCGGCACGACCTCTTCCTTTTTGCGGCTCATCGTGTTGTAGATTTTAAAACCCATAATAATCCTCGCCCGAACTAATCAGATTTTTTCTTATTCAGCGCCAGAGATGCCTCGATCGCATCCACTTTGCCCTCAACGACCTCTTCAGTGATCGTCACTTTTTTCAGGTCTTCACGCTGCGGCGCTTCATACATCACATCCAGCATCAAGTGCTCGATAATGGAACGCAGGCCGCGTGCACCGGTCTTGCGTTTAATCGCCATTTTAGCCATTGCGTGCAGTGCTTTTCCCTCGAAGTCCAGCTCAAGCCCGTCGATCTCCAGCAGCTTTTTGTACTGCTTGATCATCGCGTTTTTCGGCTCAGTCAGAATGTGTACCAGATCAGCTTCCGATAATTCTTCGAGCTTGGTCACCACCGGCAGACGTCCGATAAATTCCGGGATAAGCCCGAAGCTGAGCAGGTCTTCCGGCTCAATGTGGCTTTTCGCCGCCGTTACCACGGCTTCCTCTTTCTCCGGTTCGGAAAAACCGAGCGACTTCTTCTCCGTGCGACGTTTGACGATATCGTCCAACCCGACGAATGCGCCGCCACAGATGAACAGAATATTGGTCGTGTCGATCTGCAGGTATTCCTGCTGCGGATGTTTGCGACCGCCCTTCGGCGGGATGCGCGCTACCGTACCTTCCAGGATTTTCAACAGTGCCTGCTGCACACCTTCACCGGAGACATCGCGCGTAATTGAGACATTACCGGTCTTGCTGCCGATCTTGTCGATCTCGTCGATGTAAATGATGCCGCGTTGAGCACGTTCCACGTCATAGTCCGCAGACTGAAGCAACTGAAGCAGAATGTTTTCCACGTCCTCGCCGACGTATCCGGCTTCTGTAACCGTTGTCGCATCGGTGATCGCATACGGCACATCCAGCACGCGGGCCAGCGTTTTGGCCAGCAATGTCTTACCGGTTCCGGTCGGGCCGGCCAGCAGAATATTGCTTTTTTCAAGCTCAACACCGTCGTCAAGCTCCACGTTGGAGCTCATGCGTTTGTAGTGGTTGTGCACCGCCACCGACAAAATTTTCTTCGCCGCGTCCTGCCCGATTACATATTCGTCGAGCTTCGCTTTGATCTCGTGCGGCTTCAGCACTTCGCCCAGCGACGGTGCCGTTGCGCTCGGCGTTTGTTCAGCCGTGTTTTCCAACACGCTGTTGCAGATCTCAATACACTCCTCACAAATGCAAACGCCAGGCCCGGCAACAAGCTGGACCCCTTTGTCGGACTTACCGCAAAACGAGCATTTTGAACTCTTTTTTTCTTCAGCCATATTCACTTCCTTATAAGCAGAAATGGAATGGCGCCGCTACCGACCCATTCCAACTGCGAACAGATACTGTTTTATAAACTATTTTTTGTGCGCGATCACTTCATCGATCAGGCCATACGCTTTGGCCTCTTCGGATGACATGAAGTTGTCGCGATCCGTATCCTCAGCCACTTTTTCAACATCCTGACCCGAATGCGTTGCAAGCATGTGGTTGAGCATATCTTTAATGCGCAGGATTTCCTGAGCCTGAATGTGGATATCAGAAGCCTGACCCTGCGCACCGCCCAACGGCTGGTGAATCATGATGCGCGCGTTCGGCAGCGCGAAGCGTTTGCCTTTGGCACCCGCCGCCAGCAGAACGGCACCCATGCTGGCAGCCTGGCCGATGCAGTAGGTGTTGATATCGCATTTCAGGAACTGCATCGTATCATAAATCGCGAGACCTGCTGTAACCACACCGCCCGGCGAGTTGATGTAAAAATGAATATCCTTTTCCGGATCCTCACTCTGCAGGAACAGAAGCTGCGCAATAATCAAATTGGCAACATTGTCATCAACCTGAGTTCCCAGGAAAATAATACGATCCTTCAGCAGGCGGGAGTAAATATCGTAGGAACGCTCACCGCGTCCGGTCTGCTCGACCACCATCGGAACCAATACAGATGCATGTTCAGTCATTTTTCACCTCTCTAAAAATTTAAACGGATAACAATTAACGAAACCCTGCCCGAAAATCAAAGCTAATAGGCCGAGTAATTAGGCTTTTTATAAAATAAAAGGCCGCCAAAATCGGCGGCCTTACGGGAAAGCGAACTCTGCTTATTCAGCAGAAGCTTCACCTTCGGCCGTTTCCGGTGCAACCGCAGCCTCCGTCGCTTCCGCCGGAGCGCCCTCTTCTCCTTCAGCAGGAGCTTCCGGCTGCTCTTCTTCCGGCTCCAGCAGAGCCGCAGAAACGATCACGTCACCAGTGTTCAGATTCACGAGACGCACGCCCTGCGTATTACGCCCGATCACGCGCAGATCATCGGCACCGATACAGATCATCTGACCGTTCTGCGAGATGAGCATCACGCGGTTATCATCTTTCACCGCATGCGCGCTGACCACGTTGCCGTTACGCTCGGTCGTCTGAATGCTGATGATACCCTTACCGCCGCGACTCTGCGTGCGGTATTCGTCGAAGCTCGTACGCTTACCGTATCCGTTTTCGGTAATAGCCATCATCGTCGCTTCGTTATCGACGATCTCAATGCTTACCACCTCATCATCGCCTTCCAGCTTCACGCCGCGCACCCCGCGGGAAACGCGACCCAGCGGACGGGCATCGGTTTCGTTAAAGCGAATCGCCTTACCGTTTTTCATGCTGATGATCATATCGCTGGAACCGTCGGTCAACTTCACACCGATCACCTGATCGCCTTCGTCGATGTTGATCGCATTGATGCCGCCGACTCGAACGTTTTTATAAGCGGAAAGAACCGTTTTCTTAACGATGCCTTTCTGAGTCGCCATAAACAGGTAGCGCGAATCGTCGTCCAACTCACGCACGCACATAATCGCAGCGAGTTTTTCGTCCGGTGCCATCTGCAACACGTTTGCGAGCGAACGGCCCTTGGAAATGCGAGTACCTTCCGGCACGTAGTAGGCTTTCAGCCAGTACATGCGGCCCGCCTCGGTGAAACACAGGAGGTAATCGTGCGTCGAAGCCGTGAAGACGTGCTCCACGAAATCCTCTTCCTTGGTCTTCATGCCGACCACGCCCTTGCCGCCGCGGCGCTGCTGACGATACGTGTCCGTCGGAACGCGTTTGATGTAGCCTGTATTGGAAAGCGTAATCACACACGGCTCATCGGCGATGAGGTCTTCGAGGTTAATCTCGCCTTCATCGATACAGAGTTCCGTGCGGCGAACGTCGCCGTATTTCGCGCGGATCTGCTCGAGGTCTTCCTTGATCACCGCGAAGATTTTCGCCGGATGCGCCAGCAGGTCTTCGAGGTATTCCATCAATTTTTTGAGCTCAGCGTATTCCGCTTCAACCTTGTCGCGCTCCAGGCCGGTCAGCTGATAGAGACGCATCTCGAGAATCGCTTTAGCCTGAATTTCGCTGAAGCCGAATTTTGCGATCAACGACTCCTGCGCTTCTTCGCGGTTTTTGGACTCGCGGATGATACGTACTACGTCATCCATATTGTCCATTGCCAGCAGGTATCCTTCAAGGATGTGTGCGCGCGCTTTTGCCTTATCGAGATCGTACTGCGTACGGCGAGTCACCACCTCAAAGCGGTGGTCAACGAAACACTTGAGCACCTCTTTCAGGTTCATCACACGCGGCTTACCGTTATCAATCGCCAGCATGATGCCGCCGAAAGTGGACTCCATCTGCGTGTGCTTGTAGATGTTGTTCAGCAAAACGCGCGGAACCGCGTTACGCTTCAACTCCACCACCAGGCGGATACCCTCTTTACCGGACTCGTCGCGGATATCGGAAATGCCTTCCAGCTTCTTGTCGCGAACGAGGTGAACCATCTTCTGGATCAACAGCGTCTTGTTCAGCGCGTACGGAATTTCGGTGATGATAATGCGAGCCTTGCCGTTATCGTCTTCCTCGATCTCGGCTTTACCGCGCATTTTGATTTTACCGCGGCCGGTCATGTAGAAATCTTTGACCGCGTTCAGGCCGTAAACCATACCGCCGGTCGGGAAGTCCGGACCTTTCACGAATTCGCACAGGTCTTCAACGGACGCGTCCGGATTATCGATCAGGTGAATCGTACCGTCCACCACCTCGCCGAGATTGTGCGGCGGAATATTAGTGGCCATACCTACCGCAATACCCGTCGAGCCGTTCACCAGCAGGTTCGGGACACGTGCCGGCAGCACGGACGGCTCCAGCAAGGATTCGTCGAAGTTCGGGCGCATATCGACCGTATTCTTGTCGATATCAGCCAACATCTCCTCAGCCAGCGGACGCAGACGACACTCCGTATATCGGTATGCCGCCGCACGGTCGCCGTCGATAGAACCGAAGTTACCCTGACCGTCGATCAGCATGCCGCGCATGGCAAAGTCCTGCGCCATACGCACCATCGTGTCGTACACCGCGGTGTCACCGTGCGGGTGATAGTTACCGATCACTTCACCGACGACTTTCGCGCATTTGACGTACGCCTTGCTGTGCGTCCAGCCACGTTCTTTCATCGCGTACAGAATGCGGCGGTTACCCGGCTTCAGGCCGTCACGCGCATCCGGCAGTGCGCGGCCGACAATCACCGACATCGAATAGTCGATGTATGCGCGCTGCATCTCATCTTCAATATTAATCAGATTAATACGTTCGTTCGTGTTTTCCATGTTGCGTATTTCCTTAGATATCGAGGTTGGTAACGTTCAGGGCATTTTCCTGGATGAACGCGCGGCGCGGCTCGACATCGTCACCCATCAAAATGGTGAACATTTCGTCGGCTTTAACGGCGTCTTCAAGTACCACCTTGGTCATGCGACGGTGTTCCGGATCGAGCGTCGTTTCCCACAGCTGCTGCGGGTTCATCTCACCCAAACCTTTGTAGCGCTGAATGGAGAGACCTTTACGGCCCGCATCACGAACAGCCCGCACCAGTTCCATCAGCGTGTTGACGGCAGTCTTATTGCCCTTGTCGTCGAGCTGGAACTGCGCCTCTTCGGAACCGGTCAACTGATCAAAAGAGAAACCTGCGGCTTCCAGTTTCGCAACCACATCCGCCAGCTGCTTGGCAACAAACAACTCTTTGTAGCGCAAGTGATGTTTAACCGGAGATACTTTCGGTTCTTCAGCTACCGGAGCAGCTTCCTCTTCGCCTTCAACAACCTCTTCCTCGCCAACCGGCACATCCGGTTCGTCTTCCATTTCGATCACGCCGAATTTATGTTCCGCCTCATCAAACAGAGCGCGCAGGCCGACATCATCGTACGCATAGCGATATTCCGACGGCTCACCCTCCACGCCGTCAATTTCCGCGTGGTACATCGGGTACGCACCGGTTTCCGGGTTGCGGTTTTTGACATAGTCATCAAACAGAATACCTTTACGGCGAAGTTTGTCAGCGATGCCCTCGATAGCAACCAGCTGTTCGAGCAGGCCGCGCAGACCTTTGGTATCCAACAGGTGCGTACCGTCGACGGTTTCGAGCTTCATGCCGTCCGCACCCAGATCCAGCAGGATCTGCGTGAGGTGCGCATCCGACTCAACGTACTCTTCGCGTTTACGGCGCGTCACTTTATAAAGCGGCGGCTGTGCGATGTACACAAAACCGTTCTCGATCAGCTGCGGCATCTGACGATAGAAGAAGGTCAACAGCAGCGTACGAATGTGCGCACCGTCGACGTCGGCGTCCGTCATGATGATGATCTTGTGGTAACGCGCCTTTTCGATGTTAAAATCATCCACGCCGATACCGGTACCGATTGCCGTAATCATCGTGCGGATTTCGTCATTCGCCAGCACCTTATCGAGGCGGGCTTTCTGCACGTTGATTACTTTACCTTTCACCGGCAGGATCGCCTGGAACTCACGCTCACGGCCCTGCTTGGCCGAACCACCCGCAGAGTCGCCCTCCACAATAAACAGTTCGGTGCGAGCCGGATCGCGGCTGGAACAGTCCGCCAGTTTACCCGGCAGGCCGCCGGACTCAAGCGCCCCTTTACGGCGAGCCAGATCGCGGGCTTTACGCGCCGCCAGACGTGCACGCGCCGCCACGACGGCTTTATCAATTACCGTACGAGCCACTGAGGGATTTTCTTCAAAATAGATGCCCAGCTCTTCATTCACGATCGACTGAACGATACCCTCGACCTCACCATTACCGAGCTTGGTTTTGGTCTGACCCTCAAACTGCGGGTCCGGAATTTTCACGCTGATCACGGCCGTCAAACCTTCGCGGATATCATCGCCGCCCATAGACTGCTTGTCGTCTTTGATCAGTTTGTTCGTTTTCGCGTACGAGTTGACCGTACGAGTCAACGCCGAACGGAAACCGGAGAGGTGCGTACCGCCCTCGATCGTGTTGATGTTGTTGGCAAAAGTGAAGATCGTCTCGTTGAACGCGTCCGAGTACTGCATCGCAATCTCCACGACCACGTCTTCCTTCTCGCGCTCGAAATAGATCACATCACCGTGCATCGGAGACTTATTGCGGTTCAAATGCTCAACGAACTCCCTGATACCGCCTTCATAGGTGAAGATCTCATCGCGGCCCGTGCTTTCCTCTTTCAGCGTAATTTTTACGCCGCGGTTCAGGAAGGCCAACTCGCGCAGGCGCGCCGCCAGAATGTCCCACTGGAATCCGCCTTCGTGCGTGAAGATGGACAGGTCCGGCATGAAGGTTACTTTGGTACCTGTGTCGGACGTTTTGCCGATCTGCTCGAGATCCGTAACTTCCACACCCTTTTCAAAGCGCTGGTGATGAACAAATCCGTCACGCTTAACTTCAACCTCGAACCAATCGGAAAGTGCGTTCACACAGGAAACACCCACGCCGTGCAGACCGCCGGATACTTTATAGGTATCGGAATCGAACTTACCACCAGCGTGCAGAACGGTCAGTACAACCGTAACCGCCGGCTTGTGTTCCGTCGGATGCATATCAACCGGAATACCGCGACCGTCGTCGATCACGGACAGCGAGCCGTCCTCGTTAATGCAAACCTCAACGTTTGAACAGTAACCGGCGAGGGCCTCGTCAATCGAGTTGTCCACTACCTCATATACGCAATGATGGTACCCGCGCGCGCCTGTGTCACCAATATACATGGCCGGGCGTTTACGAACGGCGTCAATCCCTTCCAAAACGGTAATGTGATCCGCGCCATACTGCTTGGCGTCCGGATTACTGTTTGCGGCACTGCTTGCCGGCTTGATTTCATTATCTTCCGTGGACATAGTACTCCTTTGCTCAACGGTTACGTAAAAATTCGGGACATTCTAGCAACCCTCAGATATATCGCAAAGCGAATAGAATTAAAAAATCGCGAATTTTGGCCCTCAGAGCTCATTTGCCCCCTTTTATGTACTCACCCGCCATTTTTAACCCAAAAGCGATTTAGGGCCATTTTTGAAGCGTTAACCCAAAAAGAGCGCTCACAATAGAACCTCGGCGGAAAAATTTCCCGCCCCCCATCTCCCACAACCCCTTATTAGACTTGCATTAAGACGGAATCGCGCTACTCTAACCAGCTCCTGAGGTAAGGATAACGATCTGAGCCAAGGGCAAAACCTGAACAATTTTTAAAGACCGAACCCTGCGCCGATATTCGGCAAGGCGAGTAAGGTTTGTACGGATTTGCCCTGTTGCTCACGCAACAGGGCTTTTTATTTGAAAAGGGAGAACCAAAATGGAAAAGCGGCTCGGCTTTGTCGGGATCATCATTGAAAACCGCGCGCAGAATGCGACCGAGGTCAACGACCTGCTCTCGCAGTTCGGGCACATCATCATTGCCCGCACAGGGGTGCCGTATGAAAAACGCGACTGCTCCGCGATCACTCTGATCATCGATGCGACCACTGACGAACTCGGCACACTCACCGGCAAGCTGGGCCGTCTCGCGGGTGTCGCCGTCAAATCCATGCTCAGCAAAGCCTCTTGACCCGAATCAAGGTAATTACCACTCCTCCCTGTAAACTCCCCAAATTATTATGAGAACTGAACGCGACTTTTTAGGTGAAAAACAGATCCCAGGCGAAGCGCTATGGGGCATCCATACTGCCCGGGCGCTGGAAAACTTCCCGCTCGGAAACAGCAGCGTCAACCCGCGCCTGCTGAGCGCCTACGCGCAGGTCAAGAAAGCGTGTGCCCTTGCCAATGCCGAGCTCGGACACCTTGATTCCGAAAAAGCGGATGCTGTTATTGAATCCTGCAACGACTTTTCCCTTTCCACTTTCGACCCTTCCCTGCCCGCTCTCAGCGGACTGCAGGGCGGCGCCGGCACCTCTACAAACATGATGATGAATGAAATCATCGCCAACCGGGCCCTTAAAAAACTGGGCAAGGAATACGGCGATTACGAAACCGTTCATCCACTCGATCATATCAACCTGCACCAGTCCACCAACGACACCTTCCCGACCGCGCTCAAAGTGGCCGCGATTTATGCTCTTCGCGAACTGAGTGAATCTGTCGCCACACTTCAGGGTGCATTCCAACGGCTCGAGAAAAAGTTTGCCGATATCCCGACGATCGGGCGCACCGAGCGCGTCTGCGCTGTACCGCTCACGCTCGGCGCGGAATTTTCCGGCTTTGCCGAAGCCTTCGCGCGCGATCGCTGGCGCACCTTCAAATGCGAAGAGCGCCTGCGCGTGGTTAACCTCGGCGGAACCGCAATCGGCACCGGCCTGACCGCGCCGCGCAGCTACATCTTCCTGGCGACCGAAAAGCTGCGCGAAATCACCGGGCTCGGCTTGACGCGTGGCGAAAACCTGATCGATCAGACGGCAAACCAGGATTGCTTTGTGGAAGTATCCGGCATTCTGAAAGCGCTCGCGGTTAACCTTATTAAGGTGTGCGACGACCTGCGTCTGCTGGCGATGTCCGGCGAGATCAAACTCCCCGCCGTTCAGGCCGGCTCTTCCATCATGCCGGGCAAAGTGAACCCCGTGATTCTCGAATCCGTGATTCAGGCCGGACTGAAAATAAAAGCCAACGATATGCTCGTGGCCGACGCGGCCTCCCGCGCCTCGCTTCAGATCTGCGAATTCATGCCGTTACTGGCCGATGCCTTGCTCGGCTCGCTCGATCTGCTGAAAGAGGCGTCCGATATGCTCACAGCGCACGCGGACGGCATCGAGGCAGACAAAGACCAGTGCCGGCGCGCTTTTACCCGAAGCCCGGAAATCGTCACCGCCTTCGTCCCGCAACTTGGCTACGACCGTTGCGCGGAACTGCTGAAAGAGTTCGAGGCCGGTGACAACGGCACGATCTATGAATTTTTAACCGGAAAACTGGGTACGGAAGCGGTCGAAAAAACACTTTCACCGCAAAACCTGATGGCTCTCGGCCACCGCTAAAACATAATGAAAACAACACCTAAAAGTTTACGACTACACATCGCGCTGTTCGGCCGCACCAATGTCGGCAAGTCCAGTTTCCTGAACCTGATCAGCGGGCAGGATGTTTCGATTGTTTCCGATCAGGCCGGAACAACGACCGACGTGGTGGAAAAAGTGATGGAACTGCTCCCGATCGGCCCGGTGGTCTTTCTGGATACAGCCGGACTCGACGATACGACCGCACTCGGCGAAAAGCGCATCGAAAAGACCGAGCGCGTTTTCGACCGTGCGGATGTGATCGTCCTGCTCTGTGAGGGCGATCAGTGGGGCGAATACGAGGAACGCATCACCGCACGCGCCGATGAAAAAAATATCCCGGTCATCCGAGTTCAAAACAAAGCCGACCTGCACGCTGAAAATAACGACTGCGACTTTTCCTGCAACTCGCAGGATCTCAGCGCACGAGAGTCGGTTTTAGGCCAACTGAAAGCCGCCCTTATCAAGGTGTGCCCGGATGAGTTCATCCAGCCCCCGCCGCTGGTGGGCGATTTGGTGCGCCCGGGCGGCGTCACCGTATTGGTCGTGCCGATCGATCTGCAGGCGCCGAAGGGCCGGCTCATTCTGCCACAGGTCTCTACCATCCGCGATGCGCTCGACAACGACGCGGCCACGCTGGTGGTCAAAGAGCGCGAGTTTGCCCACATGATGCAACTGCTGCGCGAGCCGCCGGATCTGGTGGTCTGCGATTCTCAGGTGGTGCTCAAAACCGTGGCCGACACCCCGCCGGGCGTCAAAGTGACCACGTTCTCAATCCTGTTTGCCCGCCTTAAAGGAGACCTGCGCAAATTGGCGCGAGGTGCGGCAGCGATTGACCAGCTTCAGGACGGCGACAAGGTGCTGATTGCTGAATCGTGCAGCCACCATGCGGCTGAGGACGACATCGGACGCGTAAAAATTCCACGCTGGCTGCGTCAGTATACGGGCGCAAATCTTGAAATCGACGTCTATGCCGGACGCGATTTCCCCGACAATCTGAGCGAATACAAGCTGGCGGTACAGTGCGGTGGTTGCATGCATAATCGCCGCGAAATCCTGTCGCGCATCGAAAAGTGTGAAGCGGCGGGCGTACCGATGACCAACTACGGCCTCTGCATCTCGCAGACCCAGGGAGTGCTCAAGCGCGCGCTGTCACCCTTCCCTGCCGCCCATGAGGCCTTTGTGCAAGCCAACGATTTAAAATAAGGAAGATACCATGAGTTTACCGAAAATTAATACTGAAGGGCTGAAATCCTTCATCCCTGAAAACAAGATCTGGGATCTGCTCGAGCAGACGAAAAACCCTACAAAGGAACGTGTGCGTGAAATCATTCAACGCTCGCTCGACAAAAACAGGCTGGAACCGGTGGAGATGGCGACACTCATCAACACCACCGACCCGGCGCTGGTGAAGGAAATTTTCGAGGGCGCCCGTGAACTGAAACAGCGCATTTACGGAAACCGCATCGTACTGTTCGCCCCGCTCTACATCGGCAACGAGTGCGTGAACAACTGCAAATACTGCGGCTTCCGCTGCTCCAACAAGGAAGTGGCGCGCAAAACGTTGAGCATGCCGGAGCTGGATCAGGAAATTGAGGCGCTGACCAAACGCGGCCATAAACGCCTGATCATGGTGTACGGCGAGCATCCGCAGTACGACGCCCAGTTCATTGCCGACACCGTCAAGGAAGTGTACGCCCAGAAACACGGAAACGGGGAAATCCGCCGCGTAAACATCAACGCCGCGCCGCTGGACGTTGAAGGCTATAAGCTCGTCAAAGAGGCGGGCATCGGGACCTATCAGATCTTCATGGAGACCTATCACGAGGCCACCTACAAGGAGATGCACCCGACCGGCCCGAAGAGCGATTATCTCTGGCGCCTGCATGGACTCGACCGCGCGATGGAGGCGGGTTGCGACGATGTGGGTATCGGCGCACTGATGGGCTTGTCTGACTGGCGTTTTGAAACGATGGCCCTGCTCTACCACACGATCCACCTCGAAGAGGAATACAAATGCGGCCCGCACACAATCAGTTTCCCGCGCATCGAGCCGGCTCTGGCGACCGAGTTCACGCAACAGGTGCCGCATGAAGTCAGCGATGACGATTTCAAAAAGCTGGTGGCGATTCTGCGCCTGGCGGTGCCGTACACCGGCCTGATCCTGACCTGCCGCGAGTCGGTAGAACTGCGCAACGAAATGCTGGAGTTCGGCATTTCACAGATCGATGCGGGTTCAAACATCGGCATCGGCGCCTATTCAACCGAGGACCAGGAGGCCTACAAGAAGAGTCAGTTTGTACTGAACGACGGACGTTCACTTGACCAGGTCATCCGCGAGCTGTGCGAAGCCGGACAGATCCCGTCTTTCTGCACGGCCTGCTACCGCAAAGGCCGCACAGGCGAGCACTTCATGGAATTCGCCGTGCCGGGATTTGTGAAGCGTTACTGCACCCCGAACGCCGTACTGACGTTCCTCGAATATCTTCAGGATTACTGCTCGCCGGAAACACTGAACGCCGGCATGGCGCAGATCGACCGCGAAATTGAAAACATGGAAGAGAGTCCGCAGAAGCAAACGCTGCTGGAACGCATGGACCAAATCCGCGCGGGCGAACGCGATCTCAACTTTTAATGGTGCTTGAAATGATTAATGCAATTTTAGAGCGAGTAACGAACGGAGCGGACCTTACGCCCGCTGACATGAAGGCGCTGCTTGAGATTTCCGACAAGGATCTCCAGCAGAAGCTGTTTGATGCAGCCTATCAGGTGAAGCTGGATCAGGTCGGCAACAAGGCCTATTTCCGCGGCATCATCGAGTGCAGCAACATTTGCGTAAAGGATTGCTACTACTGCGGCATCCGCAAAAGCAACACGAATGCTGAACGCTTCCTGATGGATGCGGACGAAATCTACCGCGAAGCAATCTGGGCCTACGAGGCGGAATACGGCTCGATCGTAATCCAGTCCGGTGAACGTCAGGATGCGGAATACATCGACATGATCGAAGGCGTGCTGTTGCGCATCAAAGAGAAAACCAAAGGCGAGCTCGGAATAACCCTGTCGCTCGGAGAGCAGAGCAAGGAAGTGTATCAACGCTGGTACGACGCCGGAGCGCACCGCTACCTTCTGCGTATCGAAACCAGCAACCCGGAACTCTACCGCCAGCTCCACCCGGCCGACCACTGCTTCGAGGCGCGCAAGCAGTGCCTCGCCAGCCTGAAGGAGGTCGGCTATCAGGTCGGTACCGGCGTCATGATGGGCTTGCCGAACCAGACATCCGAAGATCTGGTGAATGATCTGCTCTTCCTGAAAGAGATCGATATCGACATGGTCGGGATGGGGCCCTACATCCCGCACAAAGACACGCCGATGGGCAAAGATATTCCGGCTTACGATGATGCCAAGAACACAGAAATGCTGCACCTCGGCCTGCGCATGATTGCCGTCACGCGCCTGCTGCTGAAAGATATAAACATTGCGGCAACCACAGCACTGCAGGCGCTGGAATATACCGGCCGCGAACAGGGGCTGAAAGCCGGCGCAAATGTGATTATGCCGAACGTAACCGAAACCGAATACCGCCCGGCATACCAGCTGTACGACAACAAACCGTGCACCGACGAAAACTCGGCCATGTGCCGCGGCTGTCTGGCACGTCGCGTTAAAAGCATCGGCGAAACGATCGGGTTCAATGAATGGGGCGACTCACCGCACTATTTCAAACGAACCGGAAACTCCCGTTAACAGGCATAGGTTAACTCCAAACGCCGACCAAACCTGGTCGGCGTTTTTTGTTCAGCGCCGCCGAAAAGGCGGACGTCTTTTGCGAGGTTGTTTGTCAATACTGCAAGAGGTTGGAGTCGTCACCCAAAAATCATCACCAGGCCCGGTTACCGAACAAAGGGTCAGCGATACTTTACCAACAAACACCTTCGATTTGATTTCCGTGCAAATGCGACGGGGATCACGCGATACCCACATCCACATCCGCCCCTTGCGCACAAAGATCCCCTGAAATGAAGCCTTTGGCTCCATTTTCAGGCATTCGATTTTCCCGTATCCATCGAGTTCAACCTCTTCAATCTGCTCGCAGTGAATATCGAGGTCATACTGTTTCTCGTCAGAGATCAGCTTCCGCTGCACCACGGTTCCGGGCTGAAACTCATCCAAGCGCGCATAGTAGAGAAAGGTCAAAATATCGCGCGATTCTTCATCGATGACGTACTGTTTGTCAGCGTCACCATTCTTTGAGATCCAGCTGGCGATACCCTTTTCATAGTCGAAGTGAGTTTCTTCATCACAATGATACCCGCCCTGTTTGATCTTTTTAATAAACCGGACAGGACGAAAGGTTACGGGGTCGACTAGTGACTCGACGAAATCGTCAACCGGATAGAGTTTGGACAGAACCGCATTGGTACGGGAGCGCAACCGGATCGCGATCAACTTACGCCCCTCGAGTTCCACCCATTCCGTGGTGATGCGGCTGTAGCCGACGTTTACCACCCCCCAGTGAATGCGATATTCCAGCGATTCCCCCACCCGAAACGGCAGTGCGACATCCGGCTCGGCACAGGCCGGCCCCGCCGCCACGAATAGCCCGAAAATGAAAATCCAGAGTTTCATAACAACCAAATTATAAGCCGCACAAATCCAGTTACAAGAGCAGAGAGGAAAACGCCGAAACCCCACGCATTTCTTTGACGAAACCCGCTTCAAGCCGCTATCCTGCGCATTAATTTTAAGGAGAAAGCATGACCACATTGCAGATGATCGGATATATTATCGGCGGACTCGCTACATTCGCCGGAATACTAATGCTCACAAAGCCTCAGGCTGTCCTGAGTAAAACCGACGCCTTTCCGCGCAGCAAATATCCGGCATGGATTCTGACCACAATCAACATGATCTGGGCGGCATGGCTCTGCAATCAGATGTACCTCGGCTGGTTCGACCCTTACAAATGGATATTCTACGTAGCAGGCGGCTTTGGGATCGTCGCAATCATCCGGTTCCTGAATGAACTGCTGGCTCCGCGCATGCTCGGTGCTTTTTTATTACTGGTCGCCTCACCCTGCCTGCGTACGGCACGCTTTTTCCCGACACCGATGGATCCGTCGCCATGGCGTCTCGTGATTTCAGTAATCTGCTACATCTGGATTATTTACGGCATTTATCTGCTCTGCTGCCCGTGGGGCTTCCGCAGAATGAATGAGCGTTGGACAAAATTTGATCCGAATCTGAAACTGGGCGGATTCATGAAGTTGGCCTTCGGAGTAGCTCTCATTGCCATTTCAGCACTCTTTTACGGAAACTAATCCATGAAAACACTCTTCTTCGATTCACTCGGCGGCGCCAGCGGCGACATGATTTTAGGCGCACTCTGCGGACTAGGCGTAGATCCGGCCGAACTCGAGGCAGACTTGCAGACCTTACCGATCGACGATTTTTCGATCAGCGTTGAGCCATTTATGAGCCACAGCCTGCAGGGCGTTCAGGCCAAAGTGCATGTTCATGAGCATCATCACCATCACGGCGAAGGGCACGGACATCATCATCACGGCCGCCACCTCAGCCAGATCAAAGAGATGATCGAAAAAAGCGCGCTTCCCGATTCGGTCAAAGCCGGAAGCATTCAGGTTTTTGAACGCATTGCGGTGGCCGAGGCAAAAATGCACGGCACCACCGTCGAAAAAATTCACTTCCATGAAGTCGGCGCAATGGACTCGATTCTGGACATTGTCGGCTCCTGCCTCGCCCTGCACAAACTCGGTGTGGATCAGGTCGCCATTCGCTCCCTGCCGGTCGGCTGCGGAACAATCCAATGCGCGCACGGCACCATCCCCTGCCCGGCACCAGCCACTATGGAACTGCTGCAAGGCTTTGCGATTGAGCAGACCGACGAGCCATTTGAAATGGTGACCCCGACCGGCGCGGCACTTTTGAGCTCATGGAAAATGGCCGAAAGAGCACCGTCCGAATCACGGCCACTGAAAACGGCCTATAGCTTTGGGCAGCGAAAGCTCCACAATCGACCCAACCTGTTGCGCGCCACCCTCCTTGAGAGCGACTCTGCCACAGAGGCGACCACCTGCTTCCTGCTGGAAAGCAATATCGACGATATGTCGCCGGAGCTGACGGGAATCCTCACCGAGTGCCTGCGCGAGCATGCGCTGGATGTGTGGACCACACCGATTCAGATGAAGAAGCAACGCCCGGCCATCAAGGTTTCCGTACTCTGCACAGCGGAGCAGAAAAGCAAGGCGTCCGAAGCATTTTTCAAAAACTCAACCACCTTCGGCATCCGGGAACAGCAGGTCGAGCGCCACACACTGCAACGTGAATTTAAAAGCGCCCAAACCGGGTTCGGGCCGATCAAAGTTAAATACGGCTACCTGAACGGCGAGTGCATTACACGTACGCCGGAAATAGCCGACTGCGAAGAAACCGCGGCGAAAAACGGGGTGTCGGTGCGAGCGGTATATGAAGCAGCCCTGCGCGCGATCAAATAATGACCCCCGATGAACTCCAAAAAGTAAAAGCCGGCTTTAAGGCTTACGCGCGCTCCTTCTTTAATGAGGCCGACGAAAAGCAGCAGGCACTGATGGATTTGAAGTGGAAGCATACCCTTTTCGTGGCGGAGCTTGCGCGCGAAATTGCCGAACGTTCCGGCTGGGACAACGCGGAGTCCAACCGAGCTGAGGCCGCGGGCATCCTGCACGACACCGGTCGCTTCTCACAGATCCGCGAGTTCCGCACCTTTCACGATAAGACCACCGTCGACCACGGCGAACGCGGCTTCGAGGAGGCTGACGAACACGGTCTGTGCGCGCATCTGGACCCCGAACTGCAAGCGGCCATGCTGGCCACGATCCGCTACCACAACCGCCGCGTCCTGCCTCAGGGACTGCCGGATGAACACTACAAATATCTTAAAGTAGTCCGTGACGCAGATCGGCTGGATATCTACCGCGTCGTCAATCACGCGCTGAAGAGCGGCGACAACAGCAAACACCCGGAAATTACTCGCGGCATCAATCAGAAAAAACAGGCATCGCCCGCGGTTGTTAAAGCAATCAAAGCAGGCGAGCAAGTGGACTATGATCTGGTGCAGACGCTGACCGACCGAATGCTCTTACAGCTCTCATGGCTGAACATCATGAGTCATCAGGCATCACTCGAAATCTTCCACGAACGAGGCTATCTGAACATTATGGCCGAACACCTGCCTGATGAGCCGGGACTGACTGAGATTGTCGATGATGTCCGCATGCTGCTGCAAGCGGCACATCAAGGCTCATAGCCAATCACATCGCGCATCCGGACCAGATCGGCCCCGGCACACTCCATCTCCTCGATAGCTGCCGCGCCATCGCCCGGGTTCACATTAACCGCCTGCATAGCCCCCTCCACAACGACAACCTTAAAACCGGCCTTGCAGGCATCAATCACCGTGTTTTTCACGCAGTAATCCGTGGCCAAGCCAACAACAACCACGCGCGCCGGTGCATAGTCTTTAAGCAAAACTTCCAGCTCCGTATCCTCAAAAGCCGAATAACAATCTTTGCCGGAATCATCGGCCTTTGAAACGATCGCCGCGTCCTCCGGAATCAGCAGATCGGGATGAAAATCCGCGCCCTTGGTAAACCGCACGCAATGGCGCGGCCAGCTTCCCCCGTTGTCGACAAACGAACAGTGATCCTCCGGATGCCAGTCGCGAGTAAAAAAGAGCGGATACCCTCTACTTTGAAACCAGCGGATCAACGTATTTATCGGCTCCAGAACAGCTCCTGCGCCCGGAACCGCCAGAGCGCCTCCTTCACAAAAGTCCTGCTGTATGTCCACCACAATCAACGCCTGCTTCACCGGAACCTCCCGTATTAATCGGACAGTTGAATTGCGTCAACCAGACAGCGTTCAGCCGCCTTTCTACAGGCCTCTTCGTATGCAAGGGGGATCGGATAAACTTTAACTCCAGCGTGTTCGCTTTCCATCTCAAATACTTGAGGACAAATCTCACTGCACAAACCACATGCAACGCATTTGACGGTATCAATAACAACTTTCATCAACAAGCCCGCCAGTTATTCAGAACAATAATCACATCAACCGAACACCCTTCGGCCGCTTCAATTTATTCTGGAAGCAGATCGATTCCAGCGGATTCCCCATCCGTCTCAGAAGACTTCTGGAAAACTTGACGGCACGTGCCGCCAGCATCAACAGCAGCCGCCACGGGAATACTTCCTTAAGCCACAGTTATTCTAACCCCCTAAGCCTGAATGACAAGGGTTGACATTCATTCACCCCAGTCCTTTACTCAACTTAAGAGGTGCGAATGAAATCTCGTCAACCAGCCGAACTTTTTGAACTGCCCCTGCATGAGTTGCGCAACGGCTACCGGTCGGACATCTATTTCTGGCGCGAAAAACGTGCGCTCGAAGAACACAAACTGCACCCCGCGGTCACAATGCAGGTCTTTCAGAAAAACCACGCCCTCCTCTGTGGAATGGATGAGGGCATCGCAGTATTGCGCGGCGCTTCCGGTTACTACCGCGACTACCATAAGGCGGAGCGCTTGTTCCAACAGTTGCAGTTGTTACAACACCGCGTCCGTCAGGCCATGCTCCACAACCGCGATGATTATCGCTTGAACATGATTGAACTAGCCGACGTATCAGCAGAACTGGATGAGCTTTGGGTCAACACCTTCAATGAACTGAAAATAGAAGCGCTATTCGACGGCAATGCCATTGAGCCGTGGGAAAGCGTGATGCATATCAACGGCGAAGCTGCGTATTTTGCACATCTGGAAACCATTTACCTCGGCATTCTGGCGCGGCGCACCCGGATTGCGACTAATGTAAAACGGGCCGTTGAAGCCGCCAACGGAACACCCGTCCTATATTTTTCCGGCCGCTTCGACCATTGGGCGGTTCAGGAAGGCGATGGATACGCAGCCTTTATCGGGGGTGCGTTCGGAGCATCCGTCGCATCTCAATGTGCATGGACCGAACAAAAACCGATCGGGACCGTGCCGCACGCACTCATCGCCTCGGTGAATGGAGATACCCCAAAAGCCGTGCGAATTTTCGGAGAGACCTACCCGGACGTGAATCTGGTAGCCTTGGTTGATTTTGATAACGATTGTGTAAATACATCTATCCGCTGCTGCGAAGCACTCGGAGAAAATCTGTGGGGCGTCCGATTAGATACGGCCCAAACCATGGTGGACAAATCCATGATTCCCGTCATGGGTGAAAGCGCCCCGACAGGTGTAACGCCGGAACTCGCAGAAATGACACGTAAGGCACTAGACGACAACGGGTTTAAATATGTCAAAATCGTCGTCTCCGGTGGATTCACAAGTGAGCGGATCGCTCATTTTGAAAAGCTGAATGCGCCGGTCGATGCATACGGCATCGGCACACATTTGCTCGATGGGGCCTATGATTTCACGGCCGATATCGTCAAACCCGTGGCCAAAGAGGGGCGCCGTTTCAAACCCAACCCGCGCTTTGGCAACGTTACTTAATCCGAACCGCCGGCACCAAAGCTCACGGCATTTTTCGCATTACGTCCCGCTTCTCATTGAAATGAGATATAGGGCCTGATATAAGCATAAAATCACACCTAATCGGGAAGGCATATGGACGGGAAAATTCTACTAGCTGACACAGACGAAAACATACTATCCATACTCAGCGATGAGCTTGCCGAAAAAGGGTTTGAAGTTGTCGCCGCACGCACCAACGAAGAGTGCATGACGGTAGCAATAGGGGGCCCGATCAAACTGGCCCTGATCAGTCTGGATTTCCCGGGTATGTCCGACGGATCCCTCAGCAATCTGTTGCATGTAACCTCCAGCCCGAACCTGCCAATCATCGGCCTGGCAGATCCCGAATGCGCCGATCATGCACCGGGGCTTACAACCGTATTGTTGAAGCCGCTGGACAGAGAGGTGCTCAGGCAAACACTGGAGGATCTCCTTGGTCACTCCGAAAAGCCTGAACCGGACACAGAAGCTGCACCGGTTAATCTTGATATCCTTATGGAAGCCGCGTGCGACGAACATGATTTGGCGATTGAGCTTATTCACCTCTTTTTCGAAACCACGGCCGAAAGCTGCGACAGGCTGAAAAATGCTATTGCCGCCAATGATGCCAAAGAGATCAGCGAAGCATCTCACAAATGCTGCGGGGCTTCCGCGTCGTGCGGCATGATTGAGTTGGAACGGCGCATGCGTACCATTGAAAACATGGGAAAAGAAAATCAACTGAATGAGGTTCAGTCAGCATGCGATGACATGCTGCAGGAACTGGAACGTTGCCGTCTCTTTTTGGAGAAGAAATTCAACATAACGATCACCTAGAAAGCCCACATCCATGAGAAAAAAAATCCTTATTGCGGACGACGATCAGTTCATCACCACTCTCTACGAAACCAAGCTCCAAAAAGAGGGAATGGACGTAGTGCTTGCAGCGGACGGCGAAGAGGCAATTAAAGAGCTTCAGACCACCGTGCCGGATGTAATCCTGCTGGACATCCAGATGCCGAAAATCAATGGAGTGCAGGTGCTTTCCTACATCCGCGCACACCCTAAGCTGAAAGACATTCCAGTCATCATCTTTTCCAATGCGTATGCCGACAAATTGGTAGACAAGGCCTGGGCGGCAGGAGCCTCAAAGTTTCTGACCAAAAACCAGTGCACGCCCAACGACCTGGTCTTGGAAGTACGTCACACCATGGAGCAAGGGGCCCAGAAGCAGGCTGCTCTCACAGAAGTTACTCCCGTAAGCACCGAGTCCGCAGCCCAGCGCGCGGCAGAAGAAACGGAAGAGAATCCCCCGACGCCCTATTCTCCCGCGACATCCATTCCGAAAATGGATGCGAAACTTCCACAATACATCAACGCATTCAAACAAAGCTTTGACGAAGAGAGCAACCGCGCCACGCTGCTGGACCTTTACCAGCTCATTCAGCCCCAGTTAAAAGCAGCACGACAAGCCGACAGGCTGACTCAACGCAACCAGATCGGACGGGCGCTGGAAAAGCTGTTTGAATATCTCTACGAATATCCCGAAAACATCAACGCCTCCTGCCGCAAGACCCTCATCGGAGGAATTGAAGTGCTGGCCCAGATGGTTGACAGCGCCGGACAGGACGTCAAACCGGTTCTGCGTCCGGAAATGGTTCTAGTGATTGCTGAAGAATATGAGGACCGGAAAAAGGTGTCAGACATCCTGACGAAGGAATATATCCACACCATCAGCCTCAGCAACCCGAACATGGCCACCATCCTGTTGGAGGAAAACCGCTTCGACCTGATCTTGCTCGACCTGAACACCGATAAGGTGAGCATGGAAATCTGCATGGCGCTCAACTCATTCTCGGCAAATGCACACACTCCTGTGGTTACGACTGTACCGCTTCAGTCCTTTACGATCGCGCCAACCGGAACATACAGCAATACTCGGGATATCATTGCCAAACCGTATATCCCTGCCGAGTTGACGCTAAAAGTGCTGACCACTGCACTAAAAACACAACTCAGCTAGCTCTGCATCCACCACTAACCACCCAGCAACATCGCTTGTTTTTGAGCAGGCTTTTGTTATTAACGCCCATGCAAACACCATACAAACATCTATTCGGCCCCGTTCCGTCCCGCCGGCTCGGCCGCTCGCTCGGCGTCGACCTGGTCCCCATGAAAACCTGCAGCATCGACTGCGTTTTCTGTCAGCTTGGCCCTTCTGATGCAACCACGCTCGAGCGCAAAGAGTACGTTCCCACAGCCGACGTGCTGGCCGAACTCAGCGCCTGGATTGAAACAGATGGCGCAGCGGACTGCATCACCCTTTCCGGTTCCGGTGAACCGACCCTGCATACCGGCTTCGGTGACGTGCTCCGTTTTGTGAAAGATCATACAGATATCCAGACCGTACTGCTGACCAACAGCACCCTGCTCCACCTGCCGCAAATACGAAAAGATGCCGCAGAGGCCGATGTTATCAAGGTCTCACTGAGCGCCTGGGACCAAGGCTCCTTCGAAGAAATAAACCGACCCGCCAAAGGGCTGCTGTTTGATCAGGTAATCGACGGGCTAATGGCACTCCGCGCCGAATTTGAAGGCCAAATATGGATGGAAATTTTTCTGGTACCAGGAATCAACACCCTGCAGGAACAGATTGAAAAAATTGCAGCACTGGCAAAAAAAATTCGTCCCGACCGCATTCAGCTCAACACAGCCGTGCGCCCGCCTGCAGAAAGTTTTGTACAGCCCGTTCCAGAAACCTATATGCGCGAACTGATCAACCTTTTTGAACCTCAGGCAGAAATCATCGCCTCGTTCAAACCCGGCGAATCTTCGCGCATGGCACTTACCTCAGAAAATCTGCTGAATTTGATCGCGCGCCATCCAGCGACGGTGGAACAAATTGCACAGATGACCGGACACACAATCAGCGAAGTAGCCGCGACGATCAGGACCCTCGGCGAGGCGCTTGATAAGATCGAGATGAGAAACGAAGTATATTATCAGGCAAAATTAAGCTCACAGCCCTAACAAGCCCCGTCAAGTGGCACAAAAAAAGGCGGGTTAAAAACCCGCCCTTCTCACAAAAGTTACCGCGCTTACTTTTCAGAAAGCTGCAACTTTTCGCCAGACTCCAACCACTTGCGCAGAATCGTCTTGCAGTACATACCTGTGGAAATGCCCATAGATTTGGAGCGTTTTTCCAGTTCGTCCGCCATATCCTGAGCCATGTTGATACCAATAGTCTTTGTACCTTTTCCAATTGGATTAGTAGCCATAATTATCCCCTTTGTTAAATTGTTTCTCAGTTGCAGCAGTTCGACACTTTCAAACTCCTAACTCATCTTCTGCATGCATTTATATTTAACACAACCTTGCCCGAATTGTTATGGGCGTTAACTAAGTTTTTAACCCCCATTCAAATAGGGCCATATACACTTACCTTAATTTTGACACACAACACACTTGTCCATTCTTGTTCCAAATTTACATACACACGCCCCGCTACTTTTTGCCGCTTACGCATTGCGGCCTATTTTGGCGCATGATATACACAAGCGCTTAATTTCAAGAGCGAAGGATATACAAATGAAAGTACCCGTTTGCTGGCTTAAAGATTACGTAGAATTTGAAGACACAATTGAAGGATTGGCCGATAAGCTGACCTTCTGCGGCATTGAAGTAGAAGGCATCGAAACCATCGGCGCGAATATTCCCGGCGTAGTGGTCGGACAGGCGACTGCCATCGAGCAGCACCCTAATGCCGACAAGTTGCGCCTTGTAACCGTTGAGTACGGTGCCGAGGCCCCGATCCAGATTGTTTGCGGCGCGCCGAATGTAACCGTCGGCGGCAAATACCCGTTTGCACCGGAGGGCACCACCCTGCCCGGCGGATTCACCCTTAAAAAGGCAAAGATCCGCGGTGTTGAATCGCGCGGCATGCTCTGTGCCAAGGACGAACTTGGACTCGGCGGCGACCACAGCGGACTGTGGGAACTCGACGCGAACCTCGAACTGGGCACACCGGTACAGTCCCTGCTCGGCGAACCGGAAACCGTGTTCGAACTCGAAATCACACCGAACCGCCCCGACTGCCTCAGCATCATCGGCGTGGCCCGTGAAATCGCAACCCTCTACGGCACCACACTCAAGCGCCCGGAAATTTCTATCGCCGAATGCGACGCCGACGTGAACGACCTGACTTCCGTTGAAGTTCAGGACGCCGACAACTGCCTGCGCTACACAGCGCGCGTGCTGAAAGATGTGAATGTTGCGGAATCTCCGGACTGGATGAAAAAACGCCTCGAACTCGCCGGCCTGCGCCCGATCAACAATCTGGTCGATATCACCAACTTTGTACTGCTCGAAGCAGGCCACCCGCTACACGCCTTCGATAAAGCGTTGTTGGCCGAAGAGCGCATCGTAATCCGCAACGCGACTGACGGCGAAAAGCTGACCACTCTCGATGAGGAAGAGCGCGAGCTCGACGCTGAAATGCTGATGATTTGCGATGCCGAAAAACCGGTAGCAATCGGCGGCGTTATGGGCGGCGGCAACAGCGAAATCCGCGACACCACGGACACCGTCCTGCTGGAAGCGGCCTCCTTCTTTGCACCGAACATTCGTGCTACCTCCAAGAAGCTCGGCCTGATCACCGATTCATCCTACCGCTTCCAGCGCGGCGTGGATCCGGAAGGCGTGGACTGGGCATCCCAGCGCGCCTGCGGCCTGATGTGCGAACTGGCCGGAGCGAAAGTTGCTAAAGGCCTGATCGATGTGTACCCGCAGCCGCGTCAGCCAAAAGTGATTGAGTGTAACTGGGACAGCATCCGCAAGCTGATCGGCGTGGAAATCCCGACCGAAAAAATGAAATCCATTTTCTCCGCCCTCGAATTCAAAGTGATCGAAGACGACGGCGAAAACGCAAAAATCCAGGTTCCGACCTACCGCCTCGATATGGAGCGCGAAGTCGATCTGACCGAAGAAATCGCACGCATGTTCGGCGTGGACAACATTCCGGCCAACATTCCGCATGCAACACTGGTGGAAGATTTCAGCAACGAACGCGTTGCCGCAATTCTGACCCTGCGCAATGCGCTTGTCGGACTCGGTGCGTATGAAATTATGAACTACACCCTGGTTTCCTCTCCGTTGCTGGATCTGTTCACTCCGAACAACAAGCCGCAACGCGAAGAACTGCCGCACCCGATCAGCATGGACCAGTCCGTTATGCGCACGGCCCTGATCCCGCAGCTGGTTGAAAGCCTCGGGCGTAACAACTCCCGCCAGCAGCGCGAAGCGGTATTTTTCGAAATCGGACGCACATTCAACCGCGTACCGAAACGCGAAATCCCGATCGAAAAAGACATGGTCTCCATCGGCATGATGGGCCCGGTCGGACGAGGACCGCTCGCCAAAGGCGCTCCGGTCACCGAACAGGAAATGTTCGTCTGGATGAAAGGTTGCATCGAAAAACTTCTGATTAACCAGAAGATCAACAAAGTGCGTTTCAAACAGGAAGACCACCCGGAATTCGAAAAAGGCCGCGCCATCACGATTGCCATCGGCAAGCGCATGATCGGACGCATGGGACTCGTAAACGCGAAGATCGCCAAAGAGTACCGCTTCAGCGGACCGGTTGCAGCCGCCGAGCTGAGCCTCGAAGCACTGATCGCCAATGTATTCCAGGTCAGCAAAGTCAAAGACGTGGCGGTTTATCCGTCCATGGATCGCGACTTCGCATTTGTGGTTGATTCCGCAGTGAAACACGACCAGATCATCAAGGCCATCAATCAGAAGGCGCCGAATGAGCTGGAAAATGTGGCCCTGTTCGACATCTACGAAGGCAAAAACATCGGCAAAGGCAAGAAAAGCCTCGCCTACGCATTCACCTATCGCGCCGACAACCGCACCCTGACCGATGAAGAGGTCAACGGCTGGCACGAAGCCATCGGCAAAGAGGTCTGCGAAAAACTGCAGGCCGAACTCCGCTCGTAGCTTGCCCCCCAAAACTCCGCATCAAACGCGGAGCTGGAAAAGCCCGCTTTCGAGCGGGCTTTTTGGTTGGTTGACCCTATATGCAAACGGAGCTATCATAATAGTGGAGGCGAGGAGAAGACTCCTGAGTGGTGTTCGATTTCGCGGCGATTAAGGGTTGCGTTGCCAAATAAAAACGGGCACTTTATGCGGCCTTTCCGGCACAGATCCGCCGGACAAGATAACCGCAACGGTTCTTTTAAAATTAATTTAATGCTTTCCCTGCCTGGTGCGCGAAAGGCAAATTCCCTGACCTAGGTGTATTATAAGGGAGTTCAGCGTTCGACGACTCGATGTAGACCCGCTTGACGGGAAACAGAGCGTCGGCGACAGGACACCCACCTTGTGATTAAGGTCGCAGGGCTTTTGCCAAAATACGACGGCCAAGGCGGGGTTTTTTATTTACGCAACTCAGCCGGGCAAATACATTTATTCCTCTTACTTTGCCCGATCAACAAAGGTTTCAATTGTGGATCTTTTTTCAGATAAACCGGACAAGAGGGAGGCAGCGGTAAAATCGACCAAATCGGCACCGCTGTCTGCCCGCATGCGCCCGCAGGCGCTAGACGACATCGCGGGCCAGGATCATATCATCGGACCGGACAAACTGCTCCGCCGCGCGATTGAAGCCGATCGACTCGGCAGCATCATTCTCTACGGCCCGCCCGGCTGCGGAAAAACATCCATGGCGGAAGTTATTGCCAAAACCACCGCACGGCGCTTTGAACGCGTCAGCGGGGTCATGGCCAATGTCGCTATTCTGCGCAACATTCTCAAGGCCGCAGAACAGATCAAACGCATGCAGGGCAAAGAGACGATCCTGTTCATCGATGAAATTCACCGCTTCAACAAAGCTCAGCAGGATGTACTGCTGCCTTACGTTGAAAACGGCGACATCACCCTGATTGGCGCAACGACGCACAATCCATCCTTTTTTATCAACACCCCGCTCTGCTCGCGCTCACAGGTGTTCCAGCTCGACCCGGTAAGCGAAGAGGCGATCCTGGCGCTGCTCAAGCGCGCACTTTCTCATTCAAGCGGACTCGGCGATCTTCCCATCAAGTCCGACGAAAATGCCTTACAACACTTGGCGGCCGTCTGCGAAGGCGATGCCCGCCGCGCACTGAATGCACTGGAAATAGCAGCACTGACCACTCACCCGGATGACTCGCAAACGATCCACCTGACTAAACAGGTGATCGAGGAGTCCGTTCAGCGGCGTGCGATCAGTTATGATCACGACGAAGACGAACACTACGACACCATTTCCGCTTTCATCAAAAGCGTGCGCGGTTCCGATCCGGACGCGGCGGTCTACTGGCTGGCGAAGATGCTCTATGCGGGTGAAGATCCACGTTTCATTGCGCGGCGCCTGATTATTCTGGCGTCGGAGGACATCGGCAACGCCGACCCGCGTGGCCTGACCATTGCCACCGCGGCCATGCAGGCGGTGGATTTTATCGGAATGCCGGAAGCGCGCATCACACTTTCACAGGCCACAACCTATCTGGCGAGCGCGCCTAAAAGTAATGCGGCCTACCTTGCAATCAACGAGGCCTTAAGCGATATCCGCAAAGGTCGCGTCCAGCCGGTGCCGAAGCACCTGCGCGACTCGCACTATAAAGGAGCCAAAGACCTGGGGCACGTCGGCTATCAATATGCGCACGACGGCGAAGGACATTTCGTCGCCCAAGACTATCTGACCATTCCGAAAACCTATTACAAGCCGAACAACCAAGGTTACGAGGAAACCATTTCAAAACGACTGGCCTATTGGCGCAGCCTGAAACGTCAGCAGAGGAAAAAATCGTGAAACAAGTCATCCGCCAGAACATCCGCGAGCAACGCAACGAGCTTGATTCAGCATGGACAGAAGCGATGAGCAACGAGATCTGCAAGCGCATTCATAGCCTGGAGGTTTTTGAAAAAGCGGAAATGATCGGAATATATCTCGCCCTGCCCGGCGAAGTGCAGCTGGACGCACTGACTGATCACTGCCGCAAGCTCGGCAAGCGCATCTGCGTGCCGGTTTTTGATGACTACTCCAAAGTATGCGTAATGGCCGAATGGCACGCAAACACCGAACTGGTCGCCGGCAAATGGGATGTATTGGAGCCGTCTGAGCATCGACGGGTAGACGATGATGAGATTGATATGATGCTCGTTCCGGGCGTGGCGTTCGACACCAACGGCGAACGACTCGGGCGCGGCGGAGGCTATTATGACCGCATGCTGGAGAAATCAGATGCGTACCACGTAGGGGTCGCCTTTCAGTTCCAGATTGTCCAGGCGCTCGCCACTGAAGAACACGATATGCCGATGGAATTAGTCGTCACAGAACAGCATTTTTATGGACGTAACGCCAAGCACAAGTGAAAATACTTTAATATAAATAAAAACAATAAAACCACACGAGCTCCGGCTCGTTCTGAAACTGGAGGCAGAAATGTACGAATATAATTGGTGGGAGGCCTGGCAGGAAACCCTGATCCCGATGCTCTTTCTGGTGCTCGGCTTTTTCTTCCACGCCTATCTGACCAAGTCCAATGCAGTTGCGGCTGCCAGGCGCGGAAAAGTGATTCTGGCTGACGCCGTAAAGGAGGCTGAATCCATTCGCAATGAAGCCAAGGTACTTGCTCGTGAAAAGGCGATGGAAGCAAAGGAAAAGGTTGAGGAAAAGGCCCACAACCAGCGCAAAGAACTGATCGACCTGGAAAACCGCATCATAAAGCGCGAATCAGATTTCGATCGCAAAATCAGCCTGCTCGACCGCAAGGAGAAAGAGCTCGAAGAGAAAATCATCGAAGCCGGTGCCAATAAAAACCGTCTGATTGAGAAAGAAGGCGAGCTGGCCGAGCTGATCGCGCAAGAAAACAAGAAACTCCAGCAGCTGGCCGAAATCTCACGCGATCAAGCGCGCGAGGAGCTGGTTGCACGCATGCGTAAGGAGTTGGAAGGTGATAAAGCGCGCCTGATTCGTCATGCCCAGAACGAGGCCCGGTTGCTCGCGGAAAAAGAGGCGCGCAACATCGTTTCTCAGGCCATTGAGCGCTATGCCGGAGAGCAGGTCAGTGAAGTGACCACAACCTGGGTGCGCCTTCCGAACGATGAAATGAAAGGCCGCATCATCGGTAAAGAGGGCCGCAACATCCGTTCGTTCGAACAGATTACCGGAGTTAATCTACTGATCGATGAGACACCAGAACTGGTGGTTCTATCCTGCTTTAACCCGATGCGCCGCGAAACGGCACGCATTACCCTGGAGCGCTTGATTGAAGACGGTCGCATCCATCCGGCCAACATTGAAGAGATTCACAAAAAGGTCGAAGAGGAGATCGAAGACACCATCCGCAAAGCGGGCGAGGACGCACTTTATGAACTCGGCATCCACGGGGTTGACCCTGAGCTGATCAGCATTCTGGGTCGCCTCAAGTTTCGTCACAGCTATTCCCAGAACGTGCTGCAGCACTCAATTGAAACAGCGCAATTCATGGGCATTATGGCCGCCGAACTCGGTCTGGACACATCCATTGCCAAACGCGCCGGCATCTTCCATGACATCGGCAAAGCGGCCGACCATGACATCGAGGGGGGTCATGCGGAGATCGGGGCCAACCTGTTACGCAAATACGGCGAAGATCCGATTATCGTCAATGCCTGCGCGGCCCACCATAACGACGTGGAACAGATCAGCATCTACTCCACCCTCGCCGCGGCCGCCGATGCGATCACAGCTGCGCGTCCGGGTGCCCGAGTCCAGACGACCGACCTGTACCTGCAACGCCTGGAAAAACTGGAAAATATTGCCAACAGCTTCGATGGCGTGGCCAAAACGTTTGCTGTCCAAGCCGGGCGCGAGCTGCGCATTATCGTTGAACCGACGGCAGTAAATGATGAGCGGGCCCTGATTATGGCGCGTGAGATCGCCAAAGAAATCGAATCCGAAGTAAAATACCCGGGCCAGATCAAGGTCAATGTTATCCGGGAAACCCGTTGCATTGAGTATGCGCAATAAGGGCAATTTATGCCTCTGTGAGAGCAGAGTTAAGCATTGACCCGCTGATTACGATCAGCTAGGTTATGCGCTTTAAAAAACACAGCCCTCGGCAATGAGGGCTATTTTATTGAATAGGCACTTTTTCAGAAAGAGATCAAAATGGCTAATACGGTATTGATCGGCGCCCAGTGGGGCGACGAAGGTAAGGGCAAAGTAATTGACGTTCTGACAGCAAATGCTGACTGGGTTGTTCGTTATCAAGGCGGCAACAACGCCGGCCACACAGTAGAAATCGGCGACCAGAAATATGTCCTCCACCTGACCCCATCCGGTATCCTGCGTGAGGAAACAAAATGTGTAATCGGAAACGGGCTAGTGGTCGACCTGATCGGACTGATGGGCGAACTGAAAGAACTCGAGGAACGCGGAATTAATATTCGCGAACGCCTGTTCATCAGTGACCGCGCTCACATTGTTTTCAACTACCACAAAGCGCTCGACGGCACAAAAGAAGGCGCCGCCGAAAAAGGCAAAAAAATCGGAACCACTAAGCGCGGCATCGGCCCGGCCTATTCCGACAAAATGGACCGCACCGGTTTGCGCATGGGCGATCTGATGGAAATTGATTTCCTCGACCAGGTTGAAGATCGCGTAGCAACCAAGAACGAAATGTTGCAGTTCCTCGGTTCTCAGCCGCTGGATATCGCTGAAATGATGCTGGAAACAGCAGAGGCAGCCGAATATCTGAAACCGTTCATCGCCGACACAACAACCATGCTCAACGCAGCGATCGAAAATGGCGACGAAGTTCTCTTCGAGGGCGCTCAGGGTGTGATGCTCGACATCGACCACGGAACCTACCCGTTTGTAACATCTTCTAATACCGGTGCAGGCGGAGCTCCGTCCGGCGCTGGCGTACCGCCCCACGCTATCGACAACGTTCTGGGTATTGTCAAAGCCTACACCACCCGTGTTGGCGAAGGCCCGTTCCCGACGGAACTGTTCGACGATATGGGCATGCACCTCGCTAAAGTCGGCCACGAGTTCGGCGCAACCACAGGTCGTCCGCGCCGTTGCGGATGGTTTGATGCCGTTATCGCCAAATATGCCGCGATGACCTGCGGTATCAATGAGTGGGCGCTGATGAAACTCGACGTACTTGATGGCGTTGAAACCATCAAAGTCTGTGTGGCCTATGATTGCGACGGCGAACGCCTGGAAACCTTGCCGGCGAGCACGCGCAAACTAAATCGCTGCACACCGATTTACGAAGAGGTTCCCGGCTGGATGTGCTCAACAGAAGAGTGCAAGACCGTCGAAGAGCTTCCGCAGAAAGCCAAGGAATACATCAGCTACATCGAGAAAATTACGGGTGTAAAAGTGAGCATTCTGTCCGTTGGACCGCAGCGCTCCAGCACGATCATTATTGATCATGACTAATCCATCTTTCACGAAAGTACCCCGGCATATTGCCGTCATCATGGACGGCAATGGCCGTTGGGCAGAAGCGCGCGGACTGCCCCGCCTTAAAGGGCACGAAGAAGGCGCTCAGGCTCTACTGCGCACGTTGCGTGCCTGCAAGAAATTCGGCGTCCAGCACCTGACCGTTTACGCTTTCAGCACCGAAAACTGGAAGCGTCCGGAAGCGGAAGTTTCCGGACTGATGAACCTGCTGGCAGCCTTCTGCAAAAGGTACGAGAAGGATATCCATAAGGAGCAGGTCAGCATTCGGGCAATGGGTCAGATTGACCGGCTCCCGTCGTCTGCCCGCAAAGCACTCACTAAACTCATAGAAGATACGCGCGATTATGAGCGTACACTGACGCTCTGCCTTAGCTATGGAAGCCGCACGGAAATCACAGACGCCGCCCGCAAAATCGCGGAAGAGGTGCGGGCCGGAAAACTGAATCCGGACGAGATTACCGAAGAAATTTTTGCCGACCACTTGTATCTGCCGGAAATTCCCGACCCGGATTTAATGATCCGTACCAGCGGCGAATTCCGCCTCAGTAACTTCCTGCTCTGGCAACTTTCTTATTCTGAATTTTATATCAGCCAGCTTAACTGGCCGGACTTCGGGGAAGAAGAACTCGCGAATGCACTAGAGTCTTTCGACCAGCGTGACCGACGTTTCGGCAATCATAAATAGGGGAAAATTATGGCATATGACAAAAAGAGAATCCTGATCGGCATAACCGTGGCCGCGATCCTCATCAGCTTGATGTGTCTGATCCCCGCCGGAAACCCTATTACTCTGGCTCTGTTTTTGGCGGTTGCCGGGCTGGGCTCCAATGAGTTCTACAACATCATCGAGCGCGACGGATTGCCATCCTCACGCCGCTGGGGCATTGCGCACGGCCTGATCTTTACTGCCGCGACCTGGTTGACACTACGTTACAATGAAGAAGCTGCCGACACCGTGCTCTGGTCATTGCTGACCCTGACCCTGTTCTCCATCTTCTTCCGGCACCTGACCATCAAAGACTGCAACCTGGCGCTAAAAACCATGACCGGCACCCTCTTCGGGTTTCTCTATGTGCCCTTTCTCTGGAGCTTTATGGTCCGCGTTTTCATGAGCGGCAACTTGAGCGAACCGGGCTGGCCCGGCTTTTTCCTGCTGTTGATGGTTAAAGGGTGCGATACCGGCGCTTATTTTATAGGCAGCAAGTTCGGTAAAACAAAACTTGCCCCTGAGCTCTCACCGAAAAAATCCTGGGAAGGCCTCGGCGGCGCAGTACTCGCAGCCCTGGTTATCGGCCTGCTATGGGTTCACTTTACCGACGGGAAACTGGGACCGCAGTCTATCAGCTACCTGCACGCCATTATTCTGGCTATCCTGATTCCGCTCATCGGCACGGCCGGTGATCTGGTCGAGTCCCTGCTCAAGCGTGCGGTTGACGTGAAAGACTCCGGCGTTATGGCCCACGGACTAGGCGGCATTCTTGACATGATCGATAGCCTGTTGTTCGCCGCACCGTTTCTCTACATCTACCAGCACTTCTTCTTAACCTAGGGGTTTATTAATGACGCTTCTGCTCATCGTCGGGATCTTTCTTCTTTTTGGCATCACCGTTTTTGTCCACGAATTCGGGCACTTTATTGCCGCCCGCAAATGCGGACTGGTTGTTGAAACCTTTGCCATCGGTTTCGGACCGTCCATCTGGCAAAAAGAAAAGGATGGCATCGTCTATAAAATCGGCATCATCCCATTCGGCGGCTACGTTGCCCTGCCCCAGCTCGACCCGGAAGGCATGGAAAAGATGCAGGGCGAAACGGAAGGCAGCGCCAAGACCCTGCCCCATGTTGCGGCTTGGAAAAAGATCGTCGTTGCCGTTTCCGGCCCGCTCGGAAATATCATTCTCGCCAGCCTGCTGGCCTGGGCAATTTATTTCGCTCCCGGCGACAGCACCAAACACAATATCGCCGTTGTCGGAAGTGTTGACGCAGACTCCGCCGTTTATGCCCAGGGCCTCCGCGAAGGCGACCAGATTACCGCCATTAACGGAAAATCCGTCAAGAGCTGGTACGACCTGACCGTAGAAGCGCTTCTGGCTGCCGATAACAGCAAGGCGGTCATTACCGCACAAGCAGACGGCCAAACCAAAACGATCAGCACCCCTTTCAATGACCCTGAAAAAGAAGAGATGGTCATCCCGGGCGTTACCCCGGCCATCCCCTGCGTGCTCGGACTCGTTAGTCCCGGCAGCCCAGCCGGCAAGGCCGGCATTGAAGCGGGCGATGTGGTTATTGATTTCGACGGCGTTGCCGTACGCGACTGGATTCACTTCACCGACCTCGTTCAGAAATACCCGGACCAGTCCGTGCCGGTGACGCTTGAGCGCAAAGGCGAACTCGTCAAACTGAGCGTAATACCGAAATATGATGCCGAACACGACCGGGCCATGATCGGCGTTCAGCTCGGCAGCTTCATGCCCTGGATGCACGCAAAGAACCCGGCAACTCAGCTCAAGAACGACGCGGCATCTATTTTCCGCCTGCTCAAAGCGCTGGTTAATCCGAAAGAGTCCAAAAAAGCAGCCGGAGGTCTCGGAGGACCGCTCGCTATTTTCATCATGATCTTCGCCTCCCTCAAAACGGGACTGCTCAACACCATGGGACTGATCCGCTTTTTGAACGTCAACCTGGCCGTACTCAACCTGTTGCCGTTGCCGGTTCTTGACGGCGGACACATCATCTTTGCCTCCTGGGAAGGCATTACCCGCCGGAAAGTGCACCCGAAGGTGGTCAACACACTGGTTAACGCCTTTGCGGTCCTGCTAATCGGCGCGATGCTACTGCTCACCTTCCGCGATGCAGACCGCCAGTGGAAGATCAGCCGCCTCTTTAACGGAGGACAGACGGTTGAACAGGTAGAACAGCCGGCCGAAGAGGCCGAGGCCCTGCCGCAAAAATAGCGCTTCCCATTCTGCCTGATCATTCTAAACTACGGACATGGTCAGGCATTATAAAAAGTTGCATTACTGGGATCGCTTCAATTTCAAACACATTGCGGCGGTCATCACCGGCTCAATATTTGTCCTCTACATCGGCTTCGTCATTATGACCCCGAAAACAGAGGTACTGCAAACACTCTACCCCACCAGAGATGGCGGCAAAATCGCCCGGCTCAGCAAAACCTACTACCAGATCGCACCGCTCCTGCGAGTCGACATCAAAGCCAAGTACCGCTGGCAGACCATTTTCATCGAGCCATCCAACAACAAGGATTTTGTTACCACCTGGTCAGAGAAAAATCCCGAGCTCAAATGGGACAGTTCCGGCCGCTATCTCATACTCAACCTGAACGGCAGCAATGTCTGGCATACCGCCGTTGAATAAAAAAGCCTCAACTCTGCGGGGCTTTCGTCTATTTCAATTCTCGCTATAACGTGACCCGTAACTCGGGCTCCGGCAGCTCTGATTATTCTTGTACCTCAACGTGATTGCGCGAGAATTTAACCAGGAGGTGACTCATGAGCGAGCACTGTTCACTGACGGATAAATCCTGCAGACCTTGCGAAGGCAGCATACCTCCCCTCGGTGATGCGAAAGTGGAAGAACTATTCACCGAACTCAAGGGCTGGGAGCTCATCAGCAAGGAACTCGTGAAGACCTTCACGTTTAAAAACTTCTATGAAACCATCGCGTTCACAAACGCTGTCGCCTGGATCGCCAACAGCGAAGACCATCACCCGGATCTGGAAATCAGCTATAAGACCTGCACGGTCCACTATTCAACCCATGCCATCAACGGTCTGTCTGAAAACGATTTCATCTGCGCGGCAAAGATTGATGCCCTCATACCAGCCAAACCCGACTCCGGGGCCATGTGTCGGCCCGCCTAGAGCCGTTGCATGCCGGCCAATAAACAAAAAAACTCCCGCGCAGAAGCACGGGAGTTTGCATCAGCAAGTGCGCTTAAAGATTAAGCACCCAGCTGGAAGCGAGTGTAACGCTTGATTGTCAGCGTGTCGCCCAGCTCTTTACCAACCTGCTCCAGCAGTTTAGTTACAGACAGTTTGTCTTCTTTAACAAAGCCCTGCTCCAACAAGCAGATCTGGCTGTAAAACTTGTTCGCCTTACCCTTGAGGATGCCTTCCATAATGTTTTCCGGCTTACCTTCGAGCTGTTTGCGCGCAATATTCATCTCTTCGTCGAGCAACGCAGAAGGAACTTCGTCGCGGTTCAGGTACTGCGGAGCAGCAGCTGCGATGTGAAGCGTAACGTCTTTAGCCAGTCCAGTGAATGCCGGAGCGGAAATAGTTTCAGCTTTTTCGCAACCGATTTCAACCAGAACGCCAACGCGGCCGCCCATGTGAACGTAAGATGCGATTGCGCCTGTACCTTCAACTTTCATGGTTACATTTTCACGAACAGCGACTTTCTCACCCATCTCGTGTGTTTTCTGAACCAGCTGCTCGGAAACCGCTTCGCCCAGGGCGCCAGTTTCGAATTCAACTGCTTTAGTGCACAGCTCGTTAACAAAGCTCTGGAAAGCTTCGTTACGGGAAACGAAATCAGTTTCGCAGTTCACTTCAACCATTGCACCAGTCTGGGCGTCAGCAGTAACTGTAGCAGCGATGATACCTTCGTTCGCTTCACGATCCGCACGTTTAGCCGCAGCAGCCTGACCGCGCTCACGCAGAATTTTGATTGCAGCTTCCATGTCGCCGTTTGTTTCAGTCAGTGCTTTTTTGCACTGCATCATGCTTACGCTAGTCGCATCGCGAAGTTCTTTAACCTGTTTTGCTGTAATAGCCATTTTACACCTCTGTGTTAAAAAAAATTAGGGCCGACCATAGCCGGCCCATGTTCAGAAATTATTCAGCAGCTTTTTCTTCAGCAGCCGGTGCCGCTTCAGTTTCTGCCGGAGCTTTTGCTTCTTCAGCTTTAGCAGCTTCAGCTTCTTTCAGCTCTTTTGCTTTTTCAGCAGCACGTTTTTTACGGACAGCTTCGAGAGCTTTTTCACGCTTCTTCTTCTCTTCTTTTTCCTGAAGTTTGCGCTCTTCTTTAGCCGCCTGAGCTGCCGCTTTGTTTTCAGCCGCTTTGATTGCGTCCGCTTCAGCTTTCGCTTTAGCTTCTTTGCTGTAGATTTCGTAAGCGTCTTTAACAGAACCAGCCAGCTGGTCAGTGATCAGCTGAATCGCACGGATAGAGTCATCGTTACCCGGGATCGGGAAGTCGATCTGATCCGGATCAGCGTTTGTGTCAACCAGTGCTACAACCGGAATGTTCAAGCGTTTCGCTTCAGCAATCGCGAGGTGCTCACGGCAAGTGTCGATGATTACCAGTGCGCCCGGAGTACGGTCCATGTTCGCGATACCAGTCAAGTTGCGCTCGAGTTTTTCGAGTTCGCGACGGAGCATAGACTGCTCTTTTTTGGATGCGAGTTTTTCGAGTTCGCCGTTGTCACGCATGTCCTGCAGTTCACGCATACGCTTAACAGACTGACGTACTGTTTTGTTGTTTGTCAGCATACCGCCCAACCAACGGTTAACAACGTACGGCTGACCTGATTTTTCTGCGCCTTCTTTGAGGATGTCCTGCGCCTGACGTTTTGTACCTACGAAAAGTACGTCCTGGCCGCGGGAAACAACGTCGCCGAGAAAGTTCTGAGCGACTTTCAGCTGTGCCATTGTTTTGGAGAGATCGATGATGTAAACACCGTTTTTAGCGCCAAAAATGAAGCGCTTCATTGCCGGGTTCCAACGTTTAGTCTGGTGACCGAAATGCAGACCTGCATCCAACAGATCGCGGATTTCTACTTTATTCATTATGTCTTACCTCTTTATTTAGTTCACTCAGTGAACAATCCACTTTGGCAACCCCGAGGTGGAGCTGCACTCGTTTCTTCCCGTATTGTACGGGACCAAAAATGAGCGCGCAATTTACCACATAAACGCCTGCTGACAAGTGTTATTTGCACGAAAAAGGCGGGCAAAAACCCGCCATTTCAAAATCGCTATCAATACCGCCTATAATCCACACAGCACAGCAACACCGCAGGCCAAAACCGCGCCGCCCGCAGCCGCATGCGAAAACCGAGATAATCCACGCGCCTTCAAGGACTTAAAGCCAAACAACACTACCATCACCATTGCGCACATCGTCGCAAGCGTCACCGCGCCGAATACCAGTGCGACCACACCGACACCCCACCAAGCCTCATTAACCGCGGGATACATCAACAGCGGAATCAGCGGCTCGCACGGCCCGAACACAAAAATGACGAAAAGTGCCCACGGGGTCATCGACTTCGCCGAAGAGGTGTGCGGATGCATGTGTTCGCCTTGATGGTTGTGCAGATGCGCGTGGCATGTACCGTTCGCGTGCTCATGCGCATGGACGTGTTTCCGGTTTCGAAACGCCTGAACCATCCCCCAGACAAAATACACCACCCCGAATGCCGTCAGCAGCCAAGCCGCAACGTCACCACGAAAGCCCTCAATGTGTACCAGTTTTTTCAGAGCCACTCCGGCGACCAGCCCGATCAGCCCCAGCACCACCGAACTCAACACGTGACCCAACCCACACAGAAGGGTTATCCGAAGGGTTTTAAAAGGCGACCACTTACGCGCCGAGGCCAACGCCGCAAAGGGAAGATAATGATCCGGCCCGGCAATCGTGTGTATAAATCCGATCGCGGCGGCTGTGCAGGTTAGAGCAAATAAGGAAGCATTCATGGGCCCCTTTTTAACGAATTAACCCAATCTCTGCAAAAGAATAACTATACAGCGTTGCCGGAACGCACCCGCTCCACCTGATCGAGGGTCCAGCCCACAGCCGCATCAAAATTCCAAAACAGTTCCATCTGCACCTGCCCGCTACTGGCAGACATCTGTTTTTCCAGCCGCGCACATCGACCCGAGACATCGCGATACGCAACAATGGCAAACGAAACAATCCCGGCCGCCTCATACGGTGGATGCTTGATATAAACCATCGGATTCATCGAACTCTCATTAATTCGACGACTGATATACCCTACAGGCTTCCCGAGATAATGTTCATTGATACGATCAACCAGAAGCGCGATGTCCTCGCACTCAACTTGCGCCCCTTCGGCAATCTCGGAAACGATATACTTCTCGTGAAATTCAAACTTCCCGAACGGAAACTCAACCAATTTCATTTTCTCGCCTCCCATAACCACCGACCTCGAGATCAGTTTAAAAGAGTCTCCCCTAAGCGACAATTGCGAATGCTCTAAAAAAAATATTCGACGCGACCTCCATGACCTCTATCCTTTCTCTCATGAAAAAACGAACCTATGCCATTATCGGAACGGGAGCCGTCGGCGGCTACTACGGCGCCCTGCTGCAACGCGCCGGATTTGAAACGCACTTCCTGCTGCACTCAGATTACGAATACGTCAAAACCCACGGCCTGCGAATTGATGATGCCAACGGCGACTTTACCCTGCCCAAAGTCAACGCCTACGCCTCCAGTGCCGACATGCCGAAATGCGATGTGGTTATCATTGCGCTCAAAACCACAACAAACCCTTTGCTGAAAGAGATACTCCCGCCGATTGTCGATGAGAACACGACCGTCGTCGCCCTGCAGAACGGGCTCGGCTCGGAACAGACGATTGCCGAATGCGTTAAGCCACGCGCGATCCTGGGCGGACTCAGCTTTGTCTGCTGCAACAAAGTGGGCCCGGGTCATATACACCACCTGGACTACGGCCTGATCAGCCTCGGCGAATATTCTCCGCGCGGCGCGACGGGTATCACTTCCCAACTCAAAGATGTGGCCGAAGATTTGACTGCCGCCGGCATCCCGATTCGCATGGAAGATGATCTGATGCTCGCCCGCTGGAAAAAACTGATGTGGAACATCCCGTACAACGGGCTCTGCGCCCTGCTCAACGTCACCACCGACGTGCTGATGGCCGACGTGGAAATGCGCGCGCTCGTCACCGATTTAATGAGAGAGGTGCAAGCTGGCGCGGCGTCCTGCGCAGGTGAAATCAGTGATGAGTTTTTGCAGCAGATGATCGACAACACCGACAAGATGGAACCTTATCTGCCGAGCATGATGCTGGACCGGCGCAGCGGGCGACCGATGGAACTTGAGGCGATTTATAAAAATCCGCTCGAAACGGCGCGCGTTCCTATGCCACGCACCGAAATGCTATACCGCCAGCTCAGAACCCTGAACCATTAGAACGACTACAGCACAGGGTGCTCCTCGCCGGGTGAGGCACCCGGCCTACATTGCCGGATCCAGCACATTGCCAGACTCAAGCACCATTGAAGGACTCAAGCAGATTGAAGGCCTGATCCCCGACCGGGCGGGCAAGTATGGGAACTACCCCTTCATAATTAGGATGCCGGCCCATTCGCCGTCGCCGTCGCGCATAATTTCTTTGCCGCCCAGGCGGACAAAGCAATCGGAAACGGCATCGGCTTCCACTTCACGGATGCCGGCCAGAATCAAAAATTTACCGGTCAGATCGTAAAGCGTTTCCGCCGCCTGCATCAGTACCCCGGAAATAATGTTGGCGCAAACCACATCATAGACACCGCGGTCCCAGCCCCGGGTAATATCGCAGAACCCGAATTCACATTGGTCCGAGACACCGTTTTCTTCGGCGTTGAGTGCGGACTGCTTCATGCACTCCATATCGTAATCCACCCCGATAATATTGCGCCAGCCGAGTTTTGCCGCCGCAATGGCCAGAATGCCGCTGCCCGTACCGATATCGGCAAACGTCGGCGACTCGACTTCATCAGAAAGCTCATCGACCGTTTCCAGGCAGAAGTTAGTCGTAAAATGATTGCCGGTACCGAAACTCAGGCCGGGGTTGATCACAATCTCCTGGCGATCATCCTCAGCCTGCCCCGCTTCCCACGGCGGACAAATCCGCAGGTGCTTGCCGATATCCATTGCACTGAAGTGATGTTTCCAGGCTTCCTGCCAATCCCGCGCGCGGTATTCATTAACCGACCACTCCGTCAGCCCCAGCGCTTCCTGAATCGCTTTGCCGGCGAGTTCGGCTTCGATCACACCATCCAGATAGACATCCACAAACAGCTTCGCTTCGCGCGGTTTCTGGATCATCACCGGCTCGACCTCAAACTGCTCGCGAATCCAATCGCACACCATTTCGGAATCCGTTTCCGCGACCAGCAGCGTCAGCACTGCCCCTTCTGCACCATAGCCTGTTTCATTCATGCGGCAGAGTGAACCCTTTCCAGCGAAGGCTGGCAAATCAAAACGACTTTCGGAACTGAAAATAGCCGCGCGGCTCACCCGACTCCGGGTCCTCTTCATATCCGACCCCCAGGCCGCCTTCAAACTCTACCCCCGCCCCAAGCAACTCATACGTATCTGTTTCTGGATTATAGCGCATCTTCAGACTCGTAAGCGGCATATCTGACAAACCAGACACCCAGCTCGATTTTATGCTAAACGAATACCCGTTAGTGGCAGCAGAACCGGACTGCATCCGCTCCAGCACCGCTGGATCAATTTTTGCCATCAACTGATCCAGCGAAAACGCATCCCTTTTTTGCTCCAGCTCGCCAGGATAGCCCAAAAGTTGCAGAGCTGAATCGGCGGCAAGCGGAAAAACAAGCGGCTCTGGTAAATCTGGCGCGAAAGGTTGACGATTGACCCACACTGCAACGGTCGCAAAAATTGAAGCAATCAGAATGAGTACGACCTTTCTCATGCCTATAGTTTAACTCTCGCGACAGAGGCTATTCCAGTAATTGCTTGTTGAGAAAAACCGTGCGAAGGCGTTTAAATAGAAACAAGCTCAACCATTGAAGGTTTCTATGGAACAAGGAAATGAACAGCCAAAAATAAAACGCATCAATGGCTACCTGCACCGGGTTGTTCCCATCGCCGACAGCGCAGGTAAAGTTCTGAATTACGCCCTCAGCCCTGTCATGGTTGAATTCAAGCCCCGCGACCTCATGCAGGTCATCGTGGGCGCCTCCATATTAGCGACCAGTTGCTTTCACGGAAGAGACATGGAGGCTCGGCGAACAGCTCCCATTATTAAACGTAACAATCCTCAGCGGGCTATCCCTGCTTTTCATCGCGCTATTTGTCTACTTCAACTTCTATCGCTTTATATTCAAGGGACATCGCTGGGAATATTGCAAACGCACGCTTTCAATATACCTCTTTTCACTGCTCATCGTCGGAACACTTTTAAGCATCATACAAAAATGCCCTTGGACAACCGACCCGCTACTGGCCATCAAACGCATTCTCATCGTCGCATTTCCTGCGTCCATGAGCGCCGCAGTAAGTGACACACTTAAATAATTTCGGATTTTCTTTTTTAAGAGCTATGCCTAAACTGCCGGCATGAAATTTGTAATAGCTGAAACTGTACTGCTGGGGCGCGAAGCCTTTGAAACTCTGGGCGATGTAGTCGTTGTCCCCGATCGTGAAATCTCCCCCCTGCACGTGCACGACGCCGACGCCTTGATTGTGCGCTCAAAAACACACATCGGCAAAGAGTTGCTTCAGGGCAGTTCTGTCAAATTTGTCGGCACGGCCACCGCCGGTTATGATCACCTCGACCTCGATTACTTTTACGACAACGAAATCGCCTGGTGCGCCTCGCCCGGTTGCAATGCTAACAGCGTATCCGAATATGTTTTCACCGCCCTGCTTGAACTCCACCAGCGCCACGGCATAGAACTCGCCGGCAAAACCATCGGCGTAATCGGAGTCGGAGAAGTCGGCAGCCGCGTGGTCAAAAAAGCGGACGAACTTGGCATGCGCATCCTGCTGAACGACCCGCCCGTCGAAGAGCTGATGAAAACGCCGGACTACGAGCCCAAGGTTGACCCTGCGCGTTACGGCGGATTCCGGCCGCTCGAAGAGGTACTGAAACAGTCCGACATCATCACCCTCCACGTTCCGCTGGAACGCGAAAAACCGTGGCCCACCTTCGAGATGGCAAACTACCGCTTTTTCTCCCAAATGAAACCCGGCGCGATTTTCGTTAACGCCGCACGCGGCAAAGCCGTCGAAAACGACAGCCTGATCTCTGCCGCCGACAGCGGACTGATTGACCACACCGTCCTCGACGTCTGGAACCCGGAACCTTCCTATCCGCTCGATCTGCTCAACCATGCCGACATTGCCTCCCCGCACATCGCCGGCTACTCCTTCGAAGGATCGCTCAACGGAACCATCGCCTGCTACGAAGCCCTCTGCCGCTTTTTTGAGCTCACCCCCTGCTGGGATCCGCAGGAGTTCCTGCAGCCCGTGCCCGATATTACGGTCGATGCAACCAACAAAGAGGATGAAGATGTTTTATGGGAAGTAGTGTCGCAGGCCTATCCCATCGCGGAAGATGATGCCGCCATCCGCGAGGTTGCTGCCGAAGACAACACCGTCCGCGGACAGAACTTCGACCGCCTGCGCAAAGAATACTACCGCCGCCGCGAATTCCAGAACTTTCGCGTGCACGCCGAAAACGCGCCCGGCCCGCTCAAGAAAAAACTGCGCGGCCTCGGCTTTCAGGTGCAATAAGCGTATCTGCCAACAAAAAGAATGGGGATGAAAGGCAACCCTCACAAGGAAGGGCACCTCGCATTCGCGTCCTAGCCCCCAAAAAAAACGAAAGCCTGGTATTTCTCCGACGCTGACCGCGTCCGGAAAAAACCAGGCTATCCGACCAAACGCACACCATGCTGAAATCAGCTCACACGTGCGATTATCCGTATTTACAAAACAACTAGGCCTTGTAGTTGAAGAGGTGCTCAAGCGTGTACGGCTCTTCGCCCTCTTCCAGCACACAGTTGATGGCCTTGAGAATTTTTGCCTGAATATTGCGGCTGACGCGTCGACCGGAACGCGCCTTTTTCAACTGCTTATGTGTCAGGTGTTCGGTGGAAATAGCCACCAGATCGGAGTTGCTCAATTCGAGTTCATTCAAAATCGCATCCACCGGCTGCACACCGACATCCATTTCCTTTTTATCGCTCATTTACCCTCATTTTCCTAAATTTTGTTCAAGCACTTCATCCACTGCGGACATAATTGCTTCTACACTCAATAAATCATTCAGCTTCGCCATCAACGTTTTGCGGCCGTGCATACCGTGCACATATTTGGCCAGATGCACGCGGAACACCTTACAAGCCGCAATCTCCGGCGTGAAACGCATGCACCGATTCGGATCACGCTCCTCGTTCCGCGTAAAATTAGCGACCATGCCGCGCAAATGACGTTCAATCACATCGCGCCGCTCATCCATCGTCGGCATATAATCCGGTAGCCCGTTGTAATGATTAAACATCTGCTTGAAAATCCACGGGTTTCCCATCGCTGCGCGGCCGATCATTACGCCATCCACGCCAGTTCGTTCAATCATCTCGTCTGCATCGGCCGGAGAGTGAATACCGCCGTTCCCGATCACAGGAATCGAAACCGCCGCTTTCATTTCCGCCAGCTTATCCATGTGCACCGGCCCCGAATGCATACGCGTCGCAAAACGGCCATGCACGGAAAGCAGATCGGCGGCGCCCTCTTCGACCGCTTTCGCGATCTCCATGTGGGTTGCCGTATCCAAACCCCACCCGACGCGCGTTTTCACCGTTACCGGAAGAGAAACGACTTTGCGGATCGCCTGCAGAATATCGTAAATCTGGCGCGGTTCTTTAGTCAGGGCCGCGCCCGCACCTTTGCCGGCCACCTTTTTGACCGGGCAACCGCAGTTAATGTCGATAAAATCAAAACAGCCCTGATCCTCGATATACTTAGCCGCTATGGCCATCGACTCCGGATCGCGCCCGAAAATGTGTCCGCCGATCGGGTGCTCGGCCTCGCCCGGGATCAGCAGTTCCTGGGTGCGCAATGAATCACGGCGCAACCCTTCGGCACTGGTAAGCTCGGTGTAAACCGCACCGGCACCGTACTCCAGGCAAATACAGCGATAAGCAGCATCCGTATAGCCCGCCATGGGGGCTAACAGTACCGGAAAATCGATTTCCACATTTCCAAATGTAAGTTTCGGCAACGACATAGCCGTACATTTGCTCAAATGCCGCGTATCAAATCAATCGCATTCGTCAAAAACCTGCCTAATCCATCATAGATAATTCTGGCATCCGCCTCATATAGCTCGTACATTATGCGGCTCAAAATCAGTGCCGTCGGCACTACAGTATAAATTTGTTGTAATAGGAGAATTGATATGGCCAAACATCCAAAAGCAGGTACGCAGGTAACCCCGGCTGACTGGGTAAACATCCCGGATCTGATCAGTCGTTACTACACCATCCACCCAGATATCACTGACCCGACCCAGGCCGTCGCTTTCGGCACCTCCGGTCACCGCGGAACATCGCTTAAAGCAACCTTCACAGAAACACACATTCTGGCGATCACACAGGCGATCTGCGAATACCGCGCGGAACAGGGAACCACTGGACCGCTCTTCATCGGCAAAGACACGCACGCGCTTTCTGATCCGGCCGAAAAAACAGCCCTGCAGGTTCTGGCAGCTAACGGCGTTGAAACACGCATCGCTGAGCCGGGCCAGTTCACACCGACTCCGGTTATCTCCCACGCAATCCTCTCCTTCAACCGCGACAGCGCGGACGTACAGGCAGACGGCGTCGTTATCACCCCGTCACACAACCCGCCGAGCAACGGCGGCTTCAAATACAACCCGCCGAACGGCGGCCCGGCTGATACGGACGCAACCGGCTGGATTGCCGACCGCGCCAACGAGCTGATCGAAGCCGGCCTTGAAGGTGTGAACATCGTTTCGTATGAAGATGCACTCGAAGCGGACTGCATCAAAACACACGACTACGTTACCCCGTACGTCGACGATCTCGAAAACGTGATCGACATGGAAGCGATCAAAAACGCGGGCGTAAAAATCTGCGCGGACGCAATGGGCGGTTCCGGTCTCGGTTTCTGGGAGCCGATCGCAAAACGTTACGGCCTGGATATCACGCTGCGCAACGGTCACTACGACCCGAACTTCAGCTTCATGACTTTCGACAGCGACGGCGTCGTTCGCATGGACTGCTCCTCGCCTTCAGCAATGGCCAGCCTGATCACACTGAAAGATGATTTCGACATCGCCTTCGGTAACGACCCGGACTTCGACCGTCACGGCATCGTGACGCGCAGCTCCGGCCTGCTGAATCCGAACCACTACCTCGCCGTTGCAATCAACTACCTCTACACGCACCGCGAAGGCTGGCGTGCAGATGCGGCCGTCGGCAAGACCCTGGTGAGCAGCTCCATGATCGACCGTGTTGCCGCTGACCTCGGCCGCAAACTCTGCGAAGTACCGGTTGGTTTCAAATGGTTCGTTGACGGTCTGGTTGACGGTTCCTACGGCTTCGGCGGCGAAGAGAGCGCGGGCGCGTCCTTCCTGCGTAAAGACGGTACGGTTTGGACGACGGACAAAGACGGCATCATCCTGAGCCTGCTCGCCTGCGAAATCCTCGCGGTAACCGGCAAAGATCCGGGCCAGCACTACCAGGAAATGACGGAAAAATTCGGTGCCCCGGTTTATGCCCGTATCGATGCTCCGGCTACTCCGGCCCAGAAAGCACAGCTGAAAAAGCTCTCTCCGGAACAGGTGACAGCAGAAACGCTGGCTGGCGATGCAATTACGCAGAAGCTGACAAACGCTCCGGCTAACGACGCCGCAATCGGTGGACTGAAAGTCTGCACGGAAAACGGCTGGTTCGCAGCGCGTCCGTCCGGCACGGAAGACATCTACAAGATCTACGCGGAAAGCTTCAAAGGCGCAGACCACCTGAAACAGATTCAGGAAGAGGCCCAGCTGATCGTTAACGCCGCTCTGGCGTAACAACGCGGTGTCCGCGGCGCGCTCGGCGAGCGCGCCCTGCCCACAAGCTCTAAATCCCGAAGTCGGGATTTAGAGCTTGTTTAGATATTAGAGGTTAAAATCAGGACTTCACCCGATGGCTCGTCAAAAAGGTAACAATAAACAAGCAGGAAAAAAACGCGGACGCGGAGGATCCGGCCAGAACCGCGCCGAGAGCGAAAAGTTCTTTACGAAGAACCGCCAGAAGCCCGGCGTTATCGAAACACCAAGCGGCCTGCAGTATATCGTTGAACAGGAAGGCGACGGCGCAAAGCCCGGTCCGGATAGCATGATCGTGGTCAACCAACGCATCATGCTCGTCGATGGCACCGTCATCAAAGATACGTACCACACCGGCCTGAAAGATGAATTCAGCATGTCTGAAGCAATCGCCGGTCTAAAAGAAGGCATTCAGCTCATGTCCGTCGGCGCCAAATATAAATTCTTCGTGCCATCCGAACTGGCATGGGGCAAACGCGGCGCGGGCGACAAAATCGGCCCCAATGCAGCCCTTATCTTCGATATCCGCCTCGAAGACTGCTGGTAATTAAAAAAAGGGGCTCCCCTTCGGCCAGCCCCTTTCATTTACAACCTTCCGACGTCAACGCGTCCAGCAGACTTTGACATAGTTTTCGCCGTCAAGGTATTCAATCTGCATAGCCCCCTTGTACGCGCTACGCAGGGCGCGACCAATACCGTTAGCCAAATGCATACCGGTTGTTGTAACCAGCATCGATTCCGGCTGATCGTTAACCTCCATGATTCGCTCAAGCGGGTGCGAATTACTTTCAACTCTCTCAATATTACGCACCAGGTTCATGATTTCATCATGATGCGCCCTGAAGAACTGACCGGAAATCGTAACCTCACCAGCGGGCATGTGCTCACGCACACGACGACAGGCCGGACACAGGGTTTCATTCTGGCAACGGTACGGACGTTCCCAAGTCCAACGACCATCACAAAAGGCCACCCCACACTCAGTACACAAACTAGCCTGCGGCAGTTTGGAACGGTTTCGATACACATCATGACGGCGCTCTTTCAGCAGCCGGTCCTTGCGACCAAAACATCCTTTATCCATAAAGCCCCCCTTCCTTTTCTCCACTCGCATTATAGCGTATTTCGATAAAATTACGAGCGGTTAGGGTAAGGGCGAACCAATCAAAACTCCACCAGCCCCGCTTCGCGCAGACTGATAAAATCACTTTCGGCAGAGCCGCGAGAACGACCTATTATGACGTGATCGAGCACCTGGATATCGACAATGCGACCGGCCTCAACCAGCCGGCGGGTAATTTTCAAATCATCGGATGACGGCGACGGATCGCCGGACGGGTGGTTATGCGCCAAGACAACCGCAGCACAATTACTCCTAATGGCCTCTTTGAACACCTCACGCGGATGAACCTGACTTGAATTCAGCAGACCCCGGGTAACATCAACCGGCGGACGCACCATGCGGTTTTTGGTGTTGAGCATCAGTACCCAAAAAATTTCCTGTTCCAGCAAACGCGCCCGTTCCCGCAAAACCGCGGCCACCCGATCCGGGGTGGTTATATGCGGCTGTTCTGCCACCTGCTCATCCATCATGCGACGCGCCAATTCAAAAGATGCCTTTAAAATCTGGGCCTTAACCCTGCCCAAGCCTTTAAAGGTTCCCATTAAATCCTCCACGGAGGCCTGAGCCATCGCCGTTAATGAGCCGTAATGACGATGAATAGCCTGCGCCAGCTCAACCACATTCTGCCCAGCCACCCCCGTCCGCAACAACAGCGAGATCAATACGGTGTCGGAAACATTGGCTGCACCAAGGCGGTCAAACTCTTCGCGCGGCCGAACCCGTTCGGGCATATCACATACTCGCAGTGTATTCGAACGCACAGAATAAAGAGAATTACCTCTTGCCAAATCTTTATGTTTCACGCGTTAAGACTCCCCGGTAACTATGTAATCATGATTACTAAATCAGGTCTTTGAGATGCTTCCTTAGCACCTGCAGCACCACCGACTCGTCAATCGGTTTCGTGATATGATCGACCATCCCTGCGTCAAAACACTGCTTACGATCCGCGTCTAGTGAGTGAGCCGTAACCGCAATAACCGGCATCTCAACAATTTGTTCATGAATTTTACGCGTGGCCTCATAGCCATCCATTTCCGGCATCTGGCAATCCATCAGCACGACATCAAATTCACTCTCGGCAAAGCGCTCAACCGCCTCCACCCCGTTTGCAGCGAGTACGGTCTGACAGCCCAGCTTATCGAGCACCCGCCGCACGACAATCTGGTTCATTTTATTGTCCTCGGCAACCAGCACTTTCGGGACACGCTTCCATAAGAGCGGTTTCTCTTCACTCTTTTTCGGAACCACGACATCTGGCACATTCAACGGCAACATAACACTGAAAGACGACCCTTTGCCGGGCTCACTTAACACCGCCATCTTACCGGACATTTTCTCTGTAATCTTGCTGATAATGGTCAAACCAAGCCCAAGCCCGCCAAAGCGACGACTTGACGAGGTATCCCCCTGCTCAAAGACCCGAAACAGATTCTGCACCTTCCACTGCTCCATGCCGATACCCGTGTCTTTAATCGTGAAAACAAACTCACTCATACCCTCATGAAGAGAGTGACTGCAAACGTGAATCTCAATGCCGCCCTCTTTCGTGAATTTGATCGCATTATTTACCAGGTTGGAAAGAATCTGTCGTATGCGCGTCCGGTCACCAATTACCCGCTCGGGCGTATTCGGCTTAAAGTGATACCGAACCGTCAGTCCCTTCTGTTGCGCTTTCATCCGCGTCAGGGAAACAAAATCTGCCAGCATCTCTGCTAGATCAAAATCCTCACGCCTCAGCTGCAGCGCTTTGCTCTCAATGCGACTTGCGTCAAAAATATCTCCAATCACCGTCACCAGCTGGTCGCTCGACATGCGGATAATACGGATGCACTCCTTCTGTTCGTCCTGAAGCGGCGTCTCTGAGAGCGTCTCTGTCATTCCGATAATGCCATTAAGCGGCGTACGTAATTCGTGCGAGATATTGGCAAGGAAATCGGTCTTCACGCGGTTGAAGCGTTCAGCCTCGGCACGGGCCTCCTCACTCTGCTTGAGTGAATCGTGCACTCGATTGGTCATCTCCCGCAAGACCCCGTTGAGTATACCAAACTCATCACGGGTTACCGGCGGCCATTCCACCTCTTCCCGATCCGTCATGACATGCCGCGCGGCGTCAATCAGCCGATAGACCGGCCCCATCAAATGACGACTTAAGAACAATCCAACCAACGCAATCAGCAGGATCAAGCCCCCCACAATCTGCAGCCACTGCTGGAGCATATCCCGATAATGAGCCACGATCTCGCGCTGATTAACCCCCACCATCAAGCTTGCCTGTTCCAGCGGAATGCCCGGCAGCGCAACGGTTTCGAGCATCAATGCCCCCTCCATCAAAACCATCGGTGCATTCAAATCACCAATGCCACCCCGCTGCACATATGGCTGCATGAACTCCGAATGAGCACTTTTCGACTGAACGCCCTGATCATAAACCAGCAGCGTATCTTCAAATTCAGTGCCCAACAAAAACGACTGTGTAATGAGCAGTGCACCCTGCACTCGGTCACTCTTTTCAACGGGCAATACCGTCAACAAGACAACGCCTCGCTGAGAAACGGCAAAGCGGGTGCTCTGAACGCCGTCAAGCGCACTACGCACATCCTGAGGAAAGCGGTTCAACAACAGCTGTGGGGACAAACCTGAAAAAGCGAGTGCCTGCCCCTCTAGGCCGATAATAGCTATCGCCTGCAGGTTATGCTCGGCTCGCAAAAGATCCAACTGGGGGTTGCCCACCTTCTGCTGATCCTCGGCCAGAAAACAGGCCACATCCAGCTCAACAGCAAACTGCAAGGCCTGCTTTTCGAAGACATCCTGCTCCAGCTCAAGCAACTCCGTCGCGCGCAATTTTAACTGACGAAGGCGGACTTTGCCCGAATGCAAGATTCGTTTCTGCTCCCCCTTTTCAACGAAGCTATACCCGCACAAAAGCAGAATAACTGGCGGGATAACAATGGCTAAAAGAATTCGGAACCTCGCGCTTCTATAGAAGCGCATAGTGGAAGATTTTGATCTGCTGCGATGTTTTGTCATAAGCGGTACGTAATAATTCCGAGATTATATCAGTACCAGACAACTATGACAATTACTCATCATCAATTTTGAACGGATCGCACATGCCGCGCAAGCGGTCCGGCACCTTGGCCGTGATAATCGCCGCGTCGTACTCGTACTCCTCTTCAAGAATGGTCGCATTTTTGCGCAACACCGCCAGCAAACGTCCTTCGCTAATGGGAACCCGCAATCGCATCTCGCTTTTGGATTTTTTCAGCAAGTCCGCCAACTCATCACGCAGATCTTCCAGGCCTTCGCCCGTGGTCGCGGAAACGGCCACCGAACGGCCCAAAGACTGCTGCAGACGGGCCACGCGATTCGCGCCATCTTCCGTATCGATTTTATTCAGCACGCACAGAATCGGCTTATCTCCGGCACCGATCTCCTCCAGCACCTCAATCACCGACTGGATCTGCTGATCAACCTGCGGATGCGAACAATCGATCACATGCACCAGCAAATCCGATTCCACCGCCTCTTCGAGCGTAGCCTTAAAAGACTCCACCACGGTATGGGGAAGCTTCCGGATAAAACCCACGGTGTCTGAAATCAGCGCAGGCTCATGGTTCGGAAGTTCCACCTGGCGTGTTGTCGGGTCCAAGGTCGCGAAAAGCTGATCCTGCACATACACATCATCCGTCTGGGTCAGCGCATTCAACAGAGTGGATTTGCCGGCATTCGTGTATCCCACCAACGAAACCAGCGACCAGCCGTGACGTTTACGCCCTTTGCGCTGCTCGGAGCGACGCGTACGCACCAGATCCAAATCCCGTTTCAAATGGCGGATAAGCATCTGAATACGGCGGCGGTCCATCTCCAGCTGCGTCTCACCCGGACCGCGCAGACCAATACCACCCTTCTGTCGCTCAAGGTGCGTCCACATACGACGCAAACGCGGCAACAGGTACTGATGCTGAGCCAACTCGATCTGCAACTGGCCTTCGCGAGTATGCGCACGCTGCGCAAAAATATCCAAAATCAACTGGGTGCGGTCAAGTACGCGGACATTACAGACCCGCTCCAAATTTCGACCCTGAACCGGCGTCAAGTCATCGTCGAAAATCACCATATCAATCGGATCATTTTCCTGAATCCATTGAGCGATCTCCTCCGCCTTGCCCGTGCCAATAAAGTGACCCGCACGAATGCGATCCACACGACAGGTAAACCGGCCCGCCACTTCAGCGCCCGCGCCTTCAGCTAACGCATGCAGCTCGTCCAAAGAATCCTTTGTCTGCCATTCCGGGTTGCCACGCACGTTCACGCCGACAATTACA
>JBHORO010000008.1:0-53413 GCA_042566005.1 Verrucomicrobiota bacterium
GCAGTAACGGCCCGACGTCGATTGGCGCGGAGTAGAGCACGGCGACGCTGCGTCGTCCTTCGGCGGCCACCCAGTAGACGTGGTTTTCGAGCGACTGTCCCAGAAAGTTTTCGAACTGTTCCTGCAGGAACAAGCCCTTGTTGCGCACGGAGTCGAGTTCTGCTTGCAGGTCCTCGTTTTCCGTATTGTGCTTCATCAGCCCGATCCGTACCAACAGGCGGTTCATCCGCTCGGGAATGGCGGTTTCGATTTCCGGCGCACTGAATAACCGTTGCTGGGCTTTGCCCGGGCCGAGTTTGTAATATTGCTTGATGCGCGCGTAAAAATCTTCGACTGCTTCGCTCAGCTGCACGACCATCTGTGCGGCCTCACCGTCCTTCATCACGGCGACCAGCCCTTTGTTGTCGGCCGGGATATAAAGCCGGCGGAACCAGTCCTGCCATGCGTAGTAGGAGAGACGGATGCCCATGTGGCTGGAGGCTACATTTTCCATCTGGTGTGCCTCGTCGAATACCACCACGCCGTAGTCCGGCAGGAACGATGATCCGTTAGCGCGCAGGGCCAGTTCTGAGAAGAAGAGGTGGTGATTGACCACGAGGACGTTTGCCTCGGCCATCTGCTTGCGGGCATGCATCAGATAGCAGGCATCGTAATGACTGCAACGTCGGCCGAGACAGTTTCCGTTTTCTGCGCAGACGGCACTCCAGACTTCCGGTGAGGGCAGTTCGGGCATTTCCTGAATGCTTCCGTCGTTCGTGCTTTCAAGCCAGGTTCGGATGCGCTGCACCTCGGATTCGCGTGAGCGTTGGAAAAGGTCGGATCCCATTTTCTCGGCGCGTCTCAGTCGGCGCAGGCAGACATAGTTGCTGCGCCCTTTCACCAGCAGGGCCTTGAAATCCAGGCCGAGCGACTTTTTGACAAATGGGATGTCTTTGTGGACCAGCTGTTCCTGCAGGTTAATGGTGTAGGTTGCCACCACGACGCGGATGTTCTTTTTGAGGGCTGATAGAATCAGCGGGATCAGGTAAGCGAAACTTTTGCCGACTCCGGTGCCGGCCTCAACCGCTAGGTGGTAAGGATAGGTGCAGGCCTCTGCCACGGCACGCGCCATTTTCAGCTGCTGCGGCCGTTGTTCAAAATTTAATCCCGCGTCACGGCAGGTCTGCTCCAGCAGGCCTCCGGCTGCGAAATAGTGATCCGTTCCCTCCAGTACATCTGGAAGGTGGTATTGCGGATTATCCTCTGTCACCGATGAAATCATAGCGAAAGAGTAAAACAGGAAAGCCGACTGGATTGAACCTTTAAACGCTGAATTATTAGAGAAAAGAGAGTGACAAATCAATTGCTACCGTAATAATGGCTTTACGATTTAAACAGGAGGTATGATATGGCTGAAAATATTGTGGAATTGAATGAGGCGGATTTCGATGCGGCTATCGCAGAAGGTGTGACACTGGTGGATTTCTGGGCGCCGTGGTGCGGCCCGTGTAAAATGCAGTTGCCGATTCTGGAATCCGTTGCCGGTAAGGTTGAGGGCGCAACGATTGCGAAAGTGAATGTGGACGAGAATGCCCCGGTCGCGGCTAAATTCGGCGTGCGTTCCATTCCGACTCTGGTGATTTTCAAAGACGGTGAGGCTGTAAAGCAGTTCACGGGTCTGCAGCAGGAAAATGCTTTGGTTGAAGCGGTCAACGCTGCAAAATAAGAGGACTTGCGTCCCTGGTATAATTTTTCTAAACTGCTGGCACCCGAATGGATGTGTCAGCAGTTTTCTTTTATACGGAGGCGTAATGACTAAAGCGGAGATTCACCCTGGCCGTTGTGAACATGTGGCGAAGGTTCGTGTTCAGATGTTGGAGAATGATCTCTGCTCCGTTGAGCTCGAAAGCGAATGTCATCAGATGCAGCTGCTGGCTTCTCGAGTCGCCGTGGTGAATCCTGATGATGAAATCAATCAAGGCAGCAGTCGCATTTTGGCGCAGGCCTGTCGTTGTTGTCATCATACCTCTTGTCCCATCCCTGTTGCGCTGATTCGCGCGGTTGAAATTGAATCCGGCATGGATTTGTCAGGCGATATTGATATGCATTTTGAACGCGCCTGAACGGGTGCACTTTGTACATGAAGGAGGAAGGTATGCAGGATAGCAGGCTACGACCTTATATCTGTGGTGCGCTGGCAGGTTTGCTGGCTGTGTTGTCGGTGTTTATGTCCACCCGTTTAATTGGCACTCCGAAGTACCTTGGGGCCTCGACCTCCTTTGTGCGGGTTGCCGGTTTAATTGAGAGGGCGGTCGCTCCGGAGCATGTCGCGCAAAATGAGTACTATCAGGACAAGAAGGTACGGGTCGATTGGCAGATGATGCTGGTAGCCGGCATTCTGATCGGTGCGCTGATTTCCTCCATGCAGACCGGCACGATTGAATTTGAGCACGTGCCGCCGATCTGGCAGGAGCGGTTTGGCAAGAGTTGGGTTAAACGTGCGGTTTTCGCCTTCCTCGGCGGAATTATACTTCTTTTCGGGGCGCGTATGGCCGGCGGTTGTCCGAGCGGGCACGGCTTGAGCGGAATGATGCAACTTTCGGTCAGTGGATTTATTACGCTGGTTTGTTTCTTCGGCGCGGGTGTGCTCGTGGCTAATTTGATTTACAGGAGGTAGGCATGGAACTCTTGCTCGGATTAATTACAGGCATCTTTTTTGGGGTTTTACTGCAAAATGGCCGCGTTCTGCGCTTTGAAAAACAGGTCGGCGCAATGCTGTTCCGTGATATGACGATCTTAAAGTTCATGCTGACGGCGATTGTGGTCGGCAGCATCGGCATCTATGCATTGAATGATGCCGGAATTATTGAGCTCAAGCTTAAGGCGACCAATCTCGGCGCTAATGTGATCGGCGGGTTGATCTTCGGCGCTGGCTGGGCGATTTGCGGTTACTGTCCCGGCACCGCTGCCGGTGCTCTTGGGGAAGGCCGGTTGCATGCCTTCTTCGCTCTGCTGGGTATGCTGGTCGGCGCGGCACTTTACGCGGAAGTTTATCCCTACCTCAAAGGAAACATCTTGAGTTGGGGTAACTTGGGCAAGATGACAATGCCTGAAATTATCGGCGCCTGTCATTGGGTCACAATCTCGGTTTTTTCCATGATTGCCATCGGCTTGTGCGTGCTTTTTGAAAAGCGCAAAATTTAAGTCAGCAACAGTTCAAAAGGCCAGTCCGTTTTCAGGGCTGGTCTTTTTTCGTGCGTTGTTCGCGGAAATGGTTTCAGCCGGTTGGTCTGGTGATGCGAGGTATTAGACAGAATCTTGTGTGCGGTGGAGATCTTCTGGCGGTCGCTGGAAGAGAATGACGGACCTGCCGGGGAATTCAACGTGCAGGTTGTACTGCTTTGCCAGCCAGCGGAAGGTCGCCTCGGAGAAGTAGCAGACGTGGGTTTCATCGGCGGTATAGTGCCACGTTTTGAATGCCTCGCGGCTTTTAACCAGCTGGGTCATGATGCCGATCCAGCCGCTCGGTTTTACCAATTTAAGGAACAGTTCAAACTCCTTGCGGGGTGTGTGGAAATGTTCAATAGCTTCCGAGCAACTCAAGAAATCGTAGGTTTTTTCGAGTACCCCCGGATGGTGGGCATAAAAGGGGTCGTAAATTTCGCAAGGGAACCCGGCCTCTTCAAACATGAGCGATAGGGTGGGGCCTGGTCCGCAGCCGAAGTCCAGTCCCTGCATGCCCGGTTCCAGTTTGTTTATAAGCGGGGCGCAGAGCTTATCCAGGAAACGCCGGTAGCCGGCGTCATTCGGGTCGTTCTGATGGAAATCATAGCACGATTTTTCTTCGTCCGGGGGCAGGTGATTGGGCTGAGGAACGAACACGATCAGGCAGATCGTACATTGAAAATAGGGGCGGCGCTGGTCCTCGTGGAAGAGGCCGGTTTCTGAGCTGCCGCAAAGAGGGCATGTCGGGTGGTCGTTCGGGTTTTGCATGTGCATAGGGAAGAAAACCGCGCGTCTTTTGTCGAGTGCAAAGAACGGGCGGTTTAACCGCGGCTTCAGGTTTTAGAAATCGTAGCCGATGGAAAACGAAAGAAGATGCGCGGTATTCTCATATTCACCCGCGAATGCGGCAGGGAACTCAGATCCCTGTTGTGTATCTTTGGCCCAGATGTAGCAGTAGGCGGCGTCAAGTGTCCACTGCTTGAATGAGCGGGCAAAGCCGCCCATTACCAGCTGGCGGTCGGAGCCGGGCAGCATCGGCGAGCGGTACTCATCAGAAACGGGGGATTCATCCCACACGTATCCCCCGCGCAGTACCCAGTTTTTATTTAACTGGTACTCCGCCCCGAAATGGATGCCCCAGACATCATCCCAGTTTTGCGGGCGGACACTGTCGGTCAGCGGTGGTGGGAGATCGATAAGTATCTGGTCAAAATCAGTCCAGTCGGTCCAGACGGCATCCAGTCCGAATTTCCATTTTTTGATTCCGGAGTAGGTTGCTCCAAACGTGAAGCTGTCGGGCATGGTAGCTTCGGCCTCGGCCTCAATCGTAGAATTGAGTTCGCCTTCGAGAGTCAAATGGACTTCCGACTGGTAGCGCGCGCCTAGTGCCAGGTCATCATTGAGTTGATAATGCAGTGAGGCTGTAGCCCCAATTCCTGAGTCCTCACCCTTTAGCACCGTGCTGGCATCTCTCAGTTTGGCTTTTGCGTAAACCACATTTAATCCGACGGAAACGGAAAGGCTGTCATCTGTTTTGAACGCGAGGGAGGGGGTTGCATAAAAGGTTGTCAGTTCGGCTTTCTCGGAGAGGCTTCTGAGTTGACCGTTTCCAGGCCATTCTGTGATCAGCCCGTAGGGCGAATTAAGGGAGAGGGTGAATGTTTTGGTGTTGTCGATCGGCTGAACATAATAGGCGTGCGGAATGCTGCGCCAGTGCGGCTCCATTTTTTCATCGAAGGAATCGCCGTCAAAATCGCTTTTCAGCAGGATGAAGGTGTTGCCGATCATGACCGACTGCTGGTCGGTACCCGCCAATCCGGCAGGGTTGTACCAGGCGAGTGACGTAAGGTCATCGCGCGCAGTAATGGCGCTGGCTTGTCCGAGCGCCTCGGCGGAGCCTTCGTTGTAAAGCTGGAATCCGCCGCCCCATGCGGTGGTTGTGAGTATGGTCAGTGTTGCAGCAATCGTGGGCAGACTCTTCTTTTGCATTCATTCTTCCTTAAATCGTGTTGTTCTGAAATGCGAATTTTAGCGGATCGGTTTAAAAAGAAAAGACGCTTGGGATTTTATCGATTGTCGTCACATTGCCGGCGAGCCGGCCTGTCTGCGGTGAGAACTAAAAAAGCCCGCGCGGAAAACCGGCGGGCTTTGGCATAATCCGGGAAAGGGATTAATTAGTCTTCTGTGATTTCGACGGAGGCGTCTGCTTTCTGGGTATTTACCCAAGCGGCGATCGCGTCGTTTTTGAGGCCCTGGAAGAGGCGCTCTTTGATGTCGTCACAGCACTCAGCCAGTTCCAGCTGCGATGCCGGTTTTTTCTCGAGAACCGTTGCAATGTGCAGACCGAACTGGGTCTGGAAGACCGGCGAGATTTCGCCGACATTCATAGAGAACACGACAAACTCAAATGCCGGAGACATCTGACCTTTGGTGAACAGACCGAGGTCAGGCGACGTGTCGGTGCATTCGGAAACCTTGCTTGCCACTTCCATAAAGTCCGCGCCGTCGAGTAGTTGCTGACGAACTTCGCGCAGTTCTGTTGATGCCTTTTCGGCTTCCTGTTCAGTTTTCGGGTGCTTGACGATATGCACCACATGCGCCTGTTCCGGTTTGATGAAATGCATTTTGTTTTCTTCGTAGAACTGCTGAATTGCCTCTTCGGCCGGTTCGGCAACATCTTTGGAGACCAAATCGAGGAAGCGCTGCGTTTTCAGGTTCAGCTCAATATCGCCTTTGACGCGACCTTCATCTTTATCGGTCATGCCGAAGCGCTGAAAGAAAGCCTGTTTGCCGCCGTGTGCCTGACAGAGTTTTTCGAACTCCGCGTCAATTTCGCCCGTCCAGACGGGAATATCCTCTTTCTTTGCATTCTGACGAATCAGTGTCCATTCAATGATGCGCTGCTGCACCTGTTCCGATGCAATTTCTTCCGGAATGCCGGGGTTTTGCTGCTGCATGGTTTGCAGTTCGTGCTGAAAAACGTCATTCGGGATCTGTTCGCCGTTTACGATGATTTGCATGATTAAATTTCCTCTATTGGTTTGTGGGCCTTTTTGACGTAGACGCGTTCATACGCGCGGCAGAAAGGGCACAATTTTTGTTCGATTGCTTTTACAAAATTAAAAATCACGCCGCGCTGAGTTTTGCGGGCGTGTTTGCAGGCTGTGCAGTGCAGGCAGATCCGCGCCAGGCGCAGATCTTTTTGAGATGCATCTGCGCGCGGTATCATTAAATGATCAGCCCGCCACCGCCGCCTTTGCCGCCGGCGAATTCATCCGGGGTGACGATGCGGTTGGCTTCTTCGCGCTGCATTTCCTGAACGCGGGAAATCATTTCTTCCACCGCCTGTTTGATTGCGTCCGGGAATTTGCGCAGCGCCTCTTCCAGTGTTGCCGCTTCGATTTCTGCGGAGATCGGAAGCGGGCCGGTCGGGAGCATGATCTGTGTTGTGCCGGTGTAGAGTACCGCGCGGCTGTGATCATCTGTACCTTCGATTGTAATCGGAACCATACGGCGGAGCTGTGCCACTTTGCGGTCCGTGATCAGCTCATCGCGGTAGAGGTTGTTCAGATCCACTTCAATATCTTCAAGTCCCAAATTTGTTGCTGCGTCCATTAGCATTCCTTTCGTTTGAAATTCGTAAGGCGACACCCTACGTAAAAGGTCGGCAAGAGGCAAGCGGGGAAAGGCTTCAGGTAGGGCCGGGCCGCCGCACACAGAACGGCCCGGCGCGCGGTTTCTATCTCTGGGCGAGCTGATAATCCATCCACTCGTCGTACATCTGTTCGATCACATCCAACGATTCGTCGTTGTCGACATCCAATGTTGCCCCGCCGAGGGTCGTGTAGACGGTTTCAACGCGCGCGCCGAGGATGTGGCTGATCCCTTTATTTAACGTTTCCAGCGGGGCGTGGTCGCGCAATTTTCTCGAGAGGGTGGGATGCCCGTGTCGGTCGTAGTAGAGCGATAGCTGCAGCAGAATGAATACGCGCATCGCGGTAAAGAAGTGCCAGCTCGAGAAGAGCAGGCTGATTCCAAGGCGTAGAATGTTGAAGAAGTGGGTCTGGTAGCGCCACTCGTACATTTTTTCGATGTGGTCCAAATGTTTCAACCGGTTCGGCCGGGCGAGGTGCAGGTTGTTTTGGCGAAACAGTCCGTCTTTGACATGAAAGCAGATCATATCCAGGCCGGGTTTCTTTTCCGTCGGCGCATAGTGCTCGAGCACGCTCTTGTCGGTGATGCCAATGGCGTAGTCATAATTCTCCAGATCGCTCTTTTTGACGAACTCGTCAATTTCACGGCCCGTCACCAGCGGGATGTCGCACGGCACAACCATTATCGGAGTTTCACCGTCGCTATGTGCGGCTTCGAACCCGGCCTTGACGTTGGCGATCATGTTCTCGCCTTGTTCGACGGTAGTGACCGGAACTTCAAATGATTGCAGTGTTTCGTCGAGCCGTTGCTTCGGGCCGACCACGTAGATGTTGTTGACGGATTCCGCAGCTTGGAGCGCACGCAACACGTGAACGATTAGAGGGTCGCCCTTGAGTTGCAGAAAGGCTTTGTTTTTGTTGCGGACTGCTTTGCTGGCGCGCCGGTCGCCGGCGAGAAGAATGGCGTCAACTTTCATCAAATATTCCTCCGTGGTTACGAAGAGTATAGGGATGGTTGTTGAGTCGATCAACTCTTGTTCTGTTTTTGGTTATGTTGGTCGCCCAGTCGGGGACCGGTTCTGCAAAACATGTAGGCCGCGTGCCCTCACAGGGCGCATCGGGATTAGTGATCCAAATGCCGCTGCTGGCGGTCGAGTCCTGTTTTGTCGGAACGGGTTTGCGGTTGCAGCTCTGCAATATTCAGTTTGTACGGGCGCAGGAAGGGCGGTAAATCCGAGCGCTTGCCGCGCAGCCAGTCGCGCGCCACGCTTTCAGCCGCCTGATCCGCAGGAAAGCCTTTTACATCCTTCAGGTATCCGAACAGTAGTTTGGTGAGCCGGTTGAGCGCGATGCCGCCGGTGGTCTGCGTGGTTTCAAACAGCCAGTCGCTGTATTCCATAAATGCGCCGAAAACGCTGTCGTTATTTTTCCAGATCAGCGGGGCGCTGTTCGGGAAGTTGCCGTTGTTGACGGTCAGATTCCAGTAGCGCGCGAAGCGCTGAATGCGCTGCATCTCTGCGAACGGGATCAGTTTGTTCTGCAGGATTTCGTAGGGCGGGTTCGGGTTGTAGGCCATTTCCCAGTCGTGGTCATGACGGGCAATGCCGGTGCCGCGGAGTTTTTTGAGAATACCGAGCTGAATCTCTTCCGGGCCCATTTTCAGCAGCTGATCGAAACCGGCGGCAAAGCTGTCGAGGTCTTCGCCCGGCAGTCCGGCGATCAGGTCTGCGTGCATGTGTACGCTTTTCTGCGTACTCAGCCAGCGCATGTTCTGTTCGATCTTCTCGAGGTTGAGCGGACGCTTGATGCGGTCGGCGACGTCGGAATTGAGCGTTTGGATGCCGATTTCAAACTGATAAAAAGCTGACGGGCTCTCTTCAATCAGCGCTTTTAAGCGTGCCGGCAGGCGCTCGGGGATCATTTCAAAATGGAGCATCATGCCGGGGCGGTAACGTTCAAGAAAGAAGCGGATCACCTTTTCGGCGTGGTCGAGGTCGAGGTTGAAGGTGCGGTCGACAAACTTGAAGTGCAGTGCGCCGCGTTCGATCAGGTTTTCGAATTCGGGCAGTAATTTGTCGAGGTCGAAGTAGCGCACGGAGTTGTCGATCGACGACATGCAGTATTCGCACTGGAACGGGCAGCCGCGTGTGGTTTCGCAGTAGAGTACGCGGTTTTGAACGTCTGTGTCGGAATAGAGCCGATAGGGCAGTTCGAGCGTTTCGAGGTCCACGTGCTTCTGCAGAAATTTCTGTGTCGGCGGGTTGTCGTTCAAGATATCGCGGCAGAGCTCGTAGGTCACGGTTTCGCCTTCGCCGCAGGTGATGTAATCAGCGAGCTGGACGATCGGCAGGTTTTCGGCGTTGTAGCTGACTTCGGGGCCGCCGAGCACGATCGGAAGTTCGGGCCGTACCTTTTTGAGGATCTGGACGGTGGCGGTGCAGAGTTCGAGGTTCCAGATGTAAACGCTCATCGCCACAATGCGCGGGTTTTCGGCGAGGATCAGTTCGGCGGCTCGGCGCGGTTGCGAGGAGAGTTCAAACTCCAGCAGACGGCTGCGCTCTTCGAGATCGCGCAGGTTTACCTTCAGGTAGCGCAAACCGAAGGCGGTGTGCGAGTAGCGCGCGTTAAATGTGGTTAAAACGATATCCATGCGGGTGGTTATACGGAAGGGGAACCGGTGACTGAACTAAAAAATGGGAATAGCCGCCTCTTTTAGACCTTAAACTTGTCTGGCTATTGGGTTAGTGTATTAATGAAATTTATCAGAAATTTGCTGTTTTACACATTGCGGAGAGAGACATGACTTTTACTGTTACAAAATATGGAAACCCGGTTTTGCGCAAGAAGGCTGAGCCGATTGCTGAGGTGACGGATGAAATCCGCAAGCTCGCAGATGACATGCTGGAAACGATGTATGCCGAGCACGGGCTGGGCCTGGCCGCTGAACAGATCGGTAAATCCGCAGCCATTTGCGTGATCGATGTTCCCGCGGATGCAGACGTTGACGCAAACGGCGACCGCGAGAATCCGGATGTGGAAATGCCGCTCGTATTGATCAACCCGAAGATTACGGAAGAGTCAGATATGATCGTCACCTCGCAGGAAGGGTGCCTGAGTTTCCCGGGTATCTATTCCAATGTGGGTCGCTTTGAAGAGGTGACGGTTAAGTTCCAGGATCGCAATGCCACTTGGGTCGAGCTGCGGGTGAAAGGTCTGCTGGCGCGCGCGGTGCAGCATGAGCTTGATCACTTGGACGGCGTTTTGCTGGCTGATCGGATGTCGCCGGTGAAAAAGGTGGCTCTTTCCGGGAAGCTCAAGAAGCTCGCCAAGCAGACAAAGCGCGAGCTTCAGAAGCTGTAAGGCCTTCTAAATCACTATTTTGCCAGGCAAAAGCGTCCGTTGTAAAACGGGCGCTTTTCTTTATATAGGGGCGCATTACTGGCGCGAGCGCAATATGTTGTGCTTTTTTGTGAAGTGAGAGGTTGACTTGCGGAATGCCACCGCTAAAGTGGCAAAAGAGTTTGGCATCCCAACGAAAGGCAACCGTATGAGCATAAAAATTAATTATAACCGTGACCACCTGCTGACCGAATTCGGCATCTCCACCCTGACTAGTCGTTACCTTGTTCCCGGCGAAAAAAGCCCGCAGGACGCATTCGCCCGTGCGGCAGTGGCGTTTTCTGATGATGAGGCGATGGCGCAGCGCATTTATGATTACGCCAGCCAGCTCTGGTTCATGTATGCCACTCCGATCCTGACTAACGGCGGAACGAACCGTGGTCTGCCGATCTCCTGCTTTTTGAGTTATGTCCCGGATTCCCGTGAGGGTATCTGTTCACACTATACCGAAACCGCGTGGCTTTCCTCGTTTGGCGGCGGGGTCGGCGGCTATTGGGGCGATTTGCGCGCGGCGGGTACCCGAACATCCAAAGGTTCCGAGTCAACCGGTGTGATCCCGTTCATGAAAGTGGTGGATGCGGAAATGCTCGCGTTCAGCCAGGGCGTCACTCGGCGCGGCAGTTACGCGGCGTACCTGCCGGTTAATCATCCGGAAATTGAGGAGTTTCTTGATATCCGCAAGCCGACGGGGGGCGATGTGAACCGCAAATCCACGAATCTGCATCACGGTGTGGTTCTGACCGAGGAGTTTATGGAGCTGATCGACCGCGCAACTCGCGAGCCGGGTTTTGATGACAGTTTTGATCTGGTCGATCCGCACACCAAAGAGGTGAAGAAAACGGTGCAGGCCAAAACCATCTGGGTGAAGCTGATTCAGAACCGGGTGGAAACCGGCGAGCCTTATGTTCTGTTTGAGAAAGCGGTTGAGGATGGTCAGCCGGAATTCCACAAAAAGATGGGTCTGAAAGTGCGTCAGTCGAATCTTTGCAGCGAGATCACTCTGCCGACAGATAAGGACCGCACGGCGGTTTGCTGTCTGAGTTCTGTGAACTTGGAGAAATATGACGAGTGGAAAGACAATCCGCAGTTTATCGCGGATCTCGTGCGTTTTCTGGATAACGTGATCGAATTCTTTATTCAAAATGCGCCGGATGAAATTGAGCGCGCCCGCTATTCCGCAGTACGTGAGCGCAGCATCGGTTTGGGCGCAATGGGATTCCATGCGTATCTGCAGGGTCACAACATTCCGTTTGAAAGTGCGATGGCCAAGAGCTTTAACCTGAAGGTGTTCGAGAAGATCAAGGGCGAGGCTTTGGCGGCAACGCGTCAGCTGGCCGAAGAGCGCGGGGAATGCCCGGATGCGGAAGGGTATGGAATCCGTAACGCGCATCTGCTCTCCATTGCGCCGAACGCGAGCTCATCTATCATCTGCGGAAATACCAGTCCGTCGATTGAGCCGTACCGCGCGAACGCCTACACGCAGAAAACGAAGAGCGGTTCCTCACTCTACAAAAACCGCTATCTGCAACGCCTGCTGGAGCAGTATGGGAAAAATGACGACGAAACCTGGACGAGTATTATTACCAGCCAAGGCAGTGTGCAGCATCTCGAGTTCCTGAGCGATTGGGAGAAGGATGTGTTTAAGACGTCGCTCGAAATCGATCAGCGCTGGGTGATTGAAATGGCGGGCGATCGCCAGAAATTCATCTGCCAGGCGCAGAGTGTGAACCTGTTCTTCCCGCCGAAGGTCAGCAAGCAGGAGTTACATAACTGCCACATGCTCGCATGGAAGAAGGGGCTCAAGTCGCTCTATTACCTGCGCAGTGAGGCGATTCAGCGCGCGGATGTGGTTTCGAAGGAAAAACTGCGCGAGTACATCTTTGATTATGCCAGCGAGAGTACCTGCCTGGCCTGCGAAGGGTAATGGACATTTAGAAATTGGAATCAGGGTTTTAACTGGAGGTTGTTATGCCATTAATGGAAGCACGCGCTTACTACAAACCGTTTGAATACGACTGGGCCTTCGAGGCCTATAAAGCCCAGCAGCAGATGCACTGGCTGCCGGATGAAATTAACCTCGCGGACGACATCAAGGATTTCCGCGAAAACATCACCGAAAAAGAGCGGAACCTGCTGCTGAACATTTTTAAATTTTTCACACAGGCCGATGTGGACGTTGCGGGTGCGTACTCTACGGAATACCTGCCGACGTTCAGGGTGCCGGAGGTGCGTATGATGCTTTCGTCGTTTGCCGCGATTGAGGCTGTGCATCAGGACGCCTACTCGCTGCTGCTGGAAACGCTCGGGCTGGGCGATGACCAGTACACGGAATTCATGTCCGTCGCCGCCATGGCCGAGAAGCATGAATACCTGCGCGAGTTCAGTATGGATGACCCGTACGAGATCGCAAAGTCCATGGCGGTTTACAGTGCCTTCACCGAGGGTATTCAGCTGTTCAGCTCGTTCGCGATTTTGATGAACTTTCCGCGCTTCAATAAAATGAAGGGCATGGGCCAGATTGTGACTTGGAGTATTCGTGACGAGACGCTGCACGTGGAGTCGATGTCGCAGCTGTTCAAAACCTTTGTGCACGAGCATCCGGAAATCTGGTGCGATAAGCTGAAGTACGAGCTCTATTGCGCGGCCGAGCGTTCCGTTGAACTTGAAGACGCCTTCATTGATCTGGCGTTCGAGATGGGCGGAGTGGAAGGTTTGGAGCCGGACGAGATCAAAAATTATATCCGTTATATCGCCAACCGGCGCTTGCTGGGTATCGGACTGAAGCCGGTTTATGATGTGGCTGAAAATCCGTTGCCGTGGCTGGATTACATGCTCAACGGGGTCGAGCACGCGAACTTCTTCGAAAGCCGCGCCACGGAATATGCGAAAGCTTCTACCACCGGTAACTGGCAGGACATCTTCCAGTAACCGGATTGCGGGGCCAACGGGCCCCGCTTTCTTCTCACCTTTCCCGAAAATGCGTATTTGCTTCTAACTGCCGGCTGGTTATATTCTGTCGCCGAAAGGATTTTGCGGTATGAATATGGTACGAATTGCACTTTTGCAGGGGAAGGGTGAGAAAACCCAGGGTGAGGCTTATGATTGGACTGAAGGGCACATTAGGCAGGCGGCAGCTGGCGGCGCTAAGATCATATGCACGCAAGAACTCTTCGATACCCCCTATTTCTGTCGAACGCAGGATACGGCGCTCTTTGATCTCGCAATCGAAATTCCCGGGCCAGTAACCGACCGCTTCTGCGAACTTGCCAAAGAACTGGACGTCGTGCTTGTGCTCTCTCTGTTCGAGCGCCGCGCGCCGGGCATCTATCACAACACCGCCGCGGTTATCGATGCTGACGGAACCTTCCTCGGCAAATACCGCAAAATGCACATCCCGCAGGATCCGGGCTTTGAGGAGAAGTTCTACTTCACCCCCGGCGATACCGGCTTTCAGGCCTGGGACACTAAATACGGCAAAATCGGCGTCATCATCTGCTGGGATCAGTGGTACCCGGAATCCGCGCGTCTGACCGCACTCAAAGGCGCGGAAATCATTTTTGTGCCGACAGCCATCGGCTGGCTTCCCGAAGAGAAACCGGAGCTCGGCGAACTGCAGCGCAACTCCTGGCTGAATGTTCAGCAGGGCCATGCCGTCGCCAACGGTTGCTACTACGCCGCGGTCAATCGCGTCGGCACGGAAGGTGAAACCGAATTCTGGGGCACTTCGTTTGTCTCCGATTACTACGGCGAATTCATTGCCAAAGCCTCTGAAAACCAGACCGAAATCCTGTATGCCGATTGCGATCTGAAAGCGCTCGAAGATCACCGCCGCATCTGGCCGTTCTTCCGCGACCGTCGTATCGACAGTTATCAGAATCTCCTGAAGCGCTTTGATGACTAATTTTAACCACGAAGACCCTGAGGTCGCTGAGTATCCACCAAGTTGGTTTTATTTCGAATTGTTCGCGTTTTTCGCGACTTCGCGTGAGGCAAAAAATGAGTATTGATTTTGAAAATCCCGCAGAACTCGGGTTCCGCATGCCCGCCGAATGGGAACCGCAGGAGGCCGTCTGGCTGAGCTGGCCGCTCAATCCGGGAACCTGGCCGGATCGTATTTCAGCGGTTGAGCGTGAGTACGCCTTTTTTGCCGCTCAGATCTCGCGCTTCGAAAAAGTACGCCTTAACTGCGTCGCGGCCGAACAGGAACGCGTGCGCGCGATCTTGAGCGAGGCCGGAATTGTTGAGGGCAACCTCGAGATTTTTGACCTGCCGACCAACGACGCCTGGTGCCGAGATCACGGGCCGGTTTTCGTAAAAAACGATCAAACCGGCGAAGTGGCAATCACCGACTGGAAATACAACGCCTGGGGCGGAAAATTTCCTCCGTGGGATCTGGATGATGCCGTTCCTGCCAAAATTGCGGATGCCCTGAACATGCGCCGCTTTGCCATTCCGATCTTCGGTGAGGGCGGTGGCCTCGAAGTGAACGGGGAAGGGTTGCTGCTGACGACTGAGTCCGTGTTCCTGAATCCGAACCGTAACCCGGGCTATTCAAAACCCGAAATCGAATCGGTACTCCGCGCGGCTTTGGGCGTTTCTGAAATCTGCTGGCTGAAGTCCGGCATGGAAGGGGATGATACCGATGGTCACATCGATACGCTCACCCGCTTCTTTAAACCGGATGCGGTGCTGACGATGATGGAACCGGACGTTAATAATCCGAATCACGCGCCGTTACAGCGTAATTACGACGATCTGAAAGCGTACGGATTAGAAGTCGTGCCGTTGCCGAGTCCTAAGCCGATCCGCCCGGAAGGGTGGCGCGAAGAGGTGCTGCCGGCCAGTTACGCTAACTATCTGATTATTAATGGCGCGGTTTTGGTTCCGACCTATCGTCAGCCGCAAACCGACGACGAAGCACTTAAAATCATCGCCGACTGCCACCCCGACCGGGAAATCATTCCGGTCGACTGCTACGACATCCTGCTTGAAGGCGGGGCACTGCACTGCCTCTCTCAGCAGCAGCCGAAATAAAACCCTTCATGTGGGGGCAGATTCTTCGCTCGCCGGCTCGGGGACCCGGCCCACGCGGATGTGGAAGAATGATAAGGTTTTGGGCACTGCGCGGAACAATGATGTAGGCCCCGTTCCCGACTTGGCGGGGTTGGGTCACTACGAAGGTATTAGGCCAGCAGATAAAGCTTGGCGCAGCCGATGGCATCGGAGAGCGCTTCGTGGTGTTTGAGCGGAATGCCGAGCCGGTCACAGCAGGCATTCAGCTTGTAGGGTACGAATCCTTTCGCCTTATAGATTTTCATCGTGCATTCCCAGCGGTCTGCGAGTTCCAGCTCGGCATAATCAAGCTCGTAGTGTTCCATCGTGCGCTTCAGCACGCTGCGGTCGAATACCTCGTTGTGCGCTACCAGTGTGCGGCCCTGTAGGCGCTTTTTGATTTCCGGATAGAGGTCTTCAAAGGTCGGCGAGTTTTTCGTGTCCGTCGGACGGATACCGTGCACGCCGATATTCATGCCGAAATATTCATTATTCGGCGGCTGGATCAGTGAATAAAATTCCTCGGTAATCTCTCCGTTTTCAACGGTGACAATTCCGATTGCGCAGGCGCTGCTGCGCTTCCCGGTCGCGGTCTCAAAGTCAATGGCTGTAAAATTCATGCGCGCAATGTAGCGGATTCATTGGCGATGAATACAGCCTTAATTTGGACGGAGCGATGAATCGGGGTTCATGAAATTTTTAGCGGTTTTGGTCCACCTTTCAGTCCTTTACTTCAGGTGCCTGCGCAGCCCGGCATCAATGGGGAGCAGGCTCAGGAGAACGCGACCCGCTCGGTGGCAGTGTCGAGATTCCGTTTGCAGGTCCCGCATGTTTGAATGAATTGAGAGTGGCTCTGTAGTTGCTTTTGTGGCAGAATCTAGCGCTTTGGTTGGACTTAAAGGAATATGGAGATCTCTGGACATGAAAAAAGTACTTTTTCTTATATTGCTGTCTTGCTTGCTGAACGCAGGCGCCCGGGAATGCTCGGTTGAAATTGATGCAGACGCGGTGCTCGCTCAAGCAGAGCGCGGGAAACTGCTGGGTGTCAATATTGCTGTTTATAATTCGTCTGCTGATTTTGAAAAGGCGATGACAGGCCCGATCGCCGACTTGGCGACCAGTCTGGTTCGTATGCCGGGCGGATCCGTTTCCGATAAGTACTACTGGAACGGTAACGGCGTCATTAAAAACGGGAAGGTGGACCAGTCCAAATTCAAGGATGGCTACTGGCAGGTTGATTACTCGGCTTATCAGCCGGGTTTCGCCGTGGATAACCATGACTGGAGTAAGGCGAATCCGGGATTCATTAACATCGATGCCAAGGCGATGCATGAGATTACGCGGAAGCACCCTGCGGCTCGCAACCTGGTGACAATCAATATGGGTACCGGTACGGCTGAGATGGCGGCTGAATGGGTGCGCTGGGCGAACATCGAGAATAACTTTGATGTTAAGTATTGGGAAATGGGCAACGAGCTGAATGGTGAGTGGGAAGCCGGTCATATTATGCTCGATGGTTCCCGCATGACCGCAGACAAATACGTAAAACGTTACATTGAGTTTGCTAAAGCCATGAAAGCGGTCGACCCGACGATCAAGATCGGCGGCCCGTCCTGCGATGTGGAGCATCACGACGACTATTTTGAGCCGCTCTTGCGCGACGCTGGCGAGTACGTTGATTTCATTACGCTGCACTACTACTCTTTGCGGAGCAGCCTCGCGCCGGAGCCGCAGCTGTTTGATGGGTTGGGCAACATGCCGCCGATTATGGGACGGCTGAATGAGCTGCTGGAAAAATACCTGCCGAAGCGTAAAGATGAGATCGAAGTCAGCATTACCGAGTGGAACTCCAAGCTGCCGAAAGACCAGGATGCGTATCGCCTGTTTAACGGCCTCTGGTTCTCCAGCTGGATCGGCGAAATGATGGTCGAGGGTGTTGACTCGGCGACAGTCTGGGACATGTTCAGCGGCGAAGATTTCGGGCACGGCTTGCTTGTTCAGCAGGGTGACAAGTATGTGCCGACCGGGCGTTATTGGGCGTTCTGGTTGTGGTCACACTACATGGCCGACACGATGGTGAAATCCTCCGTTGACGATGAAAACCTTCACGTTTACGCCACGCGCAACAATGACTCGCTGTATGTCATGCTGATGAATGAATCCCGCACCGAGTCCTATCCGATAACGCTGGATCTGAAGGGCTTTAAGCCGGCGAAGATGGGCAAAGAGGTCACGCTCTCATCCCGCGAATATTTCTGGAACCCGTATGGTCACAGCACCGACTGGAATTTTGGCCCGCGTGTTGAGGATCGTGCGGTCAGCGATGGCATGGCCGTTACCATTCCGCCTTATTGTGTGAAAGTCTTCCAGTTCAGCAAGCGGGAGCTCGCTGCAGAAGCGGATAAGCTGGCGGTGGCCAGTAAGCCCGAGTTGCGCCTGCTCCTGCCGGAAAGCGAATTCGGCGACCTTGAAATCGAAGGCTGGGTCCGTGTTTTTGAGAAAGGTACAGATCAGCCGTTTGCCGGCGACTTGGCGAGTGTGCAGCTTTCCGTAGAAGGCCCGGCGGTCATTGAAACGTCCGAGGTGAAATTGTCCGGTGCGGCAACCCGTTTTGTAGTTAAACCGACCGGTCCCGGAAACGTGACGGTTAAAGCTGCGTCCGGCAAGCTGAGCGCAGAGCGTCAGGTAGAGTTTAAGCCGGTCGATTTTGAAGAGCAGATTGTCTGGAACTTTGAGTCGGCCAAGGTGAATGAGCCGTTGGAATCGCAGTTCAAGTATTCCATTGCTCAGGTTCCGGGCTCAGAAAATAAGGCCGTGCGAGTTGAGTTTGACGGTGAGGTTGTCTCGCAGCCGAAAGACCACGCTTTTGACATTATGGCCTATCCGCGCGATGTGCCGAAGGAGCGTATCGGTGGAGTCGTGTTCGATATTCTGCTGCCGGAGGACCTGCAACTGGATGATCCGGGTGCCAACCTGCAGGCGATTCTTCAGAGCCACGGCGCGTACTGGATTCCGTGCGGGCAGATCAGTCTGGCTGAGTCGCGCGGCACATGGCGCACCGTTCGTATGGAGATCCCGAATAAAGAATTCCTGAAGGTAATGGGTCAGGCCTTCTCGATTCTCTTTCTCATGTCCACCGAGAAGACCGTCACGGGGCCGATCTATCTGGATAATATCGGTTTCATGCTACGCCCGGAATAGGGCACATTATTTCAGTTTAAATAAACCACGAAGGCGCTCCATTGAGCGCCTTCATGGTTTTTGGCGGCATGCGGTTTCATATTTTGCCTGTTCGTAAACGCGGCTGCCACATCATGTAGATCGGGATTTCAGAATGCGTTCGGTATAATCCGTCCTCGGCCGTCCTCGATGGCTTTATTGATGATAGCACGTTGGCCGGTTTGGATATGACCTGGACTGTTCACTCTGATTCAGAATTAATAATCTTTCTAATGCTTCGCATTGCATGTTGGCGGTCTGGGGATGGATATAAACAGTTCAGTTTTTAAATAAATAGATTCTTCTTTTTTTGTTTTTCGGGGCAGCCGGGGTGGGGTTGGTGATTTTTTTTACTTTAAAAAAAGTGAGGTATATCAATGTGTATATCAATATTGCGGATGGGTAAGTTGCGTTCCTGCCGTAAGATCCGCTTTTTTAGGCAAAAAAAGGGGGTTTTTGGTGCAGGGCGAAATGCGCCCGTGCCCCTTCTATTGCTTGACGATATTGGAAAATTGATCTATATATGATTCCTATCAGTGAAGTGCTGAGCCTTCTTGGGCGGGTTCGCTGCCCAGAGTATCAATGGAATGATCGTATCGGTCGTATCTGAACGGAGAGGAATGGTTATGAGCAAAGTTAAGCAGGGGGTCGTCGCAGCCCTTTCAGTTGTGTTGTTGGGTGGGTGTACAACCTACCGTGGAGTTCCATCGCATGGTGGTGGTAAGCGTTTTGATGAGGAGCAGCGCCTGGTGGCAGCTTCCATTGCACAGGCAGTCGATCAGCTTGATTTTACCGCTTACAAAGGGAAGCGTGTTCAGTTCGTGGTGAGTGAGCTCGAAACATCCGGTGCCGGTTACACCGAAGAAGCAGGCCTGACAGAGATCTCGCCGGGGCCGGTGCTGTGGGGTTACAAAGATCGCCTTAACATAGTGTATTCCGGTCCGACTGGAAACCCACGTACGGACAAATATAAGTCAGAAAAAGTGTCAGCGGAAGTGAAGTTTCGGACCAAGCCGATCTACAAGCCGGAAAAACAGCTGAGCGGTAAGGATGTGTCTTATCTCGAGCAGGTGCTTGAAATGAAGGCAACTTTTGCGGGTGTTAAAGTTGTGGCTCGTCGTCCGGACATTCTGGTCTACATTCTGGTGGACGTTCTGGGAACCAACCGCAGTACCCTTGACAGCTTGATCTATGTGAAAGAGGAACTGCGCGCGGCCTGTGACCTTACATGCTATGTGGCGAACGGCAAATCGCTGGACATCATTCAGGAGCCTATGCAGGTAAGCGGTTCAGCTGAATACCGCGAAAACAAGATCCTGTTCACCAACATCAATAAAGTCAGCTATGCGCAGGGTTCCCGGAAAGTACTCGATTATGATCGCCCGTCGTTCATGCAGGTCGCCAATTCAGAACTCCAGGAGGAGTCCGATGCTGTTTTGGCTATGGAACCGGTGGTGAAAAAAGTGAGCGACCTTGATCTCTACAAAGAAGCGATGGTACTGGTGGAGAAAGATGACCTCAAGGAAGCCAGGAAGTACATCAGGCGCATTAAAGAAATTGATGAAGAAAGCTCGTATGTTGCCGATCTCGCGGAAGCGATCGAAGAGGCCAAGTAATCAAACCAAACCTATTAAAATGGCTATAGAGCCAAGTATTTAACAATGAGGTATAAGATGTTGAAAAATATGATGATTGTTTCAGTGATGGGGGCGCTCCTGTTGACCGGCTGCAGCACCTATCGTGCGATTCCTTCACACGGTGGCGGCAAGCGTTTTGACGAAGAACAGCGTGTGGTTGCTGCATCGATCCGCCGCGCAGTGGCTCAGTTGGACCTGTCTACGCTGAAAGGTAAGAAGGTCAAATTTATGGTTCAGGAGTTGGAGCACAGTGGTGGTGGTGAGCTGACGCCAGCCGGCCTGAGCGATGTGAACTTTGTACACTTGTATGACTATAAGTATCTTGGTAAGGCACTAGACGTCAATGAAGGTCGGTCGAACTCACAGTACAAGCCGGATACGGATCTGACTTGGACTGGTCACACCAAGTTCAAAAACCAGAAAGCGAATACTGACAAGGATGTAAAGTATCTGAAGAGCATTCTGACTATGTGGGCTGAGTGCAATGGAATCGAGGTTGTTAAACGTAAGCCTGAAGTTATTGTGACTATTCTGGTGGACGTGTTCGGAACAAACTGTAGCACCCTCGATGGCGTTCTTTACGTTAAAGATACGTTGCGGGCTACCACCGAGTTCACTTACTACCTGGAAGACGCTAAAACTTCTGAGGTCCTGACGGATGCCAAACAGGTGGCTGGAGTCGCGACGTACAGCCTGCATACCTGTCGTTTTGCAAATATCACGAAGATAACCCGTGATGTGGACGATGAAGTCCGCCTGCCTTACCTGCGTCCTACGCTGTAAGTGCACCTGAGCAAAGTTAGAGATATAAAGAACGATTTAACAAGTGAGGTATGAAATGTTGAAATATTTAGGTATGGGATCATTATTGGGGGCGCTGCTGGTAAGTGGTTGTGCTACTTATCAGAACATTCCGGTACACGGTGGTGGTAAGCGCTTTGAGGAAGAACAGCGTATTGTCGCTGCGGCTGCAGGGCGCGCGGTAGCGCAGATTGATTTCGCCAGCATGCGCGGTAAGAATGTCAACCTCGTGATGACGGCGCAGGAGACTTCCGGAAACGCCGGGTCCAAGGAAACCTTCGGTTGGAGCAAACTCGCTTCCAAGCAGTTATCTAGCCATATTGATGGAGTCAGTGGCCCTAATCATAAAAAAGAAGAGTTTGATCAATGGGAACTGGGTGAGGAGGCGCTAAGTACGCTCAAGTATAGCTTCAAGCCGAATTTCTCCGCCCACAAAACGTTGACTCACAAAAAAGATCTCACCTATCTTCAGAGCGTGATTCTGATGGCGGCTCAGTGCAATGGTGTGAACCTGGTTGAGGGTGCTGCCGATCTGACGCTGACTGTGTTTGTGGACGTGCTGGGTACAAACCGCAAAACGTATGACGCCCTGGTTTATGTTCGGGAGGATCTGCGTGCGAGTTGTGAGCTAACCTATTATATCAAGGGTCAGGACAACAACGTGCTGGTTCAGCCGACGCAGGTGAGCGGTGGCGCGGATTACAGCGAGCATAGTGTCCTGTTTACGAACATCAACAAGCGCACTCGCAAGGTTGATTCCAACCAGCCGCTGATCTTCGATACGCCGGCTGACTGGAATGTGGCTGCTGCAGTCGCAGAAGAGCCGGTTGCTGAAGAAGTAGTTGCTCCGGTTGCTGAGACTAAGGTTGAGGCTACCAGCGAGCTTGCGAGCATCTTCGCTGAGCTGGACGCTAAATAAAACAACTCCGGTTGTTTTTGTGGAAGGGACGGAGTTAATCCGTCCCTTCTTTTTGTTTATAGTGCTCGCCCGCTCTTAGAGTGGGCTTATTTTTTGTTAATCCTCTCTTTATTCTCGCCGGCAGGGCGGGTAGAACATGCGCTTTTGTTTTAGGGAAACTTGAAAATAACAAAGGGACGATTATGAAAAAGGTTCGCTGGCAGGTTCTGTTGGGATTGATTTTAGTGGCGCTCTCGGCGCTTTTATACGGCATTCATTACACTCTGTTTCATGATGCGCACCATATTTGGATCTATCTGGTGGGTGATATTGCGTTTGTGCCGATTGAGGTGTTGCTTGTAACCATCATCATTCATGAAGTGCTGAATGTGCGCGAAAAACGCTCCATGCTCAAAAAACTGAATATGGTGATCGGCTCCTTTTTTGCAGAGGCCGGAAATCCGCTGCTGAAAGCGATGCACGAGCTGGCGGAAACGCCGGAAGCCTGGAAGCAGGATGTTTTGTTCGGGGTGGATTGCCCGGAAACTGTTTTTTCCGAGCTGGAGCGACGCTGTTCCGAGCTGAGTCCGGAAATAACGGCCACTCGTGCCGAACTTGAGGCACTTCGCGAATTTGCGCTGGAAAAGCGCGAGTTTACTTTGGGATTGCTCAAAAACCCGAACCTGCTGGAGCATGATCGTTTCACGGACCTGCTTTGGGCTGTCTCGCATTTACTGGAGGAACTGGCGGCACGTGAGAATCTTCATGATATTTCCGACAAGGATCTGCAGCATTTGCGGTTCGATATTCAGCGCGCTTACATTCAGCTTGCCCGCGAGTGGATTGCCTATATGCATCACCTGAAAACCGACTACCCGTACCTGTTCAGTTTTGCTGTGCGCACGAACCCGTTTGACCGGCAGGCCCGCGCGGAATTGAGTTAGTGCGGTTTCCGTTATTCCGCTTATTCTGTTGAGCTTATAAGCGAATGTTATTACATTAGTACGTTTAATTTTTTACGTAAATTTAAGGGTGAATATGATGTCTGATGCAGTTGTTAATGAACTTTCAGCGGAGCTTTTGCGGGAGATGCAAATTGACTCTGCAGAATATGATTCGAATGAGTTGATCGATCTCTTCATTGCTGAGATGGAAAAAGGTTTGGCAGGACACAAAAGTTCTCTGCCCATGATTCCAGCTTATGTCGGCGTTAAGGGATCCGTTCCGCATGAGGAGCCCGTTATTGTTGTCGATGCCGGCGGAACCAATCTTCGCGTTTGCCTGGTAACGTTTGATGCGTCGGGCGCGCCGCAGGTCTCTAATTTCACAAAGGTGCCGATGCCCGGTACGCAGGGTGAGCTGAGTGCGGATGAGTTTTATGCCACGTTGGTTGATCTGATCGAGCCGCTTGCCGATCAGTCAGAACGCATCGGCTTCTGCTTCTCCTATCCGGCGGAAATTCAGCCTGACCTGGGCGGTCGCCTGTTGCACTGGACCAAAGAGGTGCGCGTCCCTGAGCTGGTGGGGCAGTGCCTTGCCAAGGGCTTGACCCTTGCGCTCAAGAAACGCGACCTCGGGGAAAAGCAGGTGGTGATTCTTAATGATACCGTGGCCTGCCTGCTGGCGGGACGTGCCGAAGGTGAAAAATTGGGCAGCGAAAGTTTCGTGGGCTTTATTTTGGGAACCGGCACGAATACCGCCTATGTTGAGAAGAACGCGAACATCACAAAAATTGATGGTTTGAGCGGGGCATCGCAGGTGATCAACGTAGAGTCTGGCAGCTTCGGATCCTGTCCGCGCGGTCCGTTGGATATCAAGTTGGACAAGCAAAGCGATAATCCGGGTGGGCACGTTTTTGAGAAGATGATTTCCGGCGTCTATCTTGGCAAGCTGGCCTTGGAGCTGGCGCAGGCTGCCGCTAAGCGCGGGATGCTCTCCGAGAGCGCGGCTGAAGTCATTTTGCAGATGGAGGAACTTCCCTGGATTGATGTGAACTATTTCATTCCGGCCCCGCATGCGGACGACAATGTTTTTGCACAGAAAGCCTTCAGCACATCTGATCGCGATGTGCTGGCAGCACTATTTATGGGGATCGTGGACCGTGCGGCATTGCTGACTGCGGTAAACATCAGTGCGGCCATTATTAAGAGCGGATCCGGGCTTTCGCCTGAAAAACCGGTTTGCGTCAACATCGATGGCTCGACGTATTACAAAACGTATATGTTGGCTGAAACCGTGCAGGAAAGGCTCACAGCCATTCTGGCGCCGCGCGGTATTCATTATACCTGTGTGCATGTTGACGATGCGCCGATTGTCGGTGCCGCCATTGCCGGCCTCACCGCATTTTAAATTTCCGGGTATATGGCCCCGCACTTCAGGGTGCGGGGCTTATTTTTTACAGGGGACCCGGCCATTCGTTAAGGCGCTCAGGCGAACCGCTTTTTCAGTGCCTGTAGTGACGGGTGCAGCTTTTCGATACCAAAGACTTCGACGCAGACCATGCGTTCGCGAGGCACTGCAGCAAGGGCATTGAAGAAGCGGGCGATCTGTTCGGGCGGCAGGACGTCTAGTGAGCGGTGGTCTTTCCCGTTTTCAACGCCGTGCAGGTGTACATTGCGGACGCGCGGCAGATATTTTTCCAGATACGCGTCGGCATCGTAATTCATCAGCCAGACATGCCCGATGTCGAGGCAGACATTGAAATTCAGATCGAATACGATGTCATCTACCCATTCGAACGGATACTCGAGTGTTTCGACGCCCGTGATTTTATTGGGCAGTCCGCGCGCAATCATTTCCGTTAGTGATTTACGGTGTTGATCCTGCCATGCAACCAGATCATTGACGGGCTTGGCTTTATCGTACTGATCCGGTTCGAGGTGCAGATCGAACGCGAACGGATTAAGCGCGCGGGTGGCATCGACCGCGCGCAGGATCGCATCACGCCCTTTGGTGCGCTCAGCTTCGTTTCGTGAGCCAAGTTTTTGGTAAAGCGGAAGGTGGACGGAATATGCCAGGTTGTGTTCCGCGGCGATCTCATTCAGGCGCTTGATTTCCTCGGGGGTCGGATAGTTCGATGTCTCGTCGTCTTCGAAGAGCAGCAGTTCGATGCCGTCCACCTTGTCGGCCAGAAATCCAACGTTCGGCAGGATGTGATCCGGCAGCACATAGGACGTGCACCCGAGCCGGAATGGGAACCGGTTTTTTAGTGAAATCAGTTCGGGGTTCATGAACGTTCCTTAAAACAGAAAAGCCAGCAGTGCGGCGGTAAAGGTGAGTACGGAACTGTAGCGGATCAAGCTGCAGGTGGCTTCGATATGATCTGCTCCGGCAGCCGGTGTGCCGTCACCCAGCCACGGTTTATCGGACGTGCCGTGCGCGTAAACGGTCGGGCCGCCCAGCCTGATGTTTAGCGCCCCGGCTACGGTGGCCTCGGCATGGGCCGAGTTGGGCGAGGCGTGCTTCAGCCGGTCGCGCCAGCCGATCCGCCACGCGTCGCGGAAATTCTGATTCAGGGCGTACGCGCAGACAGAAATCAGGGGGATGCTCAGTCGCGCCGGAACAAAATTAAAGAGGTCATCCGCCAGTGCGGAGAAGGTGCCGAACCGGCGATAGCGCTCGTTGCGGTAGCCGACCATGGAATCGAGCGTGCTGATTGCTTTGAACGCCAGCACCAGCGCGACTCCGCCATTCACGTTGAACAGCAGGGTTCCGATCGTAAACCAGAAGATGGGTGACAGGAATCCGTCGACAAAACTCTCGGCAACACTTTCGATTGCGGCCCGCGCGGTTCCGTGTGCATCCAGCAGGTTGGCGTCGCGCCCGACGATCATCTGTACGTTTTTGCGGGCTGCGTCCACGTTACCGTTAGCCAACGGCTGCTGGACGGCCTTGGCATGCCGCAGCAGGTCGTGCAGGGCGATGGATGAGTAGAGCAGGAAAATGTTCACCGCCCAATCCGGCAGCAGCGCAATCAATATGCCGTATGCCGCCAGTGTTCCCGTGACGGTTAACAGCCCAAGCGCGACTCCGCCCCAAATATGCGGGATCCGGTCGTAGAGCTGTTTTTCCAGTTGCCCGACCAGCAGGCCGATCAGGCGCACCGGGTGGTATGGATAGACCGGGTCGCCGATCGTGAAATCGAGCAGAAAAGCGGCGGTTAAAATGATGGCGGCGTCAGGCATATTTCAGTGCTTCCAGGAGTCGGTCGTTTTCTTCAGCGGTACGGATGGCGATCCGGAAACAGTGGTCCGGCAGATTCGGGAAGTTGCGGCAGTCGCGAACAAACAGGCCGCGCTCCAGCAGGTGTTTCAGCAGTTCATCTAAATTACGGTCGCCTTTCCAGTGCAACAGCAGAAAGTTTGCCTTTCCACCGGGCTGGATCTCAAATTGCGGCATTCGAGCTAGAGCTTCGCGCATTCGCTTCCGTTCAATGGTGATCAGGGCGTGCAGTTTATCGTCGTAGCTGGAATCGTACGCCATCAGCTCGCAGGCTTTTTGTGCGATCGCGTTGATGGTCCACGGCTCTTTGAACTCTGCCAGCCGGGCAGTGGTTTCCGGATGCGAAACGGCCGCGCCGATGCGCAGGCCGGGCAGGGCATAAAACTTGGTCAGCGAATGCAGCACAATCAGGTTTTTACGCAGACGGTCAGGGTGCAGAAGGGTGATCTGCTCCTGATGTTCGCAGAAATCGATAAAGGCCTGATCAACCACAATCCATCGGTTCGGATTGGCGTCTGCCAGTTCCAGCAGAGTGGATGCCGGAATGGTTGTTCCGGTTGGATTGTTGGGCGAGCCGATATAAATCGCGTCGTGGTCACTGAAATCCTCAAGCTGTCCGAGATCAATTTCACATCCGGCCAGTTCGCAGGCGCGGCGGTACTCGAAAAAGGACGGCTGCGGCACGAGCACCTTTTTCCAGCCCAACGCGCGCGGAATCAGGTAGATCAGTTCAATTGAACCGTTCCCCGCCAGCACGGCATCGGAGGGCAAGTTGAATCGGTTTTCATAAAAGGTGTGCACGCCGTTGCCCATGATCTCCGGGTAGGACGTCAACAGCGCAGGCATATCATCCCACGTCTTCAGCAGGCAGTCGGGCACGCCAAGCGGACTGATGTTGACGCTGAAGTCGATGACCGGTCCGGGCTCAACTCCCAGCCGCTCAAAGGTGCTCTGCGGAACTCCTCCGTGCTGATGCGTATTAATTTCCATGCCAGAACAAGACATTCATTTCCCCCTGATATACCCATTTTATGGCGTCATCAACAAGTCCGGCTCGCACCGGGTTGGCGCGTACATATTCCCATTTTTCGCTGTAGCACTTCCCGTTACGTAATTGGGTGTCCCAAAAGTCGCGCTGAAAAAAGTGTTTGGACGGACAGGATCCGCTCCGGCCGTTGGAGGGACGAGTTCCACCTCGTCCATATGCCTCTGCACCGAATCCCTTTGCCGATCGGATGACCAATGATTTCCAATATTTAACCCAAGCCTCCAACGAAATATTTCGCTTTGCCGGGGAACAAAACAGATGAATGTGATCCGGCATAATTATATATTTTCCGACGCGCCATCCGTCGGCTTGTTCCCATGCCTGGCGCAACAGCTGGTGCATTTGTTTATTATCAAGTAGCGGTTGCCGGTCTTTAGTGCAGACGGTTAAGAAAATGATAGTGGAGCTGTTGAAACGTTCAACCGGCGGGAGATGGATCGGCTGTTTGCGGCTGGCCAGTTTTCCGGATGTTTCGTTGGATGGACAAGTTCCACCTTGTCCACGTTCCAGATTTGTCATCCGCCCGTCATGGGACGGGGTGGAACCCGTCCCTCTAGATAGGGACGCAATGGACGACGCGGAAGTCGTCCCTCCATGGATAATTTCCAGCAATTTATCAATATCCATGTGTTTTTCAAAATGGTCAGCGAGCAGGTCGTACTGCTCCTGCTTGAAGCGTGCGGTTTCTTTTGGATCTTCTGGTGAATATTGCGGATCGATGGTTTGCAGGAAATGGTTGTGGAAAGCGGGGAAGTCGAACAGCCCGTGGAAATAGGTGCCCCAGACGGTTTCGCTCGGGTTTGCCGCGCCCTCGAGCTGATTAACCGTTTTGCGGTTGCGTGCGTTCAGCTGAACCAGCGGAACCGCGTTCGGACCCAGCGTGGTGGTTCCCATGTGGATTTCGTAGCCGTCAATCGAGACGTCCTTTCCAATCAATGTGCCCTGCGTTCGTGATAGCAGCTTGTCGCTGGCGAGTGTCGTACGGATATCTAACAGGTTCAGCCCTTCAGCGGCGCCGGGCTCGCCTTCGATTCCCTCGGGGTCAGTGACCTCTTTTCCGAGCATCTGGTATCCGCCGCAGACTCCGAGTACGCGTCCGCCGTTTCCGGCATAATCCTGAATGCGCGCGGCCCAGCCCTTATCTTTGAGCCACTGCAGGTCGGCACAGGTCGATTTGGTTCCTGGCAGGCAGACCGCATCATAGCCTTCGAGCGAGCGCGGTTTGCGCAGGTAATGCATGCGCACTGCCGGATCGCGTTGGAGCGGGGCAAAGTCGGTGAAGTTGGATATGTGCGGCAGGCGGATGACCGCGACGTTGATTTTGTCCCTCTGCGGCCGGTCGGGCGGATCGATTACGGTCTCCAGCGGCATGCCGTCTTCTGAATCAATTTCGATATCTGTAAAGCAGGGGATCAGGCCGAGCGCAGGCAGCCCGCTTTTCTCTTCGAGATATTTGATGCCATCTTCAAAAAGGGCCGGGTCTCCGCGGAATTTGTTGATCAGAAAGCCGGCGACGCGCTGGCGGTCTTTTTCAGGGATGACCTCCAGGGTGCCGATCAGTTGGGCGAAGACGCCGCCTTTATCGATGTCGGCCACCAGAATCACCGGCGCGTCAGCCGCGTGCGCGGATTCAAAATTGACGAAGTCGCGACTGCGCAGGTTGACCTCGCCGCAGGAGCCGGCGCCTTCCATGACGACCACTTCGTGCTTGTCCCGGAGGCGGGCCAGGCTTTCGTTGGATTTTTCAAACAGAAAGGAGGTGTCTTTGAAATAGTCGGCCGCGTGCGTGTTGCCGTGGACTTTTCCCTGCAGCACAATCTGTGAACCACGGTCGCTGTTCGGTTTGAGCAGAACCGGGTTCATATCGGTGTGCGGTTCAATGCCGGCCGCTTCGGCCTGCACGATCTGGGCGCGCCCCATTTCGCCGCCTTCCAAGGTGACGTAGGAGTTGTTCGACATGTTCTGCGCTTTGTATGGGGCGACATTGAAGCCGCGCTTTTTCAGGATACGGCAGACGGCGGTCACTGTGATGCTCTTGCCGACATCGGATCCTGTCCCCAGAAAAGCGATACATTTAGCCATCGTCTTCATCGGATCAGCAGGCTCCCGATTAGTATGGTGATTTCAACCAGCTCGCTCGTTGCGCCGAGCAGGTCCCCTGTGATTCCGCCGACGCGTTTTCGGCAATAAAGGCCCCACAGCCAGGCGGCCACCAATCCGAACGGCAACAGGAGTAAAAATTTTAAGCCCGTCAAGAACAGCAAACCCGCGCAGATCAGCAGGGTAACCATCAGATGGTGCTGTGTGGCGTTTTGTACTGTGGCTGCGGCGGTTCCGTTCGGACGGGCATACGGCCAGGCGACGCACTGAAATACCTGGGCCGTGCGCGAAATGACCATGGCCGCAAAAATACCACCCATCGCCTTTTCGTTCAGCAATGCTGTGAAGAGGGTGAACTTGAGCAACAGGGTCAGGATGAGTGCCAGCGCACCAAACGCTCCGATCTGAGAATCCTTCATGATCGCCAGTGCGCGCTCCCGGGTGTAGCCGCCGCCAAATCCGTCGGCGGCGTCGGCGATGCCGTCGAGGTGAAATCCGCGTGTCAGCAGAGTCTGGGCAGTCAGCAGCATAGCCGCGGCGACCGACGCAGGCAACGGGCCGTGCAACAGAAACGCCGCCGCGCAAAGAAGGGCGCCGAGTACGGCCCCGACTACGGGGAAGGCGTACAGCGAGTTTTCGAACGGCTCGCAGTCTTCGCCCGGCACGGGAATGGCGGTCAGTGTGCGCATGGCCGATATAAACGATTTAAACATATTCAGGTTCCTCATCTGGTTCGATGGTGCAAGGCGAGATCTGGCTGTCGCTGAAGCGCGGCATTTCGGCGTAGCAGCGCAGGGCCCCGTCGATGATGTTCATGGCCAGTGCGGCTCCGGTTCCTTCGCCGAGCCTCATGTCCAGATTCAGCAGCGGCCGATGCCCGAAGTGTTTAAGGAATACCGCATGTCCGACTTCGGCCGAGCAGTGGCTGTAGAAAAGATAATCGCCGACCCGCGGGCAGATCCGGCAGGCCGCCAGTGCGGCGGCGGACGAGATGAATCCGTCGACAACGACCGGGGTCTTGCGGGATGCCGCGCCGAGGATCAAACCGCAGAGCGCCGCGATTTCGAGTCCACCGACGGCCGCCAGCGCTTCAAGCGGATCGTGCAAGCGGTCTTCATTGACTTCCAGCGCGCGTTTAACCACTTCGATTTTATGCTCGAGCTTGCGGTTGTTGACCCCCGAGCCACGGCCCGTCACCGCTTCAGGCGGGCAGGGCAGCAGGGCCGCAAAGATGGCCGCGCTGGCGGTCGTGTTGCAGATGCCCATTTCGCCGGTTCCCAGTAGGGTCGCCCCGTTTCCAATCTCTTCGATCGCCAGTTCGGCACCGATCATAATGGCCTGCGTAACTTCGTCCATAGTCATGGCCGGGCCTTGGGCCATGTTGGCTGTCCCCTTGCGGATTTTACGCTGGATGAGATTTGCCATGTCAGCCGGAAAATCGTGGTTCACGCCAATGTCCACGATCCGGTTTTCAGCACCCGATGTCCGGGCCAGAATATTGACGGCCGCGCGTCCGGAACACATGGTTTCGACCATTTCCACGGTGACCGATTGGGGTTGTGTCGACACATCCTCCTCCCAGACGCCGTGATCCGCGCCGAAGGTGAAGATGACTTTCCGTCCGATTTGCGGGTCGAGTGATCCGGTAATCATGCCGATACGCACAACCGTTTCTTCTAGCCGCCCGAGACTGCCCGGGGGATGCGCCAGATCATCGAGTCGCGCCAGCAGTTGTGCTCGCAACTCGGTGTGAATTGGGGTGATGGATGCGATCAGCTCTTTCATTCGGCGCCGCCTTTCAGATGCAGCGGCAGGCCGCAGGCCACCAACACCACTTCGTCGGCCACTTTAGCCACATCCTGATTCAGCCAGCCGGCGTGGTCGCGGTAGGTGCGCGTCATGGCGTCGTGCGGGATGATGCCCGAGCCCAATTCATTGGTGACAATCACCAGCTCACAGGGCGGGTTTTCGATCGCTTTTACGAAGGCCCGCACCTCTTCGTACGGCTCCGGCTGCACGCCGTGTTTGTGCATCAGATTTCCCAGCCAGACCGTCAGGCAGTCAATCAGCGCCAGGCTGGTTCCGGCCGGAATGCGGTCAATGGCCCCGGCCAGATCGACCGGTTCCTCGATTGAAATGAAGGTGTCGCCGCGCTCCGCCTGATGGCGGCGGATGCGGTCGGCCATCTCCTGGTCGAACGCCTCGGCTGTGGCGATGAATGCGCGCGGCGTTTCGGCTGTGAGGGCACGATTAAGTGCATACGTGCTTTTTCCGCTGCGGCTTCCGCCGGTCACAAGTAGGACATTGTTCTTTTTCATGAAAGTTGATCCACTAAATTGGTTTTTCTGACTGAGGGCGTCATCACTGCTTTCAGGTGTTGGAGGGCCCGCGGGTTGCTTCCGAAATGGATGTGGAAATAGGAGGCCAGCAGGTTTTCATCCGCGATCCCCCAGTTGCGATCCCCGGTCTGAAGCGCGCCGAAATTTTTCGGCTGATCACTCCACTTAGACCAGTGGAATTCGTGTCCGCGCAAGACGGTGCCTTTCGGGCCCAGTAAGGTGTCGTTGGTGAATGTAACTTCACGGTAACCGCAGGCCTGCAGTTTTTCGGTCATTTCAATCCGCCCGTTAATCCGCCCGACGAGTTCGAAAACCTCTCCGTTCAGACCGGTGAAATCTTTGCACAGGTAAATCAGCCCGCCGCACTCGGCGATAATTTTTCCCTCAAAGTTGCGCACCGCACTGAGCATGGAGCTGTTTTGCGCCAGCGTACCGGCAAACTCCTCGGGGAAGCCACCTCCGAAATAGAGGCCATCGACATTTTCCGGCAGGTGTGTGTCGTACAGCGGACTGAATTCAACCAGTTCGATGCCCGCCTGTTGGAGCAAGTCGAGGTTGTCCTGATAGTAAAAACAGAAAGCTTCATCTTTGGCGATCCCGAGCCGCGTGCCCGCAGCCTCAACTTTGGCTTCGGCGGGTGTTGCCAGTTCCAATGCGGGCAGATGCGTCAGCAGGGCGTTCAGGTCGATATTCGCTTCCACTTCCGTCACTAGTTTTTCAATAAACTCTGTCGGAACACCGTGCTCGTGGGCGGACAGCAGTCCGAGCTGCCGCTCCGGCAGAATCAGTTCCGGGTTTTTGCGCAGGTAACCGAAGATCTCTGATTTGCAACGGCTTCGAACGGCATCGCTGACGCAATTCCAGTGGTTTTCGCTGGCGATGCAGTTGAACAGCGCTCCGGATACATTCAGGTCAGGATCAAAATGTTCAAAGCCATACAACAGGGCGGCGGTGGATTGGGCCGCTTTTTTCGCATCTACCACCATGAGCACCGGCAGGCCAAGCAGTTTGGCCACGTGGGCGCTGCTGCTTTCTTTATCCTTACCGTCAAACAGCCCCATTACGCCTTCGATAACAGCCACATCCGCGTCGGCTGCATGTCGTTCAAAGGTGTCGCGCACGAATTCCGGCGAGGTCATCCAGCTATCCAGATTGATGCAGGCCCGCCCGGCCAGCGCTGAGTGGTAGGCTGGGTCGATGTAATCCGGCCCCACTTTAAACGGCTGCACGATCAGGCCGCGCTTGCGTAGGGCGGCGATGATGCCCATCGTCAGGGTGGTTTTCCCCGCTCCCGACGACGGCGCAGCAATTACAAAGGCTTTGGTGGTTTTTTTCATGCGATTCGGGTATCGGCTGCTAGCTGCGCAGGCTCTCCTCAAGCGCCAGCTGGGCCTGTTCAATGAACTGCTCAATTTCGGCATCCGTGTGAACGGCGGAGACAAATCCGACTTCATACTGCGACGGCGAGAGATAGAATCCGCGTTTGAGCATGGCGTGGAAGAACCGGCCATAGCGATCCGTATCGCAGGCTTTTACGCCGTCGAGGTTGGTCGGGATGTCTTTGCTGAAGAAGAGGGTCGACAGTCCGCCGAGCTGGCGCATGGACGTACATTCGTCCAGTTGAATTTCAGCCGCAATGCGCTGTGCCTTTTTCTCGATGGCCGCATACGGGATCTCTTCGACCGCCAGTTTCAGGTTGGCCAGTCCGGCGGCGAGTGCTACCGGGTTGCCGCTCAGGGTTCCAGCCTGATAAACCGGTCCGAGCGGAGCGAGCACTTCCATTACTTCACGACGACCGCCCACGGCCGCCATCGGGAATCCGCCGCCGATGATTTTTCCGAGGCAGGTCAGGTCCGGCTGAATGCCGGCCAAGTTGCCGTAGCTGGTCGCGCCGAGTCGGAATCCGGTAATCACTTCATCGAAAATAAGCAGGGCCCCGTTTTCAGTGCAGACCTCGCGCAGGGTTTCCAGAAAACCGTCCGCCGGCGGGATCAGCCCCATGTTTGCCGCAATCGGCTCGACGATGATCGCCGCGATTTCACTGCCTTTTTCCGCGAACAGCGCACGCACGGCTTCCGCATCATTATACGGAACCACGAGCGTATCGGCAGCGGACGTGATGCCTTTGGATGAGGCCTCCGCAATGCCGCCGGTCAGCAGACCGCTTCCCGCGGAAACCAGGAATGAGTCGGCGTGGCCGTGGTAGCACCCTTCAAATTTCAGGATTTTGCTGCGCCCGGTGAAGCCACGGGCTACGCGGATAGCCGTCATGGTGGCTTCGGTGCCGGAGTTGACACAACGCATCAGATCCATGCCCGGAACCAGACCGCACACTTTTTCGGCGAATTCCACTTCCTGTTCGGCACAGGCGCCGAAGGTGGTTCCTTTTTCTACCGCTTTGCAGGAGGCTTCGACGATCGCCGGATGTGCGTGCCCGAAGAGCAACGCGCCCCACGAACAGCAGAAGTCGATCAGCTCATTGCCGTCGGCGGTCGTGATGCGGGTTCCGGCGCCGCGTTCGAAGTAGACCGGACTGCCGCCGACAGACTTGAAGGCGCGCACCGGGCTGTTGACGCCGCCGGGTATAAACTGCTGTGCTTTTTCGAAAAGCTGCTCTGATTTGGTCATTACTTGTCTCCGAAGATCTGGTCGTACTGGTTGGCCCAGTAGGAAATAAAAATATCAGTTCCGGCACGGGAAAGCGCCATCAGGTTTTCGCGCGCCATGGCGTAGAGGTCGCCCCAGCCGCGTTCGGCCGTGGCAAAAAGCATGGAGTATTCACCGCTCACGTTATAAGCCGCCAGTGGCAACAACGAACGCGCGCGGATTTTGGCGATCACATCGAGATAACACATGGCCGGCTTGACCATCAGCATGTCCGCGCCTTCCTGCTCGTCGAGCTCGGATTCGCGCAAGGCCTGGTTGAGGTCAGCGTAGGAGGCTTGATAACTCTGGCGGTCGCCGTGCTGCGGCGACGAGTCGGCCGCGTCGCGGAACGGGCCGTACATGGCCGATGCGAACTTGGTCGAATAGCTCATCAGGATCGTGTCGCTCAGATTCGCTTCAGCGAGCGCCGTGCGAATTGCGCGGATCTGGCCGTCCATCATCGCGCTTGGAGCCACGCCGTGTGCGCCGGCGAGGGCATGCGAAACCGCGGCTTTGGCGAGGATCTCGTTGGAGGCGTCGTTATCGACAGTGCCGTCCTCCAGCAACGGGCCGCAGTGCCCGTGCGTGGTGTAGCCGCAGATGCAGACGTCAGTAAAAATCAACAGCTCGGGATAGGCTACGCGCACGGCGGTTACCGCTCGCTGAACGAGTCCGTCCTGCTGATAGACATAGCTGCCGGCTGAATCTTTGAGGGCGTCGTCAATAACGCCGAAAAGCATGATGCCGCCGATGCCGGATTGAACGACGGGCTCCAGTTCCTGAATCAGTACGTCGATACTCATGCGGTACTGGTGCGGCATGGAATCGATCGCGATTTTCTGATTCTCACCGTCAACGACGAATACCGGCCAGAGAAACTGTTCGGGACGCGGGGCGGGTGCGTTCAGCATATTGCGGATGGCCGGGTTCTGGCGCAACCGGCGCAGGCGGATGTCGGGGTACTGGCTCATGATCGTTCCTCCAGTTTTTTCAAAACGGTGTGGTGCGCCCATTCGCTGAGCGCATTGCGGACGGTCGAGTTGACCGCCACGTATTCCGGGGTCAGCCCGTTCTCTTTGAGGCGGGCTTCAGTTTTATGGCCGATCGCAACCAGCTCCTTGCTCTGCATGAATTCAAATCCGAACTGATCAAGAAGCGTGGAGCAGGCCGACGGGCTGGCGATGAAAATGGCATCGCAGTCCGGGGCCGTCTCGTAGCGCACCGGCTCGTTGTGGCAGATAACAAAATCGTCAGCCGTCTCAAACCGCTTGCCGAGTTCGGTCGTCATCGTGGTACCCGCCGCATCGGAACGCAGACGCAGAATCCGCGCGTTTTTCGGCAGGTTTTGTTGTGCGGCCTCAAGAATGCCCTCGGTGCTGAAATCGGATGCCGGCATCAGGTCGCACTTCGTTTTGTAGCGTTTTAAAGCGCGGGCGGAGCCGGGGCCGCAGGCCAGAATTTTCGGCAGGCCGCGTACATCATCGATGCGCTGCATCAGGCAGTGGACGGCCGACGGGGACGAGAGCACGATCCAGTCGTAGCTGGAGAGGTCCGGCAGCGGTTCGCTTGATGTGCTCAGTTTAATGAGCGGCAGCCCTATCGGTTTTCCGCCGAAATCGGCGGTGATGCGGCAGGCTTCCGGTTGCAGCGCCCGCGAGCAGGTCAGCCAGACTTTTTTGCCGTGAAGCACGCCGCAATGTTTGTAGAGATATTTGCGGTCGGCGGTTTCTCCGAGCAGTACGATGCCGGGTTTGCCGACATGTGAATCGTCGATTTGGGAGACAATATCGGCGACGGTTCCGCTGATGATTTTTTCGCTGACCGTTCCCGCGTCAAAAACGACGGAAACCGGGAGTTCAGCCGGGAAATTCTGAAGTGTATCGGCCAAGCTGCGGATGCCCATGAATATGGCGGTCGGCAGCGAGTCGTCGGACGGGATCGCGGGTTCGGCCGATCCTTTGGCGCGGGCGGTCGTGATCACCTTAAATCCGCGTGAAGTGCCGCGGCGGGTCATCAGCAGGCCGGTGCCGGTGGAGGCGACACTCAGGCTGGATACGCCCGGCAGAACCTGATGGGGCAGTTCGAGTGAGTCCAGCCGATCGATCTCTTCGGCCAGCCGCCCGAAGATGCCGGAGTCGCCGCCTTTGAGGCGCGCTACCTTTTTACCCTGACGGGCGTAATCGGCGATCAGCGCAGAGATCTCTTTCTGTTCGTGGCTGTGCCGGCCGCTGCGTTTGCCGACGTATATCGCTCTGGCGGTGGCCGGGAGGTTTTCCAATAGACCCTGCGGCATGAGTGCGTCGTACAGGCAGACATCACAGTGCTTCAGTGCATCAATGCCCGCCGCAGTGCAGAGCCCGGCATCCCCGATCCCGGCGCTTACGAAAGTGACGCTTTTAACGAATAAGCTGCGGATCGTATTGAATCGCGCATCCCCTTTGCGGAAGGTCAGCGCCAGATAACCCTGGCCTTCGGGGGCGGGCAGGTCTTTGGCGGGAATCCATTCGCTGATGCGGTGCTGTAAATTGAGCCGGTTGAGCGCGGCGGAAGCCATCAGGATCGCGTCGTATTCGCCGGCATCCAGTTTGGCGATGCGCTCTTCAATGTTTCCGCGGATCGGCTTGATTTGGGCGTTCGGGTAAAACTTTTGAATGTATGCGCCGCGGCGCTCGCTGCTGTTGCCGAAAACTGCGCCGGGCCGGGTCAGATCGGATCCCTCACGACGAATGATTACATCGCGCGGGTCTTCCGGGTTCGGCAGCCAGAACCAGTCGATTTCCGGACGGATGACGTCGGGCAGGTCTTTGGCGCTGTGTACGGCACAGTCGATTTCGCCTGAGAGCAGGGCGTCATCCAGGTCGCGCGTGAAAAAGTCCGGTGCGCTGGTGATCAGGTCGGACTGTTTGTCGCGGTCGCCCGGCGATGAGAACGATTTCAACTCGAAGTTGAAAAGCGGGAACAGCTTGTTCAGTTCCTTGAGCGCGTTCGATGATTGCAGGACGGCAAGCCGGCTGTCGCGGGTTCCGGTTGTAATGGTTTGTTTCATCAGATATTCACCAGTCGGTCGTATTCGCCTGCGTGTTCGAGAATAATCGGGCGGCTGATTTCTATTACGTGCGCCAGGTTATCCGGGCGGCACCAGTGTTTCAGGTCGGCCAATCCGATGATGCCCGGCAGGGCCGGATCAATATTACGCGGCATGGAAAGATCGATCAGCACAGCACCTTTTTTCAGCAACGGGCGGTACTCTTCGGTCAGCAGGTAGGTGTCACTGCCGGTGGTAACAATCACAATGTCAGCCTTCGGCAGTTCGGCCTGAATTTCCGCGGCATCGCGTCCGCTGATCTGGCGGGCGTCCGGTCGGCGTTCGAGTACGCCCGTTCCGATTGTTCCGCGCCCGATGATGAGCGTGTTGTCGGATTCCGGGTAGAGCTCTTGGAGATAGAGGTTGCAGACGTCTTCGATTTCCATGCTTTCGATGAACGGTTCGATCTCCTGCCGGATCTGTTTGGAAATGTGCAGGGCGGTATCCATCCAGGATTGCACGCCGCCGTTACACCAGGAGTTGGAAAGAGCTTCGTTGAGCGTGTGCTTGAGCTGGGCGACGATGTTCTTTTCGCCGAGTGTCTGGGCATGGAGTCCGGCGGCCACTTCCGCCAGATGAACAAACGCATCGCGGCCTCTTTTGACATAGCCGTTTTTTTCGAGGCCCAGCAGTTTAAGGAGCAGTTCGATGGTTTTGTCGTGATCGGAGACAATTCCGATCAGCTCCAGCCGGTTGCAGGTGCTGAGAGTCATAAACTCGTGTACGCCCCACAGGCAGGCAAACATTTCGCAGGTTTCCGCGATTTTCTGTTTTGCGCTCTCCAGTTCGGTGACCGTTGCGGTGTTATGATCCAGCCCGATAACCAACAGGTCGGCCTGACGCAGAAATTGTACGTGATGGCGCAGGTTCTCTTTCAGTCGGCGTGAACGCTTGCAGCTTCCTCCGCCTGTGGAGACGGAGAGAATGAATTCTTTTTCGCGGAGGATAGCGGGGGTGACAAAGTCGCTCTCAAACCAATCGCCATCCACTCGGCAGCAGAGCACGTTTTGAGCGTTGCAGGCGTCCATTACATTGCGGTTGACCGGCTTCATGTTGGTGGCGGCAAATACGACAAATGTTCCGTGAACGTCGGAGGGCTCAAATGGACGGGAGATGTGTGTGATTTTTCCCGCACGCAGCAGCTCGGCGAATGCTTCGTTGAGTTCGGGGCTGACGACCGTTACATGGGCGCCGGCATCCAGCAGGAGCCCGGTTTTGTGTGCGGCCACTTTGCCGCCGCCGACCACCAGGCATTTGCGCTCCTCGCACAGGAGGCTGGCCGGGAAAACATTCCTTGAAAATCTATTCTCAGTCATTGATTCAGTCCGTTCTTTTATAGGCCGCTAAAGTTAACGGATAATTGCTACCTTGACTACCTCTTTAGACTGAATCTCGTCAGACTATTTTTCAATGCCAGTACGCGCCTGGACGCCCGCATGATAGTAGTGCTTGACCTCTTTCATTTCGGTGACGAGATCCGCCGCGGCGACCAGTTTTTCATGCGCACCGCGTCCGGTGAAAACCAGCTCGACGTTTTCGGGTTTTTCTTCGATTACACTCAGCAGGTCTTCAACCTGCAACAGGCCGAGCCCAACCGCCACATTGGCCTCCTCAAAAATTACGATGTCGTATTCGCCCGAAAGAGCGATCTGTTTCAACTCCTCGAATCCGGCTCGAGCCAGCTCCGCGTCCTTTTCGGTCGGTTGACCGAAAAGGAAGGATCCACTGCCATATTGAGTGACAGAGATCTGATCATCGAGTCGCTTGAGCGCGTCGAGTTCGCTGTAGTGCGTGCCCTTGACGAATTGGCCGATGAAAACCTTCAGTCCCGCCCCCGCGGCGCGCAGAGTCAGTCCAAGCGCGGCGGTCGTCTTGCCTTTTCCGTTGCCGGTATAAACTTGTACGTATCCTTTATCTTTCATCAGAACTCCACATGTCCTTTTCGGTTTAAGAGCAGCCACAGGAAAAACGGGCCGCCGAGCAGGGCGGTGATGACACCGACCGGGATTTCACCCGGCGAAATCAGGGTGCGTGCGAGGGTGTCGCAGAGCACCATGAACACACCGCCGAACAGCAAGGTGCCGGGCATCAGCCAGCGGTGGTCGTGCCCGAGTAAAAGTCGCACGATATGCGGGGCCATCATGCCGACAAAGCCGATCGGTCCGCAGAAGGCGACCACGCTGCCGACGAGCAGGCTGGCCGCCAGAAATACGAGTTTTTTTGTACGGGCAACGGGGACGCCGCGGCTCTGGGCCAGATCTTCGCCGGTCAGCAGCAGGTTCAGATCTTGTACAAGCAGTCCGAGAATAACGGTGCCTGCGATAATGAACGGAAGGATCTGGAGCAATTTGGTGTAGCCGGTGATGTCCAGCGCGCCCATCATCCAGCGCATGATGGAGAACGAGTCGCCGAAGCCCGAGAGGTACTTCACGAACAGGATCAGGCTGGAACAGAAGAAGTTGATAGCAATGCCGGCCAAAAGCAGTGTGGATGTGCTGAAGCCGCCGCGGACCCGCGTCAGGGTGTAAACGGCCACCAAGGTCACAAGCGCGCCGCTGAAGGCGAAGAGCGTAATGCCCGGAACGCCGAGTACAAAAAAGCCGAGCCCCAGCCGGATGTAGAGTGCGCCGCCGAGCGCGGCACCGCTGGAAACGCCGAGTGTGAACGGGGTCGCCAGCGGGTTACGGAACATCGCCTGAAACGCCATGCCGCTCAGTGAAAGTGCGCTGCCGCAGGCAAACGCAAACAGGACGCGCGGGATGCGCAGGTTGATAAAGATGTGGGAGTCCAGCTCACTCAGTTTGTGCGTCAGCGGACTGATCCAATGCGTGCCCATCTGAGGGGTGAACAGAAGAATCAGCAAGCCGATGATGCCGATAATGAGAAGAATCAATTTCCGTTTCATGGCAGCAACCCCTCCGGCAGGATCAATTCATGTTCGTCGAATTCCAGTTTGCGGAACTGGGTTCCGTACAACTCCTGCAGAAACGCCTCCTCGCGGAAGGTTGACGGAGCATCGTGGCGGATGAGCTCTCCGTTTTTGAGAGCGGCCAGCTTTGTGCTGAACTGGAGTGCACTGTGCAGGTCATGATTGACTGTGATAATGGTGAACCCTTTTTCCTGATTTAAGCGCTGCAGGGTCTTCATGACGGCCACCTGATGACGGTAGTCGAGAAAGGTGATCGGTTCATCGAGCACCAGAATATTGCCGCCCTGCGCCAAGGCGGCTGCAATCATTACCATCTGGCGCTCGCCGCCGCTGAGCGTGTCCATTTGGCGCTCACGGAAATCCTGCATGCCGACGGCCGCGATAGCCTCGTCGATATGCGTGCGGTCCGCCGTGCTGAGCGTGGAGAAGGGCGAAAGGTGCGGATAGCGGCCCATCGCCACAAAAGCGAAGACCGTGAACGGCAGGCGGTGAGTGACGGATTGCGGGACATAGGAGACAAGCTGTGCCCGCGCGCGGGGGCTGTATTTTGTCAGCGGCTTGCCTTCGAGCTCAATCTTGCCGCGCCAGTCGTGCAGGATTCCGCAGATACATTTGAGCAGGGTGGATTTACCGGCCCCGTTCGGGCCGAGGATGCTCAGAAACTCGCCGCGCTGGATGTTCAGCGTGACGTTTTTCAGGACCTCCTTCTCTGCGAAGGCCATGGACAGGTTTTGAATGCTAAAGCTCATGATTTTGGATAACGACCTCAAAGGCCCGGAGCGGGAACAATATTCTCCATTCTTTGCGTCTTTGTGGTCATAAACATTTCCTGATTCGTGTTAATGCGTGGTTTGTCCTCGGATGATTTGGGCGAACTGCTCGAGCAACAGGATGAATCGGGGGCCGGGTGTGACGGTATGGTTGCCTGCAAGCACATGGATCTGGTTGTTTTGTACGGCCCGAATTTGTTTGTTTTGCAGCCAGTCCTGTCGCGCGTGTTCTATGTCGTCTGGCGTGGCCTGCTCGTCCAGCAGGTCGATGATGATGTCGGGATTCATCGCCAGTATTCCCTCTGCGCCGATACGCGGATAGGGCTGGTTGAGCTGGCAGGCGTTTTCGCCTCCCGCCATTTCAATCAGTTCGTTGTGGAAGGGCGGCAGCCCGACGCAGTATACGCTGTCGATGCTCTGGTTGCCCATGTTGCGGCCGACCGTAATCAAAACGCGCGGTTTTTTGAGGGTTTCTGTTTTCCGGCTGATTGCCCGCATTCGGGTTTTTATTTCTGAACATAGCGATTCAGCTTCGGCTTCGCGTTCCAGCAGTACCCCCAGTTTAGTGATGGTGGCGAGAATGTCGGAAACGGTTTTGTTGCTCAGCATGACCGCCGGGATGTCCAGTTCTTCCGCCTTTGCGCGCAAATGGGCGTGTTCGGCCAGCAGCAGGATCGTATCAGGCCGGACGGTTAAGGCTGCTTCTGCATTAAGGGTCATATAGCCGCCGATGCGGGCAATTCCCTTGGCGGCTTCGGGGTAGTTGCACCAGTCGGTGTTGCCGACGAGTTTTTCCTCGGCTCCGATGGTGAAGACGGTTTCGGTGATGCTGGGTGCGAGCGAAATCACGCGTTGCGGGTGTTCGGGCACAATGGGCCGGTTTGACTGTTTGGCGCAGCCGCAGATCAGCATCAATAAAATGGACCAGATGTATTTCATATTTAATTCAGCTCAAATGTTATGTTTATCGGTATCACATCTTCAACCGGATGTCCGTTTTCCATTGCCGGTGTGAATTCGGTTTTTCTGACCGCTTTTAGCGCGGCGGCATCGAGGCGGCGGAACCCGCTCGATTTGGTAATGGTTGCCTCAACCACTTTTCCTTCCTCAGAAATGTGGACGTTAAGAATGACGGTTCCCTCTTCGCCCCGCAGGTTGGAGCGGCGCGGATAGAGCGGTACGATTTCTCCGACGGCCTGTGCACTGACGCCTTTGCTTTGCAGGGAGCCCGTTTGTTCGATGGAATCGATGATTTGCTGTGCGGTCGGTTCTGCCTCCGGCTCGACGGGAGCTTCGTCCTCCCGTTTTTCTTTTTCCGGTTCAGGTACAGCGATTTCAGCTTCCTGTTGCTGAGGTGCTTCCTGAATGGGCTCCGGCGCGGGCGCCGGCTCAACCGGCTGAGGTTCCGTCGCCTTGCTGGCGACCGAGGGAAGCAGTGTCAGTTCGACGGCATGTATGCCTTGCAGCAGCCGGATCCGGGCAGACTCGTCGGTCGGGCGATGTGACCACGCGCTTCGAAACAGGCCCCAGTGGATGCCTGCCGAAATCAGGATGGCCCCCGCATAACGCGCGAGCTGTCCGGCTATGGCTGGTCGGGTGTGCATGAGAAGGAGATTTTTTCAAAGCCCGCGGTTTGTAATAGATCCAGAATTTTGACGGCGGTACCGAGTCCGGCGGCCTTGTCGCCGTTAATGAAGATTGGCATCGCATCATTTTGAGCGCGCAGTGCCTGAACATGTGGGATCAACGCCTCCTCCGCAATCGGGTCCTTGTTCAGGAAAAGGCGGTTTTCGCGGTCGATGGTGATTGCGATGTAGTCCTCAATGTTTAGGGTGGCGCGTCCGGCTTTCGGCAATTCGACCTTCAAGCCGTGGTGCATTACCATCGAGAGGAAGGCGTAGATGAAGAAGACGAGCAGTAGAAACACCACATCGATCAGAGGCAGCATTTCAACGCGCGCTTTTCTGGTTTCAAATCCGGATTTCAGTTTCATTTCGGGTTCCCACAGAAGAACGATTAACAGGCACAAAAAACACGAGACGGCACGAAAGGGAGCCTGCTCATTTTGTTTGGTGCTTTTTGTGGCTCAAAATAGCTTCTCTTGGTTAGGGATTTCGCTTTTCTTCGCCCATCTGCACCGTCACGCAGTAGTGTGTGCAGAGTTTTTCGGCCGTGTGCGTGAACTTTTCGACCTTACGTACAAACGCGTTGTAGGGGATGAGCGTCACGATGGCCACCGATAGCCCGGCCGCGGTGGTGATCAGGGCCTGGGCAATGCCGCCGGTGACGGCCTTCGGATCCTGAATGCCCATTTCGCCCAGCAGGTCGAACGACGCGATAATGCCCGAAACGGTGCCGAGAATTCCCAGCAGCGGCGCAAGCGTGATAATGGTGTCGAGTACGCTCATGCCGCGTTTCATCTTCGCGATTTCAGCCGAAGCGGCCGATTCCATGCACTCTTCAAGTCCGTACTGGCGGTGCGTCAGACCTGCGGTCAGGATTCGACAGAACCCGCACTGGGTCTTCCGTGCCGAATCCGCCGCCTGCTCGAATTGGCCCGCTTCCGTGAGGCTGAAGATCTGGTTTATCAGCTTCTGGTTGTGTGACAGATGGGCCAGCAGCCAGAAGATGATCCGTTCGAGCACGATGGTGATTGAAATGACCGAGCAGGCCAGCAACGGCCACATCAGCGCTCCACCTTTTATAATCAGTTCCTGCATACGTGGCTCCTAACGGGCTGGCTGGCGCCCATCTACTGTCGCTGAGCAGCGGTCTTTGGTGTATATCCAGGTGATGTGGCAGGGCTTGTTGATGATGTTAAAGAAGGCCAGCTTCTTGGCGGGCTGACCGTTGATGCGGTAGTACCACGCCATGTCGCCCCGCTTGCCCTTCACATCATCAATGCCGCTGACAAAAACATATTTACCGACGGGGTGGGTTTCCACTGTTGCGGCGCGCTGCAGGATTTCAAGTGCCGTTTGGCCGGCTTTAAAAGGAACCTGCACGCTGCGCGCCGGCTGCTGAGTGCCGTAGTCGATTTTGAGCGCAATGATGTTTCCCGCTTTTTCGCCGTGCTTGTTTACGTGCGATTCGGTTGCGTACGCGCTGAATAGGAGGGAGGCCGTGGCCACGGTGAGGGCTGTAAGTAGCTTGAATCTGTTTTTCATGAGCAGCTCCTGTTGTTTATGCCGCCGCCGGGAATAGCCCGGCAGCAGCGGTTGTGATATCGGTTAAAATTCGCCTTTAACTCCGAATGACGCAACTCGTCCGACGGTACCGTATCCGCTGGCGGTTTCGTAGTCTTTATCGAAGAGGTTTTCAACGTTTGCAAATACACTGAAATGGTCCGTCAGCTGGTAGCGGCTGCCCACATTGACTAGACCGAAGCTTTTCAACTCCCGGCTGTTGGAGTCGTTATCATAACGTTTGCCGGTATAGGCGTAATCAACATAGATATTTCCGCGTTTGCTGTATTCCCAGTTCGCAGAAATGCCTCCGCTGTGTTTTGCGCGGCGGGGCAGCTCATTGCCTGAACTTGCATCTTCCGCTTCCAGGAACGTGTATGACGCCTTAGTCGTCAGTCCTTTCAATGGCGTTGCCTTGATTGTTGCTTCAATGCCCCTGATTTCGGCCTTGTTCACATTGCTCGGCTGCCAGACGCCTTCGCCCACCTCTGCCCAGGCGATCAGGTCTTCGACATCCGATTTGAAGAAGGTCACGTCCGTGGTGATATTTTCATTGATCGTTTGTTCGATACCGACATCAAACGACTTGCTCTGTTCGGGTTTCAGGTAGGTCCGCGCAGGCGCGCCATAGGTGTAGTAAAGGTCATTCATCGTTGGAGCGCGGTAACCGGTTCCGACGCTTCCGTGCAGGCGCGTATTTTCCAGTACATACACTGCGGTGTCCGCTTTCCATGTCGCTTTTCCGTCGATGTCTGAGAAATCATCGTACCGGGCACCCAGGTTTACAAACCAGATCCCGTTTAGATCCCAGGAGTTGTGGGCAAAAATCGCATTTTGGGTGCGATGTTTAGCTTCAAAGGCGCCTTTGTTTTCTGCTTCCGAACGGCGGAAATCATAACCGATGCTCAGTGTGTTATTGTCGCTTGGTTCAATAATTGCCTGTGCAGAGGCGTCATAGCTTGACGTCTGGTAGTCAATCGGGCGGCTAGCTAAACCCTTATATTTTTGGCGAGAGTAACCCGCGGAAAGTTTTTGCGTATAGAAATCGTTTACCGGCTTCGTGACGGAAAGTGCGCTGATCCATTTTTCGTTCTCAGTGAATCTCTGGGGGTCGTCGTTCCCTTTGGATCCGTCGAGATCTGTGTCGCTTTTTGTGTACAACAGGCTCAGGTCTGCTCGGCCATCTTTTGCGAAATTCAGCCCGCCGCCAGTGTAAATGGATAGGCGCGCAGTGGGGTCATCCTCTGTGCCGCCATTGTTCTTGGCGATATCGTGCTCGCTAAGGCCGTAGAGCGAAATGGATGTGTTAAAGTCGGCTGTTTCATTTCCGCCACTGAGGCCCAGGTTTGCCGTGCGGTAACCCTTTTCCCCGACGGATTCGGATACCGATCCGCTGAGGGGAACGGCCGCCCCTTTCTTTGTGCTAATATTGATTACGCCGCCCAGCGCATCAGAACCATACAATCCGCTCTGGGGACCTCGCACAACTTCGATGGATTCGATCATATCGACCGCGAGGGAGCTGAAGTCGAATCCGCCGGCCGTGTTGCTGTTTACACGAACCCCGTTGATCAGTACCAAGGTATGGTCGGCTTCTGCTCCACGAATGAAAACGCTGGAGGATGTGCCTGGTCCGCCGTAGGCTACAAATTGAAGGCTGGGGACGAGTTTGATCGCATCCTGCAGATTTGGGGCATTGCGCTGCTCAAGCTCCTCTGAGGTGATTAACGTGACCGAACTTCCGATCTGTTCAATCGGCTGTTCAATGCGGGCGGCGGTTACGATGACTTCGTTGGTGGTTTCGCCATAGGCGGCGAGAGCCGTTGTGCCGGCAAACAGGGCCGACAGGATATATTTTCCGTTCATGTTGTTCCTTTATAGTTTTTCCCCATCGCGAGGGATATTTCTCTCGCGTCGTGAAAAAACGGAACTGTCCGACCGGAAAACGGCAGGCTGAGCCCCGAGTTTTCCCCAGACGCGAGGGTTATCAAAAACCGAGGCTCGTTTTCCGACTCCGGCTCGATAGCCGATTACGGTTGCGCGTCAGTGCCCGAATCTCACGGGACTTACCGGTGGACCTCAGTAAACTCAAGCGGCAGACAGTACGCCGATGAAAAGTAAAGTCAATGCATTAGGAGGTGCTGTGTGGGGAGCGAAAATTTCTGGGGGGCGGGTTCCACTCCGACCGTGGACCGGGTGGAACCGGTCCCTCCATGGAGATTAGTTCAGCAGGCCGCGGATGCGCTTAATGAAGAGTTCTACAATCCGGGGGTTGTCGCCGAGTGGCGGGGCAAGGGTGGCCGGCAGATTGAGTTTGTTCTTCCAGCTGTCGGGGCCGTCGCCCGCCACATCCGACTGAATATGCATGCCGCTGGCAAACATGAGCGGAATGAAATGCGCTTTTTTAAAGCCCGCCCTGCGGATCTGTACCAGCGTCTGGTCACAGCCCGGCGGGCCGTCGAGCGTCGCCAGAAATACGTTGGCATGACGGGTTTGCAGTGCTGAGTGCAGATCGATCAAAGGCCGGTTGTTTTCGGGGCGCTTTTTGCTGCCGTGCCCGCAGAGAATGCAGGCCGTGTCTGGATCGGTGATTTGCGGCTCTAAAATGGAGGCGACCTGATCGATATGCTCCGGCGGGTCGAGCAGGGCATCTCCGACCGGAAAACCGGTTGATGCGAAATCCGGCGACAGCGGGGCCGGGGCGATAAACAGCGGCTGAATGATCGCGGAATCCAAATGGAGTGAATCCAGCTCGTTGGCGCAATGAGTTTCCGCGGACCACGCTTCCGGCTGACCGGTACGCAGTTTGCGCAGAATGTAGTCCGCAAAGGTCCAGATTACGCGATGCTCCGGAAAGGCCTGGCGTACCGATACATCAAAGCGCCGGAGGGTTTCCAGCGCTTCTCTTTCGCGGCTGCCGTGCGCCGCCAGAATGATGGTCGGGTTTTCGTCCACTGCTTTGCCCGAATTAATCCAGCTGTGCCTGCTCTTTCAGTACCTTTTCCAGCTTCCGCATGCGGCTGTTGACCTGATCGACGCGAAACTCGATCGAGTTCAGAATCCAGAACTGGAAGTGATCCACCTTGGTCATTTTGTGAATCATCATGATGATTTTAATGGATACCAGCAACACGCCGACTGCGATGGAAAAGAGCGGAGGAATGGGGACTTTCCAGTGAAAAATGTGGTGGCCGAGATCGAGGATGAACAGAATGGCAATCAGTACGATGAAAACGCCGGTGACGATATGGTCGCGCTTAGCCGAATGCTTACCGCCCACCTGACCCATAATCGCGCGGATTTTCTCTTTTTCGGCATGAAATTTTTTCAGCTCCGCCTTGAGTTCGTCGATTTCGCGTTCGTGCTCGCTCATATATGTAATGCTCCGTCAGTTAGCTTCGTCACAAGAATTTGGATTGTTAGCATAAAACCCCCGGAAGGCAAGAAAGGAGCCCGCCGGGGTTGCGATTACCGAGTTCCCTCAGAGGAACAGAGCGAGCAGGCATTAATAGAAACCGCGCGCCCGACCATTTTATTCAACCCCTCGCGCGCCCCAAAATATACTTATAGCGTTCAATTTCTAATTGTTCGTTTTTGTTCATGTATTCTCTGCCCAGCATTTTAATTGAGAGTACTGGCCGTTTCTGTTCGGACAGGGTACTCCAACTACGCATTTCTTCAACATTTATTACATACTTGCAACAAGTGTTTCGTCTCGATGTCCCTTACACCCCAAATCGGGGGCTTGAGGACATTTATCTGCAATTCGGAGATTTAATTGAACAGGTGAGGGGTTTGCTGCGGAAGATAAGGGACATAGCCCCGGGTTTTACGGTTCTGCATGAGAAATCGCCGATGATATTCCGCCGGCAGCAGAAAAAGATACGAAACGACAAGATAGAGTTTGAAAACGGCTAATGAATTATCTATTTTGCATCACTTTCTCAGCGCCCCGGTAGCTCAGCTGGATAGAGCAACGGACTTCTAATCCGTAGGTCTTGGGTTCGAATCCCAACCGGGGCGCCACTCTTTTTACTTCCACATCACCACGTTGGGATGAGAACCCTTGGGTTCGACTGCGAAGCAGGAGTTTCGAGCTATGTGAGAAAAGCCAGCGGCCGAGCACGGAGTGCGAGTCAATCCCAACCGGGGCGCCACTTTTTTACTTTCACATCCCCGCAAAACAAAGGTTGCTGGTCGTCTTACTTCTGTTTGCCGGTTCCCTTTGTTGGATCGATGCTTTTTTCTAATTAGAAATAAAATTTGGCGGATTTGTCGGATGGCTTCATCAACTTGATGTTGTTGTGCAGATGATTGTTGTCATTGAATCTGTTTTTGTGTTCTTATGTAGAAGATTTTGTCATACGCATATTCAAGTTGTTCCGAGTCAGGAGAGTAAGGTTCTGGTGAAGTTGTATCCGTTGAAATTTGAGCCGGTTTATAAGGATTACCCGTGGGGGAATACGATATTGCCTCAGCGTTTTGGGCGCTCGGCACCCGAGGGCATTTATGCTGAGTCCTGGGAGGTTTCCACGCATCCTGATGGCGAGAGTGTGATCGCCAATGGGGCCTGGGCCGGCAAAACCCTGTCGCAGGTTTTGAAAGAAAACGGCGCGGAGATTTTAGGTTCTTCGGTTGAGGGTAATGATTTCCCGCTTTTGATTAAGCTGATCGACGCCGCTAAGCCGCTGAGCGTGCAGGTGCACCCGAATAATGATAACGCCGCAGAGGTGCAGGGCGAGCCGAAGAGCGAGATGTGGTATTTCCTCAATGACGAGCCGGCTAAAATCTATTGCGGCCTGAAGCCGGGAACGACGCGCGCGGATTTTTTGTCGGCGATGGCGGAAGAACACTTTGATGATGTCTTGCGTGTAGTTCCTGCGGTTAAGGGTTGTGCGGCCTATGTGCCGGGCGGGCGTGTGCATTCGATTGATGCCGGCTGTCTGATTCTTGAGATTCAGCAACGTTCAAATACAACCTATCGCGTCTATGACTGGGACCGTCTGGGCCACGACGGCAAACCGCGCGAGCTGCATGTGGAGAAGGCTCTGCATGTGATTGACTTTGAAGATTATACTGATCCGATCTGCCGGCCGGTGGCGGTTTCTGATGAGATCCGTCACATCTGCACTTCGCCGTTTTTCGTGCTCGACGAACTGACCGTAAAGGGGGAAATGCCCTTGAAGGCAGGCGGGAAAACCTTCCATGTTCTCTTTTCGGCAGAAGGACCGTTTGAAATTGGATACGGAGATGGCGAGAAAGAGTTTGTGGCATGTGGCACATCGGTTCTGATTCCTGCTTCCCTCGGCAGCTATACCCTGACCGCTGAAACGGGAATCACCGTATTGCTTACTTCCGTGCCGATCCGCTGATCAGGATGTTATGAAGTTGGAAGCCTCCTCGTTGCGGGGAGGCTTTTTCTTTTTTCGGGGTCTGGGTTTGGTTCGAGGTAATGACATTGTTATAGTGGCAATTTGTATCGCAAGGAATTAGGGGAAGCTGACAGGTATGCATGGATTGAATAACCAGAATAAACCCGTGGTGATCGCGTGGGAGACGACGCGACGTTGCACTCTGCGTTGTCAGCACTGTCGCGGGGCTGCACTGGATTGCGATTATGCTGGCGAGTTTTCAACCGGCGAGTTTTACCGCACGATCGATAATATCGCCTCGTTCGCCAAGCCGATGCTGATCTTGACCGGCGGTGAACCAATGATGCGCGATGATATTTATGATATTGCCCGCTATGCGACGGATAAAGGACTGCGCGTGGTTATGGCTCCGTGTGGGCACTTGATTACTCAGGAAACTGCGGCGAAACTCAAAGCATCCGGCGTAATGGCGATTTCCATTTCAATCGACGGCGCGACGAAGGCGTCGCACGATGCGTTCCGGGGCGTGCCGGGTGCATTTAAACGCACGATGGAAGGGCTGCAACACGCGATTAATGCGGGTATCCCGTTTCAGGTGAACACGACGGTGACGCGCCAGAATATCGATGACATCCCGGCGATTTACGAAAAGGCCGTCGAGCTCGGCGCCAAAACCTTCGATCTTTTTTTCCTGGTGCCGACCGGGCGTGGCAGCGACTTGAAGGATCTCGAGATTTCGTCGGAGCAGGCGGAAGAGCTGCTGCACTGGGTGGTCGAAACAAACCGCACCTCACCGATCCGTGTAAAGACAACCTGTGCCCCGCATGTGGTGCGCGTTAAGAACGAGATGGGCGAGGAATCGCAGGACGGCGGCTGCATGGGCGGCAAAGGATTTGTTTTTATTTCGCACACGGGCATTTTGCAGCCGTGTGGCTTTTTCGATGTGCCGTGCGGGGACCTGCGCGCGGCGGACTATGATTTTAAGACGCTCTACGAAACGTCGCCTGTTTTTAACGACCTGCGCGATTTTTCAAAATATAAGGGCAAGTGCGGCGCGTGCGAGTTCGTTGCGCTCTGCAGCGGCTGCCGGGCGCGTGCCTTGAGCGCAACCGGTGATTATCTGGATGCCGAGCCGACCTGTGGCTATCAGCCTGAATAGGAGTTTTTTGTGGATGGTTTTGATCAGGAATTGATGTTTCAGCTGCAGCGCGATTTCCCGCTGGCGGTGGAGCCTTTTAAGGTTCTGGCGGAGCGCTTGAAATCCACAGAAGAGCGGGTGCTGGCGCGTACGCAACGTTTTTTTGATGAAGGGAAAGCGCGCCGGTTCGGTGCGGTTTTTGACGCGCGCGGTTTGGGCTATAAAAGTGCGCTATGCGGGGTAGCTGTGCCAGAGGCTGAGATTGATCTGGCGGCCGCTAAAATTTGTCCGCACATCGGGGTTACGCACTGTTATGTGCGCGATTGGCCGGCGGAATTGGATCCGTCACTGGCAGGGGCTCCGTCGCAGCCCAGGCCGAATGTATGGTTCACTCTGGCAGCGCCGGCTTCGCAATTTGATCATGAGGTCGCGCGGGTGCAGGCGCATGTGGCGTATCCGATTCTCGTTCTGCCGGCCTTGCAACGCTTTAAGATCGATGTGGTGTTTGATCCGCGAGCTGAGAAAAAGCCGGCAGCTTCAAAACCCGTGCAAGTGGCCGGGTCTGCTTTGAACCCTGACGCCAAAGAACAGGAAATGATCCGTCAATTGCAGCAGAGTCTGCCGGTTGTATCTCGTCCCTTTGCTGCGATTGCCGAGGCCGCCGGCATGACAGAAGAGGCGCTGGTGCAGAAGATGCAGGCGTGGAGGCGGCAGGGTGCATTGCGGCGTGTGGCGATGATTCTCTTTCATCGTAAGGTCGGTTTTACGGCCAATGCGATGTGCGTCTGGAATGTTCCGCCGGAACAAATGGACGCGGCCGGAAAACGGTTGGCGGCGCGTCCGGAGATTACGCACTGTTACGAACGCTCATATTCGGAAGCCTTCCCCTTTAATTTATACGCGATGATTCACGATTCCAGTTGGGAGCGGACGCACGCGCTGTTCCGTGAGCTGTGCGGCGTGGTCGGCGATGTTCCCGCAAACATGCTCGGCTCGATCCGTGAATTGAAAAAGGTCAGTCCGTACTATTTTGGTGAAGCCGCAGAAGCGGAGGTGAGATAATGCGTTTTTGTATCGTTTTGATGTCGGCGATTGTGCTGTTTATGCTGGCGGGCGTGACTGCGGCCCCGAGCGGAGAGGCGTTGCCGTACTTGTTTAAGTCGCCTCTATTTATAGCGCTCGGTTTTGTGCTGGGAATAGCGAACCTTGTTGCGGTAATCAAGCGCTGGAACAAGCCGGGGTTTGTGCTGATGCACCTCGGGATTACCGTGCTGTTGACGGGTGCGTTCATTGGGTACGTGAACGGTAAAAAAGGAAGCATGACCGTTGGGCTGAATCATCCGCCCGTGAATCAGATGCAGCTTGACGATGGCTCGAAACTGCAGATTCCTGTCAGGGTAGAAGCGCTGGAGTTCAATGTTGAGTACTACTCGCCAGTCTACACGCGCGATGTGTTTAAAGGCGGCCAACAGGCAGCGGGCGATATCGTATTGAATGTCGATGCAGCAGAGGTTCAGGTCGAGGGCTACGGCCCGGTGGCTGTCGATGATTTCCGCATGGGCCGCTTGTGGTTGCCGCGAGTGGTGTTGGAGGACGGCAGCGTGCTTGTCCGGCAGTCGCTGACTCCCAAAAAATATGAAACTAAACTGCGCTTTGACGGCGAAATCGAGGCTGCGGTTATTATTAACTATCCGGTCACCTACAAAGGCTGGCGCTTTTATTTGATGTCGTATGATCAGCGCACGATGCGGTACGTGGTTTTGAGTGCGCGTTATGATCCGGGCCGGCCACTGGTGGTGGCTGGGATTTGGATGGTAATTGTCGGCTCATTTGTAAGCACGTTTTTCCCGGGAGGGCGTCATGCTTAAACTGTTTCTGATTTCGGGTGCGGCGCTGAACGGTCTGGCCTGGCTGGTTTCTTTAATGAAAAAACCGCGCGCGGCGATGGGGCTGTTTGTGCTCGGGTGGTTTGCCGCGCTCGGCGCGTTCGTGATGAACTGGATGAATGCAGGTGAGCCGCCGTTCGGCAGTATGTATCACGTGCAGGTGGTGCTCGGGCTCTGTTTCCTGCCGCTCTATTTTTTGATGAAGCTGAACGTCAACCCTCAGGCCGCAAGCCTCAAGCTCTTATCCTATTTTGCTTTCACAGCCATGCTGCCGCTAATGGGCGCGGTGTTCATGGATAGTTCCAGCACGTGGCGTCGGATGCCCGCGTTGCAGTCGCCGTGGTTTGTGCCGCATGTGCTGGCCTACATGATTTCGTATGCCCTCTGCACGGCCGCGTTTGTGATGATGCTGGTCAAGCGCATCGCCAAAAAGGGGGCGGAGTACGATTCGTCGATCCTCGGCATGATCCGGCTCGCGTTTCCGTTCATGACTTTCGGGCTGCTGTCAGGCGCACTGTGGGCCGACGAGGCCTGGGGCGTCTACTGGTCGTGGGACCCGAAAGAGACCTGGGCGCTGATCACCTGGATGCTGTACAGTATTGCGCTGCACATCTGTCGCTCACCTTGGAAAAAACAGACCGACTGGGCGCACGCGCTCGCCTTCCTTGCGTTGCTGGCCACCTTCCTGCTGGTCAACATTCTGCCGAAGCTGTCCAGCGCGCTGCACAGCTACGCATAGGAAGGCTCAGAGATGGAGGGACGGGTTCCACCCCGTCCATGATTTTGAAATGAAAAAGGTCGAGGCGGAACTCGTCCTTCCATTTAGAGTTT
>JBHORO010000009.1:0-50516 GCA_042566005.1 Verrucomicrobiota bacterium
GAAAACGCCGGTCAAACATACTGAGTTTATATGCACGGCGGCTCACTCATAACGTTATGCTGCTAGGAAATGATTATTTATAGATCAAGACTGGATTCTCCATACAAAAGAAACTCGCCGAACCTTCTCTAATGCGACATGGGGCAGTCAGTCTAATTCGTTTTTTCGGGCTGGAGGGGTCGGTGCGGACCAAATAAAGGCATCTCTTTTTCACCGAAATTTGTTACCATTCAGGTGAGGCAAGGAGGTGTGATATGACGCTCAATTCAGACACTCCCATCATGGCGGCTTCAATGAGAACGGAAGAGGTCTACGGCAGAGGCACCTTGGCTGGTTCCAGCAAACATTTCTACGCCGGATTAATCATCGATGAATGCTATAGACTGCGTGGCATGCCCAAGCACGGTGAGTTTGAGGCTCGGGCGGATACGGCACGCGAAGCTATGGACGAACTGGCCGAACAGCTCAGTCCTTTTTTCAGCGGCGACGTTATCGTCGAAGAGGATACCACCGGCACGCTGGAATAAAAAACCGCTCGTCCGCGTTGCGTTTCCGGAAGCCCGCGGGCTCGCGTAAGATTTGAAGGGAGGCAGTTATGAAAAACAACATCATACTCTACAGCTTGGCCCTTGGCGTCATCTCCGGCTCCATTCTGGGTCAAACCGCCGCCGGACATTGGGTCACCACCTGCGGGATTCTGCTGTTGCTGATCGCCATCGCAATCGGCTACAGAAAGAAAAAGGGCGGTTCCCCTTAGTAGCGCGTCCTTCTTTAGGTGCGCCCGGACCCGGCTCGCCCCTGCCCGTGTTGTTGCAGTTCCAGAAGACCCGTCCTTCCAGATGGTTCAGCTGGTTATGCTTGGCCCCGCCCCAGCGGTCATACATCCAGCCGCCGGAATGCACATTTGCGCAAACCTGGAGAACAAAGAATAAATCCCGCGCAACGAACTGGTTGCGAGGGACTTAATATTGGTAGACGCTAGGGGGCTCGAACCCCTGACCCGCTGATTAAGAGTCAGCTGCTCTACCAACTGAGCTAAGCGTCCGAGAAAGAACCTACGCCTGCGAACCTCGCTCACGCAATGTCGTTCTTTAAAAAACTGACACTATTTTAATCTTATTATTGCCCGACCCTGTTACGCGGATTTCGTCCAAAGAAGCCGGAAAATTGAATAGGTGAATTACATTCCGAACCTCGCCGGCACAGCGGTTACAATCGCCCTCAGCCCCACTCCGTATATGCTTGCGGAAGATGCGGGCTGGTCACAAAAGCAAAAGAAACCTTCATCAGCAGCCGGCGCGTCCGGCCGCCTTTTCCCGCCCAAGCCCAATAACACTGATCGCCCCGAAGATATAAAGTTCGCTCAACCTTGCTTAGAACCAGAGGCTGCGTCTGCATGAAAACACTGTCCGTTATCATTCCAACCCTGAACGAAGAGGCCTATATCGCCACGACCCTCCAGCTCGCCACCCTGCCCCACGTGGAATGCATCGTCGTTGACGGCGGCAGCAGCGATCAGACCGTTGACATCGCGAAGAACCTGGGGGCCCGTGTGGTTCATGCTCCACTTGGGCGCGCCCGCCAGATGAATGCCGGTGCCGCAGAGACCAAGACCAAAACCTTGTTGTTCCTGCATGCCGACACCCTGCCGCCGACCAATTTTCCAAAAATCATTGATGCCACACTGAATCAGCCCAAAACCGCCGGGGGAGCCTTCGCCTTTAAACTGAGCGAAACCAACCTGCGTCTGCAAATGATCGAGTTTTTCACCAACCTGCGCGCCGAACTTTTTCAATTACCCCACGGCAACCAGGGCCTGTTCATCCGGAAACACCTGTTCGACGAGATGTGTGTTTTCCGGGAACACCGGTCATGGAGGACTATCTCTTTGTGCGCCGCCTGCGCAGATTCGGCAACATCCGCATCACGGTAGCCACGTCCCTCACCTCCGCTCGCCGATGGAAACGGCTCGGGGTAATCCGCACCGCGCTAATCAACCAGCTCATGATTATCGGGCTCCGCCTGCAGATATCCCCCGGAAAGCTGATAAGCTTATACCACCGCGCTCAATCTGCCACCAAGCCGGAAAAAAGTACCAGCAACACACGCAAAATAAGCGCGAAAAGGAAATCCCTTTAGCGACTTTCCCACATCATTTCGCGCTCAAAAATGAGGTCGCCTCATTCGGCACTAGCGCTGTTTCATCTCTGTCACCAACTCCTGTCGGTGGCGGAGGATCTGCTTGTTAGTCCAGCAGAGATAGGGATCACGATATGGGAGGCCGCGGGTGGTGTTCCGGATAGCATCGAGTTCCGTTTCCGAAATCTGAAGGCTGATGTCGTCCGCATTTTTTGAGGCGATGGTTCCACCGCGGGCACGGCCGACGGCCTCGGTTTCGCCGACATAAAAGCCGGCTTCGAGTAGCCCCGAGCGAACCGGCAAAGCGGCACAGTAAGTAAAGAGTGACGCGTCCGGTTTCATCACACGGTACAGCTCACGAAAGAAATCCACCGTCCATAACTCGCTGCATTTCTGCGTTGAAAACGCATCGAGATACACGAGGTCAAATACACCGTCCGAAAGCTGTTGCAGCTGCCAACGGGCGTCGCCCCAATGCATGGACACCTGATACTTGTCGCCTGATACTTGAGCCTCTGAATACAAGCGTTCCAAAACCAGCTTCCAATCAAACGCATCAGAGTTATGGGGCTGAATAGTTGCAGCGGCATTGCGAACGACACGGCGGTCAATCTCAAGCGCGTCGACTTGCAGCTCCGCATCCAGCGTCTGTGCTTTGTTTACTGCGCAGAGCGAATTGTATCCCAACCCGAAGCAGACATCCAACAGACGCACCGGACCCGCCGTCAAACGTTCTTCGAGATTGGATGGAGCAATAAACTTCTGTTCCGCCTCAGTGCGCGCACCGACCGAGGCATGGTAGTGCTCCTTGAAATCCTTGCTGAAAAAGGTCACCGAACCGTCGTCAGTAACCACAGCTTCCTGCACCCCCTGTTTCGCGCATTCGGCATCCGGCGCCCCAAACAGATCCCCCTGTTGGTATTCGCGGAACACCATCTGCTGCTGGAGATATTCAAGGAACTGCCCTTTTTCGAGGCGCCAGATCGGCGCGACCAGCTCCTCGTCAGGCGTATCGGTCGTCAGGCGCATGATCGGGGTCTGCGGCGAAAGGCGGCGGATAAAGTCGATCACATGCTCGGCGTATTCGTGCGGCCCGAACAAATGAAACGGCTCGCGCACATATTCAAACGCCAGCTGCGTCCCGCGGATCAGATGCAGGTTATGCAGCTTGACCCCATCCAGCGGCAGTTCCGCCAACGCCTCGGCGGTCCGCTGAAAATGTTCAGCCGTTTCGCCGGGCAGTCCTAAAATAACGTGCGCGGCGACTTTCAGTCCGCGTTCATGCAGCTTGACGATCGCCTCGCGACTCTGCTCCCATGTGTGGCCGCGGTTGATCCGTTCGAGCGTCGGGTTATGTGCCGTCTGCACACCGAGTTCAATCCACACCTCGACGGTTTTATTCAGCTCACAAAGATAATCGAGGGTTTCGTCCGACAGGCAGTCGGGGCGCGTGCCGATGCTGACCGCGTCAAATTTTTCCTTTTGCAAGACCCGTTCATAAAGCGCGCGCTGTTCGGACGCCGGGGCAAACGTGGAGGTGTAAGCCTGAAAGTAGGCCATGAATTTTTTGGCGCGGTAACGGCGGCGGGAAAACTCGATCGCATCGTGCACCTGCTCTTCAACCGTTTCCGACTGGAGCGTCTGCTGCGCACGGGCACCGTTGACCGGACAGAACGTGCATCCGCCGGTTCCATCCGGATCACGATTCGGGCAACCGAAATCGAGATCGATCGGCACGCGGAAAAGCGCTTCGCCATAACGATCGATCATATACTGCTTATAGCTGTAAAACGGTGTTTGCATAAAAAATCAATGTCCCAAATGCGCGCGGTTGCGCCAATAAAAAAATCGGGGCCCGGCCTTTCGGCCGGACCCCGCACACAACAAGGGAGATATTACCGATGGTTAATCGGCAAAGTATTCTTCCAGACCTGCCTGGTCCGGTTTCATGGTTTTGTCGCCTTTATGCCAGTTGGCCGGGCAGACTTCGCCATGCTCTTCGTGGAACTGCAGGGCTTCGACCACACGCAGGGCTTCGTCGACCGAACGACCCAGCGGGAGGTTGTTTACAACCTGGTGCTGAACGACACCGTTCTTGTCGATCAGGAACAGGCCGCGCAGAGCAACACCGCCCTCTTCCAGCAACACGTCGTATGCTTCAGAAATCTGTTTAGTGATATCCGCTACCAGCGGGTATTTCACGCCCTGGATGCCCCCCTCTTTTTTCGGGGTGTTCAACCAGGCAAAGTGGCTGTACTCAGAGTCCACACTCACGCCGATCAGTTCCACATCCAGTTCCTGCAACTTTTTGTATTTAGCCTGGAACGCGTGCAGCTCGGTCGGACAGACAAATGTGAAGTCGAGCGGGTAGAAAAACAGCAACACGTATTTGTTGTCACGGTAGCTGGAGAGCTTAATGCGCTCGAACTGACCATTCACTACTGCGGTTGCTTCAAAATCCGGGGCCTGTTTATTAACCAATACCATTTTATTTTCCTCCTTTGTTCTCCGTTATTCAAATTCGATACCAACAAGAAACCCGAATCGGGAGCGGAACGCAACCCTTTTTGCCACCTTTTTTGTATCATTCAAAATCAACCCAAACAACACGCTGAGCCAGAAAGGATTATGAAAGCGGCGCGCCGACGAAATCATAACCCAACACGATTTTTGACCCCCCCATGACGCGGGCAGACCAGTCAGGAGTTCACGTCGACAACGACGCGGCAACCCCCGGGATCTACGGATACTTTATTTATAGAACACGCAGAGCCAGACGGTCGGAGAGTCTGTCCACTCGACGCGGTGACGGCAGTGAGCGGGAATATTCAGGGAGTCGCCGACATTCAGTTCGCGCGCCTCCGCCTCATTTTCGAGGCGCAGTCCGGCCCGGCCTTTCAGAATCACGACCCACTCGTGCTCATCCTGATCGTACCAGAAACCCGACGGCGAGCTCTGGCCATTCGATACGATCCGCTCAAGGCGCACCGAATCAGCCGTCAGAATTGTATCCACCACCTCTTCCGGCGCATCCACGGGAATGTTTTTAAGCAAGTTATTCATGGCTTTCGATTTTATCGCAGCATTGGATTATTTCACCGCCGCAAGGGCTTTTTCATAATCCGGCTCGTTGGTGATTTCGGATACGAGTTCGGTGTAAAGAACCGTATTGTCTTCATCAAGCACGATAACCGCGCGCGTCAACAGTTCAGCCAGCGCACCGCCGTCGATTTTCACGCCGTAATCATCGCCGAACGAGGAACGGAAGGATGAAAGCGGCACCACATCTTCGATCCCTTCCGCGGAGCAGAAGCGGCCGGATGCGAACGGCAGGTCGGCGGAGATATTCAGCACGACCACGTTTTCGAGCGCAGCGGCTTCCAGATTAAATTTTTTAGCGGAGATAGCGCAGACCTCTGTATCCAGACTCGGCACGATACTGAGCACTTTCTTTTTACCCGCAAAAGCGGCCAGACCGACATCCGCCAACTCGCCGTTGGTCAGCGTAAACTCAGGTGCCGCGGAACCGACAGCCGGGAGTTCACCGACCGTCTTCACTTCATTTCCCAGAAACGTTACTTCAGCCATTTTATTCTCCTTTTGATTAGCCCCACAACGCTGCGCGCATTTAGGAGACACGCCTATTCTATTTTGCCGCCGCGACGGCGTCACTTCCTTTCGTAAACCATTGTTATATCCCAACCAGCGGGTAGGGAATTTATTCAAAAAAACGTTCTGTTTGCGTCATACGAGCGGTCGTGATAAAAGCAACGCTTTAATTTAAAAGCAGTTAATGGAGGAACAGAGATGGAAAACGTTAAAGTCGCGATTGTTATGGGCAGCAACTCTGACTGGCCGGTAATGGAGTTCACCAAGAAGACACTGGCTGAGTTCGGTTTGGACTGCACAGTGAAAGTAATGTCTGCGCACCGCACACCGCACGACGCAGCTGAATTCGCAGAAAACGCGCAGAACAACGGCTACCAGGTTATCATCGCAGCCGCAGGCGGCGCAGCACACCTCGCAGGTGTTCTGGCAGGTCACTCCACACTGCCGGTTATCGGCGTTCCGGTTAAAGGCTGGTCTCTGGACGGCATGGACTCCCTGCTCTCCACAGTACAGATGCCGAAGGGCGTTCCGGTAGCAACCGTGGCGATCGGCAAAGCAGGCGCAATCAACGCCGCGGTTCTCGCGGTTCAGATCATGGCAACCGCTGACGCGGATCTGGCAGCAAAAATGATCCAGTACAAAAAAGACATGGCTGACGGTGTTCGCAAAGCTGATGCGGAACTGCAGGCCCAGATCAACGGTTAATTAAAACCAATGAAACAGATGAAGGACATGAAGCGGGTTCAACTCACACTTCATGTCCTTCATGATTAAATATGATTCACAAGATCACAAAAGACGCACCTGAATTACACCTGATCAACCAAGCTGTCGCCCTGCTGGAAGACGGAAAACTGGTCATTCTGCCGACGGAGACCGTTTACGGTGCAGCCTGTGATCTCTCCATCAAAGGCGCGCGCGAACGGCTGTGCGCGGCCAAAGGGCGCGATGCCGCCAAACCGGTTGCCCGCCTTGTTTCCGGCGTCGAACACGCAGAAGCCGATGGAGCCATCTTTTCCGAGACCGCGCGCAAAATCGCCGCTAAGCACTGGCCCGGCGCGGTAACACTCATTCTGCCTTCAAATGAAGGTTTCACCGGCTACCGCGCACCGAAGCATCCGGTCGCACAGGCCGTCGCACAGGCCTGCGATCATCCGATCGCCCTCACCAGCGCCAACCTCAGCGGGCACGCCGACTGCGCTACCGCCGAGGCGGCAGCCAAGGAACTGGGCGATGCGGTTGCACTGACACTCGACGCCGGCCCGGCCGAAGCGGGCGTGCCCAGCACGATCGTTAAAGTCGCAGGCGACGAAATCACTCTACTTCGCGAAGGTGCGGTTCCAATGGCCGAGATCGAAAAAGCGGCAAAATCCAAAACGGTACTGTTTGTCTGTACCGGCAACACCTGCCGCAGCCCGATGGCGGAATCGCTCCTGCGCAAACGGGCGCGGGAACTGGACTGGACCGTGATCTCCGCCGGCACATTTGCGGGTGATGGCTACCCGGCCAGCCCGAATGCCATTGCCGCACTGGAAGAGCTCGGCATCAACCTTGACGGGCACGAAAGCCAGACATTGAGCACGGAATTGATTGATGCGGCGGATATCGTCGTTACGATGGGCGAATCCCACCGCGCGGCGGTGCTGGATATGTCGCCCGAGAGTTCTGCTAAAGTTTTCTTGCTTAAATCTTTCGAAACGGGGAAAGTCCCCGCTGATATTGCAGATCCGTTCGGCGGTTCCCTTGCGGTTTACCGTCATACGCGCGACGAAATTGACCACGCGATCTCGGATCTTATTTTGTTTTTATTAGAGCGGAATCAAGGAGAGTAATACCATGAAACTTGCGATTGGCGCCGACCACGGCGGTTTTAACCTGAAAGAAAAAGTGGCCGAATACCTTAAAGGTAAAGGCATTGATTTTGAAGACGTCGGCTGCACAAGCACGGAGTCCTGCGACTACCCGGATTTCGGCGAGAAAGTGGCGGAAGCCGTTTCCGAAGGCAAAATGGATCAGGGCATTCTGATCTGCACAACGGGCGTCGGCATGTCCATCACAGCCAACAAATTCCCGCACGTGCGCGCCGCACTCTGCACCCAGCCGAAAATGGCCGAGATGACCCGCAAGCACAACAACGCTAACGTACTCTGCCTCGGTTCCGGCCTGAACACGAACGAAGAAGTAGCCTCTATCCTCGACGCGTGGTTCGCCGCCGAATTCGAAGGGGGCCGTCACGAGCGTCGCGTAAACAAGATCACGGCCTGCGAGGCTTCCGCCGAACTGGTTGAGCTGCACGCGAAAGACCCGGAAATCTACAAAACTATCATCGAAGAAGACGAGCGCCAGCAGCACAACATCGAGCTGATCGCATCCGAAAACATCGTCTCCAAAGCCGTGCGCGAAGTACAGGGCTCCCGTATGACTAACAAATACGCGGAAGGCTACCCGGCAAAACGCTGGTACAACGGCTGCGAAGTGGTTGACGAAGCCGAGCAGCTGGCAATCGACCGCGCAAAAGAACTGTTCAGTGCAGAACACGCAAACGTTCAGCCGCACTCCGGCAGCTCTGCCAACATGGGCGTTTACATGTCCGTACTCGAGCCGGGCGACACGATTCTGGCGATGAGCCTGGCTGAAGGCGGTCACCTGACTCACGGTCACCCGATGAACTTCTCCGGCAAACTCTACAACATCGTGCCTTACGGCGTGAGCAAAGAGACTGAGCAGATCGACTACGAAGAGCTCGAACGCCTGGCGAAAGAAAATAACCCGAAAATGATCGTGGCCGGCGCTTCTGCCTACTCCCGCATTATCGATTTCAAACGCATCCGCAAAATCGCTGACAGCGTGGGCGCATACATGTTCGTTGACATGGCGCACATCGCCGGCCTGGTTGCAGCCGGCTGCCACCCGAGCCCGGTTCCGTACGCGGATTTCGTGACAACAACCACTCACAAAACCCTGCGCGGACCGCGCGGCGGCATGATCCTGTGCAAAGAGAAATTTTCTAAAGAGATCGACCGCACCGTATTCCCGGGCATCCAGGGTGGCCCGCTGATGCACGTGATCGCCGCGAAAGCAGTCTGCTTCTACGAAGCGCTGCAGCCGGAGTTCAAAGAGTACCAGCAGCAGGTTGTTAAAAACGCACAGGTGCTGGCAACTACCCTGCAGGAAAACGGCATTCGCATCGTTTCCGGCGGCACAGACAACCACCTGATGCTGGTTGACCTGTTCGGCAGCATGGGCATCACCGGTAAAGATGCCGCGATCGCACTGGACAAAGCATTCATCACTGCGAACAAAAACGGTATCCCGTTCGACACGCAGAGCCCGTTCGTTACTTCCGGTATCCGTCTCGGTACTCCGGCCGTTACGACTCGCGGCATGAAAGAAGAAGACGTCAAAAAAATCGCCGGCTTCATCACTCGCATCCTGAAAAACATCGACGACGACAAAGTGATCGCGGAAGTCCGCGAAGAAGTCATCGCGCTGACGGACGCATTCCAGCTGCCGTAATCAGAAAACCGCGCGTTTTCAGAGGGTCGCCATTTGGCGGCCCTTTTTTATTAAACTCATCTCGCACAAAGCCGCGAAACACGAATCCGGGATTTACGCGTTTTGAGCTTTGCGCGACATCGCCGTTCCAATAAACACGACCAGCACAGCAGCGCGTCGTGCGTTTCGCGCATTTCGTGATTAAACCATTTGGCTGATAACGCTAAACTTTACTCATGAAAATTACACCCGAACTCATCCGACTGGCCCCGAAAACCGATCTGCACCTGCACCTCGACGGTTCCCTGCGCATCGGCACCCTGATCGAGCTGGCGAAAGAAGCCAAAGTCAAACTTCCCGCCTACACCGAAAGCGGCCTGCTGGAAACCGTTTTTAAAGAGCACTACGCCGACCTGCCGGAATATCTGCAAGGCTTCCGCTACACCGTCGGCGTGCTGCAGACCGAAGAGAACCTCGAACGCGTGGCCTACGAACTGGCGCAGGACAATATCGCCGAAGGCGTGCGCTACATCGAAGTCCGATTCGCGCCCCAGCTGCACATGCACGACGACCTCACAATCAGCCGCGTGCTGCACGCCGTCAACCGCGGGCTGAACCGGGCCAAGGAAGAGTTCAACCGCGCTGCCGGAACAGACATTCCTTTTGAATACGGGATCATCGCCTGCGCAATGCGCCGTTTTAATAAATTCATGTCGCCCTACTTCGCCAATCTGCTGGGCGTAATGAAACACGCCAAAGAAAAAGAGATTTTTGCCGCGGCTTCCCTGGAGCTGGTACGCGCCGCGATCAGCCTGATCCGCGAGGACGGACTGCCGATTGTCGGATTCGACCTCGCCGGAGAAGAAGCGGGCTACCCGGCCATCGTCCACCGTGAAGCTTTCCAGCAGGCGCACCGCCACTTCTTGAAAGCCACGGTACATGCCGGCGAAGCCTACGGCCCGGAATCCATTTTTCAGGCCATCACCGAGTGTTACGCCAAACGCATCGGGCACGGCACCTTCCTGTTTGCCGCGGATAAGATCCGCGATGAACGCATCGCCAACCCGCAGCAGTACGTCAACAACCTCGTCGACTTCATCGCCAGCCAGCGCATCGCCCTCGAGGTCTGCCCGACCAGCAATCTGCAGACAATCCCGGTCATGGAGAACAATTTGGCCAATCACTCGCTCCGCCGCATGCTACAAGAGGAGCTGGCGGTCACGATCTGTACCGACAACCGGCTGGTTTCCCGCACCAACGTATGCAAAGAACTGCAACTTGTCTCCGACACCTTCAACCTGTCGAAGAAGCAGTTCCGCGACATCATCCTCGCCGGATTCAAAGGCGGATTTTTCCCGGGCCCCTATAAACAGAAGCGCGAGTACGTCCGCCAAGTTATTGGAAAGCTGGACGGGCTGCTGGACAGCCAAGGTTAGAACTCGCGCGCGGTCAGTCGTCTTTCGGGCCGATCCAAGCGAAGGGGTTATAGGCGACCTCCCAGAGGTAACCGTCCGGATCTTTAAAATAGCCCGAATAACCACCCCAGAAGACGGGTTGCGGCTTTTTGATCATTTCCGCGCCGGCGGCCACCGCCGTTTCCATGACCCAGTCAACCTCTTCCTCGGATGCGCAGTTATGAGACAGCGTGAAGCCCGGAAATCCGTTCCCTTCAGCCGGAACCGTTGCGTCTTCAGCCAGCGCCTCGCGGTCGTATAAACCGAGCCACGTCCCATTCAGCGAAAAGAAGGCAACTTCGGGCGGCGACTCCATCTGCGGAAAGCCGAGTCCGTCGCGATAGAATCTAACAGATTCCTGTAAGTCGCTGACGCCAAGAGTAATCATGCTGATTCTCGGCTTCATGCAGCCTCCTTCATTTCCTGATCAGTCCCGACGCAGGGCGGCGCTTTTAGAGATTGGGGTTGGATATTTCATGACTACCCAATACGTAGAGATAACAAAGGTGACGATCGTGGCGATCTGAATCACCATCGCGGCATCATGCGACAACCCGCCCACACTTACCGCGGAGAAAACAAGCAGCAGTGAAAACTCGCTGGACTGAGCCAGGCGAACGGCGAGCTCGCGTTTCAACGGCGCAGTCTCGCCGGTTTTCCAGAAGGCCAGCCGGAAAACCCCGGCCTTCAGCGGAACCAATACCGCGCCGATCAACAACGAGGCGAACAACAGCTTCGGCTCCAGCCGCAAATCCAGCCGCGAGCCGACGGAGAAGAAAAACAGGATCAGGAAAAATTCACGCAGCGGTTTCAAATGTTCAGCAATCACCAGCGCCACCGGACAAGCGGCGATCGAGAGCCCGGCAACAAACGCGCCCATTTCATAAGAAAGCCCTGCAAGGTGAGCGGCTTCCGCCCACAACAGACACCAGGCCAGCGTGGTTAGAAAGGTGTACTCCTGAATGACATCAAATTTTTTGAACAACGGAATCACCACGAAACGCACACCAGCAAACGCCAGCAGACAGAGCAGCGCGAACTTACCGACCAACATCAAAAAGGTGACCGCTGCATGCTCGCTCTGCTCTCCGGTCACAAACAGGATCACCAGGATCGCCAGCACATCCTGCAACAGCAGAATACTGGTCATCACCTCACCCGCTCGCCGATGATGCAGCGTCGTGGTGGGAATCAGCTTCAGACCGACCACCGTGCTGGAAAACATCATCGCCGCCCCAAAGATCAACGAGCTGTACAGATCGAAGCCAAGCAGTGCGCCCACCAAAAAACCGAGATAGCCGAACAGCAGTGACGTGCCCAACATAAGCAGCGAGGTTTCTTTAAACAGCCGAATCAACTTTTTGGGCTGCAGGTGCAGGCCGATAAGAAACAGCAAAAGGATGACACCAAAGTGCGATATTTTTTCAATATGATCCGGACTCTCAATCAGGCTAAATCCGCTGGGCCCCAAAGCAACCCCAACGGCAATATAAGCGATGATGATCGGTTGTTTCGCATACAAAAACAGCGTTCCCAGAACGCTCGCTCCCACAACAATTACCGCGAGTTCAAAGATAATACTCTGTAAATTCATCCGCACTCCTCGTTAAACAGACGAGCAGTTTAATCACGAATCCAGCAAATGACACGAAAACAATCCAAATGACTGAATCTTATGCCGGGCGATTATTTCGCGTGGCAGATTGCCTTGCGGTTGGCAGCGAGGGCTTCGCGGATGGCGGCGACGGAAAATTCCTCTACTTCGATTTCCGTGTAGACGCACCCGAGTTGCTCGAGTTGGTGGGCGTCCGAGTTGGTTATAAAAGGATAGCCCCGATAGGTCGTGCCGCTGACGGAGTCGAGTCCGCGAGGCGATATTTCTATGGCGTCGTAGGGTTCCGGCGGAAGAAAGCCAAGCTGGCGCTCGATGCTGTAAGCCTGCCGGTCCACATGCGACGGGATGAACAGCCCTCCCAGCCCGTGAACTTTGGCGGCCAGCTCATCAATCGATATATCCGTTGCACCGATCAGAAGCTTCTCCGGGAAACCTTCGATCTCGTCGTTTTCATTTACATGCACCTGATCACCGAAGCGGTCAGGGTTGTTAGGCACATCCATCAACCGCGCATACACCTCTTCGCCAAAGCTCATCGCGGCGTCCAGCTGATCAAAAAGACAGAGGACATGGCCCTCTTCCATAGTGGTCACCTCGGCCCCGAAGAGCGCATGGATACCGGCATTACGGCAAAGCACCTCAAAGGCCGGGCAGTTGAGCGTACAGTTGTGATCGGCCAGCCCGAGCGCATTGAGCCCAACCTCTTTAGCCCGCGCCACAATTGCGGACGGGGACATTTCTAGATTGCCGCAGGGCGACAGGCAGGAGTGGATATGAAAATCTGCGCGTAGTTTCATTGCGCTGACTATAAGAAAAGAGAGACGGTGTGTCTGCCCTTAAGACAGGAGTGCGTTGATTTTGCAGGACGCGACAAACTGGTTGTCTTTGGTGCGGAAGATCGCGACCTTTTCAGAGGCGGCGGCCTCCAGCATGTCACCCTGCACCGGACGGTTGTTGCAGATGACGATGGCGCGCGCGCCGACAAGCGAGGAAACCGCGACCGTGTTTTTGTGGGCCTGAATAGTGATGAACGCACAATCCTCTTCGGCGTGTGCCATCACATCACTGAGCAGATCGGACGTGTATCCGGAGGTGACCTCGCCGTCTTCGTACTGCGGCTGCAGGAGTTCAAAACCTTCAATATTTGCCAGATCGCTTGTTTTCATGCTTACCCTTCTTGTTCATTTAGCAAAATGCAGGATTTAACGGTCGTGCCCGCCCCCACAATTGATTGAATGTCAAACACGTCCGAGACGCGTTTAATATTCGGCAACCCCATCCCGGCACCAAAACCAAGAGATTTAACCCAGTCGTTGGCCGTGGAAAAGCCTTCCGTCATCGCGGCATCGATGTCGCTGATGCCCGGGCCGGTATCCTGCGAAATAATTCTAACGAAATCGTCGGTCACCATTACGGTGAGCGTTCCGCCTTCGGAGTGCGCCACGATGTTGATTTCCAGCTCGTAGGCTGCAACCGCCACACGGCGGATCAACTTGGACGGCACACCTTTTTTCTGCAGGAACGCTTTGATCTCGGTTGAAGCTTGCCCCGCGTTTTCAAAGTCGTGCTGGTAAAGACGATAGACTTTGCGCATGCGCTCCGGCCCGACGACCTCATCTTTTTCCGCCGCGGCCTCCAGCTCCTTCAGTTTGCTGAAAAGCTTGGAGAGCAGAGATACGTTAATATCGCGCGTGGTCACGAGGCCGACCAGCTTGCCGGCTTTGTCGACAACCGGAAAACGGCGGAACGGGTATTTATTAAAGTAAGAGATCGCGTAAGAGAGCGGCATATCGTCTTCGAGTGTAATCAGACGAGAGACCATATATTCGGTTACGGACGCATCGCTCTTTTCATCGTTAATCGCATTGAAAAGATTATCGATTGTAATAATGCCAAAGAGGACGCCATCCTCTGCGATCGGAACACCGGTCAGACCACTCTCTTTCATGATCTGCTGAACTTCGCGCATCGTGGCTGTACGAGGAGCCGTAACAATGTCGGTGGCCATGATATCACGAATATGCGTCTTGAAGACGATATCCAGAATCATCAGCGGGGACTGGTCGGTGTTCAGATCGAGCGTGTTCATTAGCAGCCCAGGATTTTACCGAGTTTAACAGAAACCTCGAACTTCGCTTCCGGTGAGGAGATCAGAGTCACTCCCGTCTGCTTCGCGATTCGCTGCATGGATTCGGAAACCGCTTTTCCGTTACAAACAATCAGCGCGCTCGCATCAATCAGGTGCGCCGTACGGACCGCCTGATCGGTGGCCAACGACGTAACGAGGAACTGGTGCTCGTGATCCACGACCAGCACATCGCTCATCAGGTCGGAAACGATCACGCCGCCGACCAAAGCTTCCTGGAAGGTGCCCGCCTTGTTCAGGAGCGTGCCTTCCAATTTTTCAACTACATCTTCGAGTTTCATCTAAATTCCTTGTTTATTCGCTATTCTCAGATTGCTCAAAACGCACGAGATAAAACAGGTTCTCTATCTGAAGCGCAATATTGATATTGTGAATAATGCAATTCTCGCGGCTCTTCATCTGAAGCGGAGTAAAGTTGAGTACGCCCTTGATTCCGCAGGCGATCAGCTGATCCAGCGTGCGGCTGGCCGAGCCCTCGGGTACCGTCATTACGGCAATCTCAATTCCCTCCCGCTTAATGAACTCCTCCATCTTGGAAACGTCATAAATCGGGAAGACCCCGCCTGGATCAATGACCGACGGATCCGTATCGAACCCGGCCAGCGCCTTGATATTCTCACGGGAGAAACCGCTGTAGTTAATCAGCGCGGTTCCGATTTTACCGCACCCGACGATAATGATCTTCTTCTCTTCGTTTTTACCAAAGATCGCATCCATCTTCTCGATCAGGTCGTCCACCTGATAGCCGCCGCGTTTATTGCCCGTCAGGCCAAAGGCGGAAAAGTCCTTACGGACCAGTGAAGATGAGATACCGAGCGCGTCGCCAAGGTTATCAGAAAACACCTTAACGAGCCCGAGCGACTTCAGCTTGTAGAGAACGCTCTTATATTGGGAGAGGCGATGAATTGTTTCTTTATTCATTATGCTACCAGAAAATTTGTTATCGTTACGCTATTCACATAAAACGAGCTTTTATCAAAATTCGTGATACAAGTTACACTTTTCCATCCCCCGCAGAAGCATTTTTTGTGCATAAAACATATTTATATCCAGTTCTATTTAAATAAATGTCCCGTTTTAGCCTTGCGCGCGAATGGGCAAACTGGTTTTCTCCGCGAATATTTTAGAAAATTTAGCAAAACGTGGCTTAAATAACGTTTCTGGAGGGCAACACATTGAGCGCTGAAACAGCAGTTAAAGAAGATAACAAACTGACCCCCGAACTGATCCAGTTCGCTGAGCAGTGGAAAACCGTTCCGGGCAACCTGATCATGGTTCTGCACAAGGTGCAGGAGCACTTCGGATATATCCCGCGCGAAACCGCTTTCGAAGTGGCAAAACTCCTGGATGTGCCGGTCGCTAAAGTATACGGCGTAATCACATTCTACCACTTTTTCAAGCTGACCAAGCCGGGCCGCAACCAGATTGCGGTCTGCATGGGTACGGCTTGTTACCTTAAAGGTGGACAGGACCTGATCGACGAATTTGAATCGCTTCTGGGCGTTGGCCTGAACACGGTTACTCATGACGGCGAGTTCTCTATGGAAGCGGTACGCTGCATCGGTTGTTGCGGTCTGGCTCCGGTTCTGACGGTGAACGGCGACGTTTACGGCAACCTCGGCACAGACGAGCTGGCAGAAATCCTGGCTAAATACCGGAACGCTTAAGTGCACGCATCGATCTGCGACTTTATTCTGGATATCACCCAGAATTCAATTGAAGCAAACGCTTCAAACATCGAAGTCGCGATCACGACCGACGGCGAAACGCTGGAGCTGATCGTCGCGGACAACGGCAAGGGCATGAACGAGCAACAGCTCGCAAAAGCCTTTGACCCGTTTTACTCAGAAGAGGGAAAGCACAACCACCGCAAAGTCGGACTGGGCATCCCTTTTCTGAAACAGGCCGTTGAGGCCACGGAAGGTTCTTTAGACATCAACTCGGAGCCCGGCAAGGGAACGAAGCTGACGGCGCGGTTCATTATGAACAACTTCGACGCCCCACCCTTCGGAAACCTGCCCTCCACGGTGATGTCGCTGATGAGCTTTCCGGGCGAGTTTGAGCTGACGCTAAAACGCAGTCACAAAGACGAGGCATACAATGTTTCGCGCTCGGACTTAATCGATGCTTTGGGCGAACTCTGCGACGCAGAAAGCCTAAGCCTGGGCAAACAATATATTGAGAGTTTAGAAAACGAACTGTTCAGTTAAACAAGGAAGAAGAACCATGGCAAAACTGACATTGGATGACCTGAAAAAACTCAGGGAACAGAAAAAGAAAGAATTGAGCCGCCGCGACACTGAGAGCGCAAAAGCTCAGATCATCATCGGCATGGGTACTTGCGGCATTGCTGCTGGCGCCAAAGAAACCTTTGAGGCGATCCTAGAAGAACTCGACAAACACAACGTTTCCGGCGTGATCGTGAAACAGACCGGCTGCATGGGCCTCTGCTACTCAGAGCCGTCCGTTGAAGTTGTAATGGCCGATGTTCCGAACACGATTTACGGCAATGTTTCCGCTGAAGTGGGTCGCCAGATCGTTACCGAGCACATCATGCAGGGCAAAATGATCAGCGAGCACGTTTTCGACAAGCCGGCTGCTGACATCATGAAAGAGGGAGAATAACCACCATGGCATACAAGAACTACATTCTCGTTTGTGGCGGTACGGCCTGTGAATCCAACCAGGGCATCGCGCTGGTGGAAGCACTGCAGGCAGAAATGGAAGCTCAGGGCGTTGATGCAGACGCGCAGCTCGTGAAAACCGGCTGTTTCGGTCTCTGCGAAAAAGGCCCGATTATTAAAATCCTGCCGGAAGAGTCTTTCTACGTATGTGTTAAACCGGAAGACGCGAAAGAGCTGATTTCCGAACACATCATTAAAGGTCGCGAAGTGGAGCGCCTGCTCTACAAAGAAGAAGGCGAAGAGAAAACCTCTTCCGACGAAATCAAATTCTATCAGAAACAGAAACGCGTAGTACTGCGTAACTGCGGCGTAATTGACCCGTGCTCCATCGATGAATACATCGCACGCGACGGTTACAGCGCGATCGAAAAAGCTGTTTTCGAAATGACTCCGGACCAGGTAATCGAAGAACTGAAAACCTCTGCGATTCGTGGCCGTGGGGGCGCAGGCTTCCCGACTTGGATGAAGTGGAACTTCACTAAACAGGTTGAAGCGGACCAGAAATACGTGGTTTGTAACGCCGACGAGGGCGACCCGGGCGCATACATGGACCGCTCCACAGCTGAGGGCGACCCTCACTCCATTCTGGAAGCAATGGCGATCGCCGGTTACACGGTTGGCGCTAACATGGGTTACATCTACATCCGCGCGGAATACCCGCTCGCGATTAAGCACCTCGAAAAAGCGATCAAAGACGCAAACGAGTACGGCCTGCTGGGCGACAACATCCTCGGCTCCGACTTCAGCTTCAACATCGAAATCCGCCTCGGCGCGGGTGCGTTCGTATGTGGTGAGGAAACAGCACTGCTCGCTTCCATCGAAGGTAAGCGTGGTATGCCGATTCCGCGTCCTCCGTTCCCGGCGGTTAAAGGTCTGTGGGAAAAACCGACTGTGATCAACAACGTTGAAACATGGGCGAACATCCCGATGATCATCCTGAAAGGCGGCGAATGGTTCTCCAAGATCGGTACGGAAGGCTCTAAAGGCACGAAAGTATTCGCACTGACTGGTAAAATCAAAAACTCCGGTCTGATCGAAGTTCCGATGGGCACTACCCTGCGCGAAATCATCTACGAAATCGGCGGCGGCATCCCGAACGGCAAAGCGTTCAAAGCGGTTCAGACTGGCGGTCCGTCCGGCGGCGTGATCACAGCTGAGCACCTCGACGCTCCGATCGATTACGACAACCTGATCAAACTCGGTTCCATGATGGGCTCCGGCGGTATGATCGTAATGGACGAAGACGACTGTATCGTTGACGTGGTTAAATTCTACCTCGACTTCACAGTAGACGAGTCCTGCGGTAAATGTGCGCCGTGCCGTATCGGTTCCCGCACCCTGCTGAACATGCTCGACAAGATCTCCATGGGCAAAGGCGAAGTCGGCGACATCCAGAAAATGAAGGATATCGCTGAAGCAATGCGCCGTGCATCCCTGTGTGGTCTCGGCCAGACCGCGTCCAACCCGGTTATATCCATCATGCGCTACTTCGAAGACGAACTGATGGCTCACATCGTCGACAAAAAATGTCCGGCGGGTAAATGTAAGAACCTGGTTCGCTACGAAATCGACGCGGAAAAATGTATCGGCTGTACGCTGTGTGCACGCAAGTGCCCGGTTCCATGTATCGACGGCAAGGTGAAAGAGCCGCACGTCATCGATCAGGACAAATGCATCAAGTGTGGCGAATGCTTCACTGCATGTAAGTTCAAAGCCGTAGTGGTTGCTTAATTTAAAACTGAGGTAATTTAGAAATGGAAATGGTAAATCTCCAGATCAACGGAATTGATGTCGAAGTGGCCGCTGGCACCAGCATCCTCGACGCAGCCCGTAAAGTAAACGTGAAGATTCCGGTTCTCTGCTACAACGACAACCTGCCGGCCTGGGCGGCCTGCGGTATCTGCGTAGTGAAACTGGAAGGATCCCCGAAAATGTTCCGTGCCTGCGCAACTCCGGTTGCTCCGGGCATGAAAGTGATCACTCACGATCCGGAAATCGTGCGCGTTCGTAAAAACGTTCTCGAGCTGACACTCTCTGCTCACCCGCAGGACTGCTTGACTTGTGGCCGTAGCGGTTCTTGCGAACTGCAGACACTGACACAGGAATTCGGCATCCGCGAAGCACGCCTGGAAAACATCGCCCCGATCATCGAAAAAGACACATCAACTCCGTCCATCGTTCTGGACGCAGAAAAATGTATCAAATGCGGTCGTTGCGTAAGCGTGTGTCAGGGCATGCAGGACGTATGGGCGCTCGAGTTCATCGGCCGTGGTGACGAGACTCGTATGGCTCCGGCAGCTGACGTTAAGCTGAACGACAGCCCGTGCATCAAATGCGGTCAGTGCTCCGCTCACTGCCCGGTTGGCGCGATCTACGAAAACGACGAGACACAGAAAGTTTGGGACATCCTGTCCGACGAAGACTGCGTACCGGTTGTACAGATCGCTCCGGCGGTACGTGTTGCCATCGGTGAAGCATTCGGCTTCGAGCCGGGTACAGTCATGACAGGTCAGACATACGCGGCCCTGCGTCAGCTCGGCTTCAAAGCCGTGTTCGACACAAACTTCACTGCCGACCTGACCATCCTCGAAGAGGGATCAGAGTTCGTTAACCGCTTCACAAACGATGGTCCGCTGCCGCTGATCACATCCTGCTGCCCGGCATGGACAGATTGGATGGAAAAATACGCGAACGACTTCATCGACAACTTCTCTACTGCGAAATCTCCGCAGCAGATGTTGAGTACGCTGTCCAAAACGTACTACGCGGAACAGATGGGCATCGATCCGGCTAAGATCAAAATGATCTCCGTTATGCCGTGTACTGCCAAGAAGCACGAAATCTCCCGTTCCGACGAGATGATGTCTTCCGGCTACCAGGACACAGATATAGTTCTGACTACACGTGAACTGGCGCGCATGATCAAACAGGCCGGCATCGAATTCGGCGCCCTTCCGGCGGATGCAGAATGTGACCACATCATGGGTGACTACACCGGTGCGGGCACAATCTTCGCGAACACCGGTGGTGTAATGGAAGCGGCACTGCGTTCTGCTTACTACCTGATCACGAAAGAAGACCTCGAAAAAGTGGACTTCGAAAGCGTTCGTGGCCTGGATGGCGTGAAAGTAGCTGAGGTTGACGTGAAAGGCACAAAAGTACGCGTAGCTGTAGCTCACCAGATGGGCAACATCGCTGCAGTACTGGATCAGGTGCGTGAAGCGAAAGCTAAAGGCGAAGAGCTGCCGTTCCACTTCATCGAAGTAATGGCTTGCCGCGGTGGTTGTATCGCCGGTGGTGGTCAGCCGTACGGCTGCACCGACGAAGTGCGCGAAAAACGTATCGCCGGTATCTACAAAGACGACGTAGACTCTGAGCTGCGTTGCTCACACCACAACCCGATGATCACTAAGATCTACGAGGAATTCCTGGGTGAGCCGGGAAGCCACAAAGCACACGAGCTGTTGCACACTGGCTACTACGAGCGTCCGGTTTACCAGAAGTAAATCGAGCTCTAATCAAAAAAGCCGCGGCAAATGCCGCGGCTTTTTTGTTGCCCCTACCCTTTGCGTCTTCGCGCCATTGGGTTTAAATTTTCTGCCATGAAACTATTAATTCTCACCGAAGGCACGCAGACCGAAATCATCTATTTCAAGGCGCTCATTGAGCACTATGCTCTTCGCGAGGTTAGCGTCAGCCCCGACCCCCTGCGCCTGATGCGGGAAGCCATGAAACTTAAAGAGCAGAACAACTGCCCGGCGTGGGTGGTCTTGGACACTGAAATCGCCGGACAGGATCGGACGCGAGATCGCCGCATGAAAAAAGCGCTCGCAGACGGAGCGCGGCTTGACGTTCAATTCGCCGTTTCGGAACCCTGTTTTGAAGCGTGGTTGCTCGCCCATTTCGACGGCACGAAAAACTATAACCTCAAAAAAGGCAGCAGGTTCTACGCCGACCTGCTGAGCAAAAAGTTAGGCACCCCGTATCGTAAAGGCGAATACGACATCTCGCCCTTCCTTAAAGAAGAAAACCTGCAATCCGCCATCTGTTCACCTGCCGGAAAACGAGGGCTGGCGAAACTCACAAAAACGCTCTGCGACTCCGCGCCTCTGCGTTAAAAATCCATCTATCTAAAAGGCAGGATTTCGTCGAGCGAGGTTTTGCCGAGCAGCACCATCAACAGCCGGTCCATGCCGACGGCAATACCGCCACATTCGGGCATCCCCTGCTCCAGCGCTGACAGAAACGCCTCATCCAGCGGGTAAACCTCTTTATTGGCGGCATCACGTGCTTCTGCGCACTCTTCGAAGCGCTGGCGCTGCTCGGACGCATCCGTCAGCTCGGAATAGGCATTAGCGATTTCAATGCCGTTAATGTACAACTCAAAGCGTTCGGCCACTTTCGTATTCTCCGGCTTTTTACGCGAAAGCGCCGCAGCCGCGGCCGGGTATTCCTTCAGCACCACAACGCCGAGTTCTTTCAGCGCCGGCTCCACTTTATCGAGCAGATCCAAATCAAAGCGGTCGGCGTCATACTCCTCCGCCGGATCCCAGCCCGCATATTTCAGAAAGGCCTCGGAGACGGTCATTATGCTCCACTCGGGAAGTTCCTCTCCTCCAAGCTGCTGGTTTACGGACCCTACCAACAGACGCAGATCGTCGAGAATGTCCATGTAATCGGCACGGGTGCGATACCACTCGAGCATCGTGTATTCCGGATTATGCAGACGCCCGAACTCATGGCGACGAAAACAGGAACCAACGCAAAAGATCTTATCGTACCCGGCGCAGAGCAGGCGTTTCATGTGCAGCTCGGGCGACGTGCGCAAAAATGCACCATCGGCCGGAATCGCGTCGATATACTCTTCCAGACACGGAGCTGGCAGGCGAATCGGCGTTTCCACCTCCAGAAAACCGCGCTCGTAGAAAAACATACGCATCGCGCGCATCATCGCATCGCGCGCCACCAACACTTCTCTAAATGTACTCAGTTCTTTCATCATAAACAAAAAAGCCCGACAAAATGCCGGGCGTTTACTGGCAGCGGGTATTAATTAGCTGCTGACGCGAGAGGAGTATTCGCCCGTACGTGTGTCAATTTTAATGACATCGCCTTCGTTGATGAAGATCGGCACACCCAGCTCAAAACCACCTTCAACCGTTGCCGGCTTGGAAACATTCGTCGCGGTGTCACCACGAGCGCCCGGCTCAGTTTCGATCACTTCTTTTTCGACAAAGTTCGGCAGATCAACGGTCAGGGCACGCTCACCGAAGAACAGGATATCAACCAGCATGTCCTCTTTCAGGAAGTAATGAGCATCGCCCAGAACATCACCCGAAATCTCAACCTGCTCGTACGTGTCGTTATCCATGAAAACGTAGTGATCGCCGTCGATGTAGGAAAAGCTGTAGCCACGGTTCATCAGGTCAGCTTTTTCAATCTTGTCGCCGGAGCGCCAGGATTTATCGAATGTATTGCCGGTAATCATGTTTCTGAGCTTACAACGGTAAACCGCCTGCCCTTTACCCGGCTTCATGAAATCAAAATGTGTGATCACGCAGGGATCGTTATCGATCAGAACTTTCAGACCTTTTTTCAGATCAGATGCACTAAACATATTTCACCTCTATTGTTTCTAAATTGTTCAAAAAGAGGGCGTAGTATGCCCAAACCGCCCGACCCTGCCAAGCAGAGATTGATTTCAAAAAAACCACAAAAAAGGCGCCCAGCAGATCGCCCATCTCGAACCAATGCGCCATATAATCACCGGCGTTGTAGCCGATGAACGGCTTCATCGCGAACGGATCACGCCGCATTTTGCAGGTTACATCCAGCGCCGCCGAGGTCAGCTCGGACGCGGCCGTGGCCCCCATGTAAACCGCATGATCCCAGTCGAACGCCTGATGCACTAACGGAATCGTACTCGAACGGCGCCCCCCGAAGATGAAGATATCCACCGGCACGCCTTTCGGGTCTTCCCAGTCGGGACAAATCACCGGGCACATCGAAAACGGAATGATGTACATCGTGCGGCCTTTCATGCAGCCGTCGTAGAGTTTGGTCATCGTAACTTTGAGTTCGTCCGGGTCGATCCAGTTATTGGTCGGGCCGGCGTCCTCTTCTTTGCGGGAGGCAATGTAGGTGCGGCCTTCCACGCGGGCCACGTCTGTGGGATCAGAGCGGAAAAGGTAGCTGTTAGGGCGCTTGGCTTCGTTAAGCTTTGTGGCCATCCCCGTATCGACCATCAACTTCATCAGCCGATCGTACTCCTCTTTGGAACCGTCCACCCATTCAACCGCGTCCGGTTTACAGAGTCTCTCGATTTGAGCTACCCATGCGAGCAACTTCGGGTGAGTCGTTTTAGCAGCCATCGTGATCTCCTCTCTGGTTATCCCAATATGCAAATGCTTAACCCTGAACAACTTTTTCTCGCACAGAGCATGACCCCACTCAACCCGGAAATCATAAACTCACCACAATCATTCAAAAACTTTTAAACACCACCCAAATGCGCGCTTTTCAATTAGTTCCGGCTTCACTTATCGGCCCGCTCGACTAATATAGCTCTCCTTGCACGATTTTCAGAAAGGGCTTTATCATGGCAGTTAAAAAACGAGGTTTAGGGCGCGGTCTCGGCGCATTAATGCAGGACAGCCAATCACAGGCTGCCAACGGCGGATCAACACAGATCATTGCCCAAACAGCACAAAGAACGGCTGCCGCCCCGTCCAGCGACACCATCAAACGAGTGCCGCTCTCCAAAATCATGAAGAGCCAGTGGCAGCCGCGCCGCGAATTTAATCAGGATGCACTCAACGATCTGGTGGAATCCATCAAGGAACACGGCGTTCTGCAACCGTTGCTCGTGCGCCCGAACGGAACCAAACTCGAACTGATCGCAGGTGAACGACGCTTCCGCGCCTCCACCGAGGCCCAGCTCAAAGAAGTCCCGGTTATCATCATGGATGCCGATGACCGCAAAGTACTGGAAATCGCCCTGATCGAAAACTTGCAGCGCGAAGACCTCAACCCGATCGAAGAAGCAGAGGGCTACCGCGAACTGCAGGAAAAATTCAACATGACCCAGGCGGAAATCTCGCAACAGGTCGGCAAAGGACGTGCAACCGTTGCCAATGCCCTGCGCCTGCTCGATCTCGATAAATTCTGCCGCAAGCTGGTTGCGGAAGGTGATATTTCCGCCGGCCACGCCAAAGTTCTGCTCTCGGTCGACATCGAAGAGGAACGCACCCTGCTGGCGAAGAAGATCCTGAAAGAAGGACTCTCGGTCCGAGCGCTCGAAAAACTCGTAGCCAAAATGAAACGTCCGACGAAAAAACCGCGCGCGTTTAAAACAGACCTGCCGGAAGAGTACCTGACCGATCTGAACGACAAGCTGCACCAGCATTTCGGCACCGGCATTCGCCTGAACCCGACCAAGACACTGGCCAATGGCAAAAAAACCAAGGGCTCCATCGAAATCGACTTTTACAACAACGACGATCTGCACCGCTTGCTTACCCTCTTCGGCATGGCAGAAGAGGACTATTAACCATGATTTTTGAAAAACTGGCAGGACTGCGCCATTCCATCTCGAACGACGAAAAAGCTAAACACTACGAAAACATCAACAACTGGTTCTTCCTGATCCGAATCCTGCTGTCAGCCGGCATCCTCGCCGCCTACCAGCTCAGCGGAGCGTCAGCCACCCTCGCCAACGGACTGCGCAACAGCTTCGGCGAAAACTGGCTCCTCATAAACGGGCTCTACATTATCATCTCAATCTTCGGCTATACTGCGTTGATGTTCCCGCTCTCCTACTACACGGAGCATGTGCTCGAACACCACTACGAGCTCTCCAACCAGACCTTTGGAAGCTGGGTCAGCGACTTCATCAAATCGCTGCTGATCGACCTCGTGCTCGGCCTTGTCTTCTTCGAGATCATTTACACCTTGTTGCACTTTGCCCCCGAAACGTGGTGGTTCTGGGCGACGATTTTCTACATCGCCTTCGTCATCGTACTCTCCACCCTCTTCCCGACCTTGATCATGCCGCTGTTCAACAAATTTGAACCGCTCGAAAACAACGAGCTGACCGATAAAGTGAACGCCATGATGCAGGAGGCCGGCATCAACGTCGTCGGCGTCTACAAATGGGGACTCGAAGAAAAAACCAGCACCGGTAACGCCGCCTTCACCGGCTTCGGCAAAACCAAGCGCATCATCCTCGGCGACACCCTGCTGAAGGACTACAGCGACGATCAAATCCTCTCCATTCTGGCCCACGAAGTCGGGCACTACCGCAACCGCGACACCACCCGCCTGCTCGTCATCGGCTCCCTCATGGCCATCCTCGGATTCTGGATCGCGCACACCGTGCTGCAGTATCTCGTCACCCGCCTCGGTTTTGACAGCGCGGCCGACATCGCCACGATGCCGCTCTTCCTGTTTGCACTGATGGTATTCTCGCTGATCACCATGCCGCTATCCAACGGCTACTCGCGCAAGCGCGAATACGCGGCCGACCGCTATGCCGTTGAAAAAATGAGCGGCGCGGAAGGCCTCACCACGGCCCTCGAAAAGCTGGCCGAGCAGAACCTGACCGACAAAGAGCCCAACCGCATCGTCGAGGTCCTGCTCCACAGCCACCCCTCGCTGAACCGCCGCATCGCGGCCGCGAAAAGTTTTGCCAAGACATTGCGCTAAGGTCTTATAAAAAGATACAATCACCTCTCCAACATAACAAAGGATAGGTGCATGAAAAAGTTTATCCTGCTTGCCTTACTACTTACCTGCGGACTAGCCATAACGTCGAAGTTTTCGGCGGACGCATGACCTTCCAGCTTCCCGACGGATTCAGGTCCGCCAGAAAAACCCGAAAAAATCGCCGCTTTTCACCAACAGGCAAATATTCATCCGTACCACCATCGCACCCTTCACCAACGAGGAGCTGCTGGATGAAGGTTTACACATTGTAGAGGCCCAGCTGTCCCGGCATGTGCCGGACTATAAATGCATCGAATGCAGTCATATCGAGATCGACTACACACCCTTGGCCAATATCGTGTTCAAATCCAGCCACCGAGGTCTGGATACATACAACATTAAAGTCCTCTCCATCATCGGCGAAGAAAAGATGGCCAGCCTTCACCTATGGACAAAGAGCGAGCTGATAGACGATGCCACTGAAGACATGCTCTGGGAAATCGTTGAGTCGCTCCGCCTTACGCCAGATCACCTCTATTCTGGATGGAAAAGTCCTGCAAAAATGAGGAAGGTGACCGCCAAGAAGGATTCATAATCCTGACCGGATATAAAAAAGCCCGCGCTCTTATGAGGCGGGCTTTTTTGCTGTTAACCGATAACGGCTAACGGATAGCTTAAGTTTCCTCTTCACCGCGGATCATAGTCACCTTGCCGGTACGCACAATTTCGATGATCTTGAACTTGCTGATCATCTTAGCCAGCGAATCCAGCTTACTGGAGTTGCCAACCGCCTGCAGAATCATCGACTTTTCCGTCAAATCAACCGTCTTACAACCGAAGTGCTCGGCAATCTGCAAGGCCTCGGAGCGCTCTTCCGGCCCGGCCGCGATTTTGATCAGAGCCATCTCTTTGCTCACCGCGTTGTCAAACGTGTGGTCCATGCAGTGGATCACGTCGATCAGCTTGAGCACCTGCTTGATGATCTGGTCAAGACCGGCCTTATCGCCGCTCACGCCGATGGTCATGCGCGAGAAACTGCCGTCCATCGCTGCGGAAACCACGAGTGATTCGATATTGTACCCACGACGGGAGAATACCTGAGCAATACGCGCCAGCGCACCCGGCGTGTTGGCAACGTACACACTCAGCGTGTGAATCTCTTTAGGTTTAGCAAAAATTACATCATTCATTTCAAATCTCCAGCTTAGGTGGAACCTGTCGGTTTTTCCATTTTCGTACCCGGCTTCGGCTCTTCGATGATCATATCTTCGAGCGGCCTGCCGGCAGGAACCATCGGGAACACGTTTTCACCGCGTTCGATTTCCGCATTGATCAAACACGGCCCGTCGTTGTAGTCGAGCGCGCGCTGCAGCACTTTGCGGACATCCCCGCTGCGACGCAGGTTGAAACCTTTCACGCCGTAGGACTCCGCCAGTTTCACAAAGTCCGGATTACCTTCCAGGTTCACGCCGCTCTGGCGCTCTTCATAGAAGAGGTCCTGCCACTGACGCACCATGCCGAGGTAAGCGTTGTTGATGACCAGAATCTTGATCGGCAACTTATGAATTACCGCCGTCGCCAATTCGAACAATGTCATCTGGAAACCACCGTCACCCAGAACCGCGACAACCAGATCATCCGGACGGGCAAACTGCGCACCGATCGCAGCAGGCAGGCCGAAGCCCATCGTGCCGGCACCGCCGGAGCTGAGGAAGTTCCAGCAGTGGTCGGTTTTGTAGAACTGCGCCGCCCACATCTGGTGCTGGCCCACGTCAGTACTAATCACGGCTTTGCCATCAGTCATTTTATACAGCTCGTCGATGATGTGCTGCGCTTTGAGTTTACCGGCCTTTTTGTATTTCAGCGGGTATTTCTTTTTATAGCCATCGAGCTTCTTGAGCCACTCATCGGCATTCAGCGCACCGACATGCTTGTTCAGCTCCTGCGTTACTTCACGCGCGTCACCAACACAGGCGATATCCGGCTGAATCATTTTGCCGATCTCCGCCGCATCGATATCAACGTGCAAAATCTTTGCATTACTACAGAACTTGTCCGGCTTACCGAGAATACGGTCATCAAAACGGGACCCGATATTCAACAACAGGTCGCATTCACAAATCGCCTTGTTTGCGTAAGCCGTGCCGTGCATGCCCAGCCAGCCCAGCGACAGCTCATGCGTTTCCGGGAAAGCACCCTTACCCAACAGCGTAGTAACAACCGGAGCCTGCAGGGTTTCCGCCAGACGCAGAACCTCATCCTGCGCGCCGGAGATCATGACACCATGACCGATCAGCAGAAGCGGACGTTTAGACTTCGACAGCGCCTCGGCCATCTCCTGAACAATTTCACGGTCAAACGGATGCGCCTCCGGATTGTAACCCGGCAGATCCATTTCCGCATGCAGGTCGCCTTCAAAGCAACCGCCGGTAACATCTTTCGGCAGGTCGATCAAAACCGGACCCGGACGGCCAGTCTGAGAAATATGGAAAGCTTCGCGGATAACGCGCGGCAGATCGGAGTTATCTTTAACCAGATAGCTATGCTTAACAACCGGCATCGTAATATCGAAGATGTCCGCTTCCTGGAACGCATCCTTACCGAGCATCCAGCTCACCGACTGACCCGTCAGGACGATCATCGGAACCGAATCCATGTGCGCCGTCATAATACCCGTCAGCGTATTTGTCGCGCCCGGACCACTGGTTGCCAAGCAAACCGCCGGCTTACCGGTCGCACGTGCGTACCCATCGGCCATATGAGCCGAACCCTGTTCGTGACGTGCCAAAACGAAGTTGATCTTCGATTTAGTCGTAATCATCGCATCAAAAATTGGAATAACCGCGCCACCCGGATAACCGAAGATATATTCAACACCTTCCGCCTCCAGACACCGCATCAGCGCTTCGCCGCCACTCATTGTCGTCTGTGTCATGATAATTTCCCTTACTCAACATCAAGTTATGCCCCGCAAGGTAGCATTTTCCACAACCAAGTCAAGACCAACCCCGAAAACAACCCCCGCAACGGCACGCTTTTACCAACCGCCAGACAAAACCCCGCCAAACTTTTTTGTTTTTGCGTTCAAAAAACACAGCAACCAAAACAACCGAGCCAAAATTTGCGCCAAATTATTCACATTCCCGCAAACAAGACACCTTAACGCCCCCTAAAAACAAAAAACCGCGCAACTTTGCGCGGTTTTCGCATTAACTGAATTTGTTCAGATTAATGTTCAGCGGTTTTGTACAGAACCTTGCCGTTATCCTCGCTGGCGATCGTGAACTCTTCCATGTGGAAGTGCGGATCCGCCACAAACGTCAGGTGACCGTGGAATTTATCCTCCAGCTCCAGCAGGGACTGTTCGTCCTCGCGACGGAAGCGCAGGAGCACTTTCGGGTTCACCGTGATTTTCAGGTTGTGCGTCGCACGCTCGTCGCGGAGCAGCGCGCTGACACGACGCTGAATTTCTACGCTCATAGAAAGAGCCGACTGAACCTTACCGCGCCCGTGACAGTATTCACAGTCAACACGTGTTGTGTCACGCACGGACTCTTCCTGACGCTGACGCGTCATTTCGAGCAGACCCAGCTGAGAGATAGGCAGCACGTTTGTGCGAGACTTATCCTTTTTAAGAGCCTCTTTGAGCGCACGGTACACCGAGTTCTGATCCTTCTTCGCCTTCATGTCGATGAAGTCGACAACCACCAGACCGCCCACGTTACGCAGACGCAACTGGCGTGCCACTTCGTCGGCCGCTTCCAGGTTCACCTGCAGAATGGATTCCGCCTGAGATTTTCCACCCTTGTGACGACCGGTGTTCACGTCAACCGCCACCAGTGCTTCGGTTTCATCAAAGATCAGATAGCCACCCGACTTCAGCCATACTTTGCGGCGGAAGACGCTTTCGATTTTCTTCTCTACATCGAAGTAGTCGAATACCGGCTGACGGCCATCGTAGAGCTGTACTTTATTTTTAGCGCGGCGAGAGAACTTCGCAACCATATCGCGGATGCGCTCGTACTCGCTGCGGTTATCGATATAGATACGGTCCACATCGCCCGTCAAAGCATCGCGCACGATACGTTCGGCCAGATTCGGCTCCTGGTACAGACGACACGGTGCCGGGCACTCGCGCATGCCGGTTTCAACCTGGTTCCAGATTTCGAGCAGCGTGCGCACGTCGCGCACGAAGGCCGTTTTCTTGGTGCCGAGGCCGACGGTACGAATGATCACACCGATGTTTTCCGGCAGCGGCAGGCGCTGCAGCACCTTCTTCAGGCGCGTACGCTCCTTCTGGTCTTCGATTTTACGGGAAATGCCTTTGAGCTTACTGCCCGGCAGCATTACCACATAACGACCCGGCATGCTGACGTTCGCCGTCACACGCGGCCCCTTTGTGCCGATCGCATCCTTCGTTACCTGCACGACGATCTCGGAGCCGATCGGGTAGATCTTTTCCATTTCGCCCGGGCCGTATTTTTTGCGGCGCGAACCTTTACCCTTAATACCACCCTCGGCTTTTTCCAGGCGGGCTGCATCTTCCGGAATCATGTCCCAGTAATGAATGAAGGCATTTTTCTTCAGACCGATATCTACAAAGGCAGCCTGGAGTCCGTCCTCCAGGTTCTGGATTTTACCTTTGAAGATACTGCCGACCAAACGATCCTCTTCGGAACGCTCGATGAAGAAGTTCTCCAGCTTACCCTCCTCAAGAACCGCCACGCGGGTCTCGAGGTGTTCGCAGTTGATGATAATCTCTTTCTGCAACTGTTCATGCCCGGCAATTTTACGTTTAATATTTCCTAGCATATTCACATCCTTTCGTGTGCGCTTAGCGCACTCCAAACTCGTATTCAAATTCTCTTTCCTATTCCTAATTACCCGGCCGGATTCCCGGCTCCAAATCAACTTCCCGGCCGACGACGGATATAGACGCTCTGCACCAATCCCAACGCGGCCATCATACTCAACATAAAAGACCCGCCATAGCTGATCAGCGGAAGCGGCAGACCGGTAATCGGGATCACCCCGATGGTCATCGCCACATTCACAAACACATGGCAAAACACCAGCGCTGTGACTCCCGCCGCCAACAGACGGCCAAACAAATCACTCGCCACCATTGCCGCATGCATTGCACGCGTCAGCAGAAGCCCATACAACGACAACAAAACCGCACAGCCCCTGAACCCCGATTCCTCAGCGATCACCGAGAAGATAAAATCCGTCGGTGCCACCGTCTTCGGCAGGAAGCCCAGCATGTTCTGCGTCCCCTTCAAAAAACCTTTCCCGCTGAACCCGCCGGAACCGACCGCAATCTGCGACTGCGTCGAGTTCCACTCCGCACCCAGCGGATCGTTCGCCAGATTCAGGAAAACTTTGATGCGCGTTTTCTGGTACTCCTCCAGAATCGGGAAACTATCCGCATCAATCTTCATCCAAAAATAAATCACTGCCAGCATCACCAGCCCGATCGCCGCCAACACCCAGAGCGGCTTCATCGACATTCCGGCGCAGTACAAAATCAAAATTGTAATCGGAACCAGCACCAGCGAGGTGCCCAGGTCCGGCTCCGCGGCTATCAGCAAGAATACCAGACCCACCGCGCCAAAGCACATTCCAAGTGTCTTCCATTCGCGCACATCGTGCGCCGGATCACCAATGATTCCCGCCAGCATCAGAATCACGCCCAGCTTACCGAGCTCCGACGGCTGCATGTTGAATCCCGGCAGAGGAATCCAGCGATGCGCACCCGACTGACTCGGACAGAAAAACACAACAATCAGCAGAAAAACCGCCGTCAGATAGAACGGCCATTTAAAACGGCGTAATTCGCGGTAATCAAAAACCGAAACCGCTGTAAACACGCCCAGCCCCAGCAGACACCACAAGATCTGCATCTTAAACATACGCAACGTCTGCAACGCGTGCGACGCGCTGAAGATGAAAGCACAGCCCGCGACCATCAGCGCCAACATCGTCAGCACGAAAACCCAGTCAAAGCGTTTCGCCTCGCTAAACAGCGACTTCAGATCAGCCAGCATGACTCGCCTCCTCATCGCGACGCTGCTCCAGCTCATAGAGCCCCTGCATCAAAACCTTCAACTTCGGCCCGATCGTCGAGCCGCCCGAAACCCCGCCACGATCCACCATCATCGCCACCGCGTAGCGCGGAGCCTCATACGGCGCAAACGCGATCATCCAAACATTCTTTTTACCGCGGCTCACTTCCGCCGTTCCGGTCTTGGCGGCCACAGCCCAGCCATCAATACGCGCCTTTTTAGCCGTACCGTCGGAGGCGTTAATCACACCCCACATACCGCGCCGTACAACCTCCAGCGATTCCGGCAACCAGTTCATCCGGTTACGTGTCACCACCGGTGTTTCTACAAATTCCTCAGCGCCCGGCTGACGCGTCGCCTTGATCAGGCGCGGCTTATAGAGATACCCGCCATTGGCAATCGTCGCCGACACCATTGCCATCTGCAGCGGCGTCACCAACAGGAACCCCTGCCCGATCGACATATTACAGGTATCCCCATCCGTCCACGGCTGGCCCCTGCGCTCTTTTTTCCAAGCCTTGGAAGGCAACAGACCCGCCAACTCTTTGTCGACCTCAATGCCGGTTTTCTGGCCGATACCCATCGCCTCGGCCATGTCGTAAATCGGCTGCATACCCGTCTCCAAGCCCATCTTGAACATGTAGACATTGCAGGAGTACTTGATCGCCTCTTCCAGCGAGATATTACCGTGGCCGCCGCTTCTCCAGTTCCAACACTTCATGGGCTTACTGCGGCCCAGACGGAACCGACCCTCGCAACCACGCTCTTCCAGCGACTCGGCCGGTTTCTGCTGCAACGCGGCCATCGCCGTAATCGGCTTGAACGTACTGCCCGGCGGGAACAGGCCGGCCACAGCCTTATTCTGCATCGGATGGTCCCGGTTATCACGCAGGCTGTTCCAGACACGCGACGAAAGACGCGGATAAAAATCGTTCGGATCAAACGTCGGCGAACTGACCAGCGCCAGCACGTCCCCGTTATTCGGGTCGACCACTACCGCCGCGCCCGGATCGTCGCCGAGCGCCATTTCGGTCAGCTGCTGAATTTCAAGATCCAGGCTCAGCTTCAAGTCACCGCCCTTGGTCGGCGGCTTGTACGACAACTCTTCGAACTTGTAACCGGCCACGTTAATACGCAGCAGACGCCCGCCCGCTTTGCCCTGCAGGAACGGATCAAACGCCTTCTCCAGCCCGGACTTACCGACAATATCCGGCAGGTAATAGTTAAAATCCCAATCCAACGAGTAAACCTCGTTTGTCTGGCGGTCGGAACGGACATAGCCCAACGCATGCGCCGCAGTCGCCCCGAATGGATACACGCGCGCACCGGAGGTGAGCACATCCACCCCCTCGATATCAGAAGCCTGCTCGGCCCAGCGCGCCAGCTCATCCGTGCTCAAATCATCGTAGAGCACCAGCGGCAGCGAGAGCTTGCCGCGCATGTGGCGCGTCACGGCTTTGTAATCCAGCTCAAGCGGGCGATCGATCACCCGGCTGATATTCGTCGCAATCGACAGCACATGATTCGCCGTCGCCGACCAGCCGCGCTGACGAACCTCTTCCGGGTAAATCACAATGTCATACACCGGCTTATTGTCGGCCATGCAGATCTCGTTACGGTCAAAAATATGGCCGCGCACGCCCGGCAGGCGAACCGCGCGTACGCTCTGCTTATCCTGCCCCTGCCTGTAAACCAACTCGTTCACCACCTGCAGGCGGAACAGCACACCGCCGAGAAACAGCAGCGACAGCAGCATCACGCCCGTAGCCACAAACATGCGCAATTTGAAATCACCCTGAGGAGCACGCACTTTCAACATTAGAACGCCCTCCTCTTCAAACGACGCTTACGCGCCATCGGCTCAAAAACAAACACCGCACATAGCGGAACCAAAACCAGCCCGAACGCGCCGGCCAACAAGGACGCGGTCGCCACGCGCAACAGCGGAAAATAGGGAGCGCGCGCCAGCAAACCAACCAGCCCGTAAATCAGCGAGGCCGAACCGCAGCCAACACACCCGAACAGTGCCTGCGTAGCCACTTCGCCGGCAAATACCTGCTCGCGGTAACGATTAAAAATCAACGTGATCACCAGAAAAGCGAACATCCAGCCACCGACCGGACCGATATCAAGCGAGTCCTTCACGAACCCGGCAAACAGCGCAAGAAATACCGCACACCGGAAATCCAGCGCCAGCATACCGTAAACCACCACGACAGAAACCAGCGGCAGATGTGTGAAAGAAAGCCGCCCGACCGCAGGCAATACGCACTGCAACACCGCGGAGATCAGTACAAGCAGAATGGACCACAGAAAACTCACTGAGCCTGCCCCTCCTGCTGTTCACGCAACACGCGGTCCACCGCCGTCGCCTCTTCTTCAATCACCATCGGGTCCTCGCGCACCACTTCCTCGGTCACGGCAAATACGTATTCGATGATCCCCAGATCGGCCTTCGGAATCAGCAGGGACTCCTGGTACAAACCCAGCTCATCCTTCGCAACGCTTTCGATATAACCGATCAGAATGCCCTCGGGAAAAACGCCGCCCAGCCCGGAAGTGACCACTTCGTCGCCGACGCGTACGGGCACATCCTTGTTGATGAACTCCATACGGCATTCCGGGTTACCGCGCGCGTCCAGGCCGGCCCCAGAAACAATGCCAAACGAGCCGGTGCGGGAGATACGGGCAGACAGCTTGCAGGCAGGATCGGACAACAACAGCACCTCGGAGGTAAACGGATCAGCCTCGACGGTTTTACCAACCAGTCCGTCGGGGGAAACGACGGCACGCTCGGGCTGTACGCCATGGCGGGTTCCTTTACTGATCCGGATGGTTTTCCACCACCCGCTGATGCCTCGCGCAATTACTTCACAAGGGATCATTTCAAAACTGCTTTCGCGGAAAAAGTGGAGCTGTTTGCGCAGGATATTGTTTTCGCGTTCCAGACTTTCGAACGCACGGGCACTGGCCTGCAAACGAACAACCTCCTCCGAAAGTTCGAGGTTCTTCTCAACCATACCGCTCAATCCGCGCAATGCGGATAGCGCTTCATGCAGGCGATGACTAAATCCGGTCACCAGTCCTTCAGCCGGCATTGTTCCCGTACGCACCGCCCCCTTCATGGGAGTGCTGCACCGGGAAGGCATACCAAGCAGAACCAGGACCGTGACCACGGCCACTGCGCCAAGCAAAACTTTATTATCAGCCCACACCTATAGAAATCCTCTACGGCGCGAGAAAGATGGAGGCAAAATCAATTAGTAGGAGCGTTCAGTCGCCTGCATATTGCGCAGGAATTCGAGCTCGTGCAACACGACACCCGTACCCTCAGCCACCGCACTCAGCGGATCATCAGCAATATGCACAGGCAATTTGGTCTCGGACGCAATCAGTTTATCCAGGCCGCGCAGCATACCGCCGCCGCCTGCCAGCACCATGCCGCGGTCCACCAGATCGGCCGACAGCTCAGGCTGCGCGCGTTCCAGTGTAATACGAATAGCATCTACAATAGCAGAAACCGGCTCCAGCAACGCCTCGCGAACCTCCTCAGAAGTCACGGTAATTGTCTTCGGGAGCCCGGTCACCAGATCGCGACCCTTAACTTCCATGCTGCTTTCCTGTTCCATCGGAATAGCAGACCCCAAATTGATTTTAATATCCTCGGCTGTACGCTCACCAATCAGCATATTATACGTTCTTTTCGTATGCTGAATGATCGCCTCATCCATCTCGTCACCACCGACGCGAACACTACGACTGCAGACGATACCTGCCAGTGAAATCAGCGCGACCTCCGTCGTTCCCCCGCCAATATCCACTACCATATTACCGGCCGGTTCCTGTACCGGCAGACCCACACCAATCGCAGCCGCCATCGGCTCTTCAATCAAAAATACTTCTCGCGCGCCCGCATGCAGTGCGGAATCCTTAACTGCGCGCTTCTCCACTTCCGTAATGCCACTCGGCACCGCCACGATCACACGCGGCCTAACCCAACGGCGACGGTTGTGAACCCTTCGAATAAAATATCGCAACATCGCTTCCGTAATCTCGAAATCGGCAATGACCCCCGCCTTCAACGGGCGGATTGCAACGATGCTACCCGGGGTACGTCCCAACATTTTCTTCGCCTCGTCACCAACCGCAAGAACCCGGCTTGTACCGGACTGCACGGCCACCACCGATGGCTCACGCAAAACAATTCCGCGGTCCCGCACATACACCAACGTATTAGCGGTTCCCAGATCGATTCCAATGTCACTTGAAAATAGCCCTAAAAGGCGATTCAGCATGGTGTTACCCCTTCTCCAACAAAATCTTCTTTCGCAAAGTCGAACAAATGTGCCTACAAGTCACATCATTGTCAATGGAATGCCGCGCCAAAAGAAGACAAAAACCCCCGACATCTTAGCACGAAAACCGCTCTCTTAAAAAAAAACAAAAACGGCAGGCACCGCCCCCGCCGAACCCAACAACCCGACATCAGCCATTCCGAACCGCTTCCTTCCGCGCCTCGGCGTCTTCACGGATCTGAGCGGCCTCCCGGCGTAGCGCCTCCTCCAACAACGCGAGCTGTGTCGCATCACCCGCCGCGCGCGCCGCCGCGATCTTCTGGCTCATCATAATCTCAGTTTCGGCGAGCTTGGCCCTCGATTTAGACTCAATCTCAGCAATTGCCGACTTCTGCTCGTCCGTCAGCGGCGCCTCATCACCACCAAACCGCTCCATCGCCAATTCCCACGCACTCTTAATTTCGCTCATAAAAATCTCCCTCTAAAAAATTATGCCTCCGGCGGCGCAAAATAAATGTACTCGATCGTATAACCGTTCGGGTCCAAAAAATAGAGACTCGCGCCGTCCCAACGCTCATACGCCTCTTTTACTATTTTAACTCCGCTCGCCCGCAAATGATCCTGAAAGGCAAACACCGCCTCGACCGACGGGGCCTGCAGCCCGAAATGGGTAAACGATTTACCCCACCTCTTCGGACGCATCTCCGCATCAAACTCGGCCCGCGAACCCGGATACTGGATCAGCGCGAACACATTCTCGGCACCGATCTGAAAAAAGGCGTCTTTTTCGCGACGCGTAGCACACTCCAGCCCGAGCACCTCCGTGTAAAACCGGATCGACTCACCCAGATCAGCCACCGACAACCCGAAATGACAAATCCCCGTAACAAACCGCTCATCTGCATTTTTCATGCCCGAAAGCATACGAACTCACCCCAAGGTCGTAAATCACTATTACGATACTTGTAACGCCCGTTCCTTCCATATATATTGCAACACTTCATCATTTGCCGGGACGCGTGCGCCCGCCAAAAAGGAAACTTTTTACAGGAGGAATTAGATATGATCAAAAAAGGCGGAAAATACGTCATCATGGGAATTTTGAACACCGACTCAATTGCCTACGCAACAGGCAAACTGATTGAAGAGCTCGGTGGCGAAGTCATCTGGACCGCGCAGAACGAGCGCATGAAAAAAATCTTCTTCGACCGCGGCTGCAAAGATCTGCCCAAAGAAGAGAAAGAAGCAATGAACTTCAAATACTGCGACGTAACCATCGACGCAGAAGTAAAAGCAGTCTTCGAAGAAATCGGACCGATCGATGGCGTTCTGCACTCCATCGCTTACGCGAACCCGAAAACGTGCCTGGGCGGCGACACAATGTACACTGACGCCTACGAAGACATCAAAACAGGCTTCCACATCAGCGCCGCATCCCTGGCAACTGTCGCTCACTACGCCGGCCAGCAGATGAACGAAGGCGGATCCATCGTGACCCTTTCCTTCGAAGGCAGCCGCCCGTTCCCGTTCTACAACTGGATGGGTGTCAACAAAGCAGCCTTGGAAGCACTGACAAAAGCACTCGCCCGCAACATGGGCAAAGACCTGATCCGCGTGAACGCGGTATCCGCCGGCCCGCTGACAACTAAAGCCGCATCCTCCATCCCGTACTTCGAGCACCTCTCGAACACATGGGAACAGATCAGCCCGTTGCCGTGGGACACCATCGAAGACAAAAAAGAAGTGGCCAACGCTTGCGTATTCCTGCTTGGCGAATACTCCAAGAAGATCACCGGCCAGACCATCTTCGTGGACGGCGGCGCCAACTTCATGGGCGGCGTACTGATGGACCACGAAAAACCGCAGGCTTAACTTTAAGCCCGCAGTTTCAAGAGGCCGCTCACTTGAGCGGCCTTTTTCTTTTGCCAAAGCACCGCATTACCATTAAGTCTTTGACATGCGCCTGCTCAAAAAAATCAAGCCCCAGCCGGAGCACCTCAAAACTGGAATTTGGGGCGAAAAGGTAGCCGCGCGCTTTTTGCGCAAAGAAGGATTCCGCGTCGTCGCCCGGCGCGTGAAGGTTGGCCGCGACGAAATCGACCTCATCGCCCGACGCAAAGAGCAGTTAATTATCGTGGAAGTTAAAACCCGGCGCTCAGAAAAGTTCGGGCGCCCCGCTTCGGCCATCAATAAACGCAAACGCCTGGCCCTGCAACGCGCCACGATCCGCTATTTAAACAAACTACACAGACCGCCCAGATACGTACGCATCGACTGCATCGAAGTGATCGGCCAGCGCGGCGACAGACACCCCGCAATCCGGCACCTTGAAAACATCCTCACCCTCGACCGCTACCAGCTGCCGAGAAAATAGAACCACGAATTCACACCAATCCAATTCGCGCATATTTGTGTTAATTCGCGGCTCAAACCATGCCGATTAAAAACCAAAATCGAGCTGATTCAACTCACTGATCGGACGGAAGGTTTTGCGATGGCACGGCAGCGGACCGTGCTCGTGAATCGCAGCAATGTGCTCGGCGGTGCCGTAACCCTTGTGCCGGGCGAATCCGTATTCGGGATGAAGCTTATCCAACTCATAGATCATCCGGTCGCGAGTCACCTTAGCGATTACACTGGCCGCGGAAATAGAGAGACTGAGCGCATCGCCCTTGACGATATTTTCAGACGGACATGGAAGCCCCTGGACGGGATTGCCATCGACGAGCGCAAATTGCGCCGCAACATCAAGATCATCCAGCGCAAGCGCCATCGCCTTATGCGTCGCACGCAGGATATTAATTCGATCGATCTCTTCGGCCGAGCAGACCCCCACCCCGATCTGGACAGCATCCAGCCCGCGTAGCAGCTCGAAGAAATGGTCGCGCTTTTTTTCAGTCAACGCCTTAGAGTCGGTCAACCCGAGCAACTCGTCAGGAACACCGGCGCTCAAAAACCCGACATCGAAAACGACGGCCGCCGCAACAACGGGGCCGACCAACGGGCCGCGGCCGGCCTCATCGACCCCCGCGACCAAAGAAAAACCCGATGTCCAGGCTTTGCGTTCGTAAAGCAGGATATCGGGTTTTGCCGGCATAGTGCCTGACCGGGATTATACTTCGCGCTTCTCTTTGATACGCGCTTTTTTACCAGACAGACCACGCAGGTAGTACAGCTTAGCGCGGCGAACAACACCTTTGCGCTTAACTACGATTTTTTCAACGTTCAGGCTGTTCAGCGGGAATACGCGTTCAACGCCTTCACCGTAGGAAATACGGCGAACCGTGAATGTTTCCTGAACGCCACAACCGCTACGTGCGATCACAGTACCTGTGAACAGCTGCGTACGTGTTTTGTTACCCTCTTTAATGCGAACGTGTACTTCAACAGTATCACCTACGCGGAACTCCGGGTGCGGCTCTTCACGAACCTGCTCTTTATTGATTTTTTCCAAAATGTTCATTTTTAACTCTCCGAAAATCTATTCATGACGAAAGACGGCAGATAATACATGAGTAACCCAGTGGGTCAAGCCGTTTTGCATCACTTTTATTCGTTATTTTTCAGCAGGTCCGGACGCCGTTCCTGCGTACGCTTCAGCGACTGTTCATGCCGCCATCTCGCAATCTTGCCATGATCCCCCGAGCAGAGAATCTCCGGCACCTTCATTCCGCGATACTCAGACGGACGCGTGTACTGCGGAAATTCGAGAAGCCCTTCAGAGAAGGATTCCGACTCCGTAGCCTCGTCGCCGCCGCCCAGCACCCCGGGAATCAAACGGACAACCGAGTCGACCACCACCGCCGCGCCAAGCACGCCGTTGGTGAGCACGTAATCGCCGATAGATATCTCCATATCCACCAGCGCCTCAATCACCCGCTCGTCAATACCTTCATAGTGACCGCAGATGAAGATCAAGTGCTCTTCAGTCGAAAGCTCCTGCGCCAGCGCCTGCTCATGCGGACGGCCCTGCGGCGTCATCAGGATCACCTTCGAGTTTTCCTGCCTCACCGACTCGACCGCCTGAAAAAGCGGATCGCACATCATCACCATGCCCGGCCCGCCGCCGTACGGACGATCGTCGACCGTGCGGTGCACATCGGTCGTAAAGTCGCGCGGGTTAATCACCCGGAACTCCACAGCCCCCTGCGCCGCAGCACGCTTCATCATGCTCTCGCCGAAAATGTTATCCAACATATTCGGGAAGATCGTAATGACATCAACTTTCAGCGGTCCACTCATGATTTAATTCATCAACAAAAAACGCGCCCGCAAACGGACGCGTTCTGCGCTGTATTAAGGAAACTTAAGCCACGACTTCCAGCATTGCCCGGCGCCCTTCTTTGGCGGCCAGAGTACTGAGAATAGTGCGCATAGCACCTACGGTTTTACCGTTACGACCAATTACCTTGCCGACATCCTTCTCGTTGCAGCGGAGTTCAAAAATAACGGTCTTTTCGCCCGGCACTTCAGTCAACTGTACATCTTCCGGGTGGTCGACGAGCGCTTTCGCGATCTGTTCGAGCAATTCTCTCATGGCGCAGCTCCCTTCCAGGTTAATAAGCTATACGCTTATTCAGCACCAACAGTTTCTTCTTTGCGAGCCTTTTTGATCAGGCTTTTCGCAGTATCAGAAACCTGAGCACCTACGCTCAACCAGTAATCGATGCGTTCAGTTTTCAGCTTGAAGTTAACGCCTTCCTGTTTCGGGTCATACCAACCCAGTGTTTCCAGAAAACGTCCCTGTGTGCCAGAACGCACGTCTGTAGCAATCAGACGGTAGAACGGCTTGTTTGTTGAGCCCATACGGCGAAGTCTAAGTTTTACCATTGAATCAAATCCTCCGATTCAGCAATTAATTCTAATAATTTGAGTTCCAAAAATCTCTGGTTTTACCAAAAGGGGTTACTTCATAGCCCAACCGGACATGCGTGGCAACCTTTTTTGCATCTTTTTCATGCGCTTGCTCATCTTCTTCGCCTGCTCAAAACTTTTGAGCAACTGGTTGACTTCGGCCACGCTCGTGCCGCTGCCAGCCGCAATACGCTTACGGCGACTGAAGTTGATCAGCTTAGGGTTTTTGCGCTCAGCCATCGTCATACTGCGGATGACCGCCTCCTGCTTCTTGATCTGCGCCCCGGCACCGCCCATCTGCGCCTTTACATGGTCCGGCATATTCGCAGCGCCCGGCATCAGCTCAATCAGCTTTTCCATCGGGCCGAGCTTTTTCATCATCTGCATCTGGTCATGAAAATCCTGCAGATTCAGCGACTTCTTACTCATCGCCTCCTGCATCTTCAGCGCCTCATCCTCGTCGAACGCATCCTGCGCCTTTTCGACGAGCGAAACCACGTCACCCATACCGAGAATACGCGACGCCATGCGGTCCGGATAAAACGGATGCAAATCATCCATCCCCTCACCCGCACCCGTCATCAGAATCGGGCACCCGGTTGCCGAGTGAACCGACAATGCCGCACCACCGCGCGCGTCACCATCCAGCTTCGTCAAAACCAGGCCCGTCAGGCCGCCCAGCGCATCATGAAACGCCTCCGCGATATTGACCGACTCCTGGCCGATCGCCGCGTCCAGCACCAGCACCGTATTCATCGGCGCAACCGACGCGTGCAGCTCTTTCAGCTCCGCCACCAGCTCATCGTCGATCTGGAAACGGCCGCCGGTATCGTAAATCACGCGATCATACAAAACACGTTCCGCCTGCTGACGACCACGGGCACCGACCGCCGGCACCGTCTCGCCCGGCTCGGGAACGACAATATCCGCGCCGACCTGCTCCGCCAATGTGCGCAGCTGATCAACCGCCGCCGGACGACGAATATCGCACGCCACCAACAGCACCTTCTTGCCGTCCTTCACCCAGCGTTTCGCCAGCTTGCCGGTCGTCGTCGTCTTACCCGAACCATGCAGGCCGATCATCATCACCGACGCCGGCTTGGCGTTCAGGTTGAAATCTTTATGCGCACCGCCGAGCAGATTTTCCATCTCCTCTTTAACGCGCGCAATAATCTGCTGGCCCGGCGTAACGCTCTCGAGCACCTCTTCGCCCATGCACTTTTCGCGCACATTCGCAACGAACTGCTTAGCGACCTTAAAGTTCACATCCGCTTCCAGCAGCGCCATGCGCACTTCGCGCAGCGCGTCCTTAACGTTCTGCTCCGACAGGCGACCGTGCCCGCGCAGATTTTTAAATGTCTTCTGCAATGCAGATGAAAGTGATTCAAACATCTCTCTTATACCACCCGTAAAAACTCTCAGGCACAAACGCCCGATGAGGGCATCGGGCCTACAACAATTAAACATTGCAGGCCGGGCAACCCCCACCCGGCAAAACACGCCGTGTCTATAAAATCATAAAGGGCTGGAAGGTGGCGGATAACACCTTGTGATGCAAGCCGAATCAATTTTATGGAAATGCACCAACTCGACAGCGCCGCAAACCTCTCTGCCGGGCAATGCGACAGACAAACAACGAATTACCTAGCCACAAAAAACACGAGAAGACACAAAAACAGCACCCTGACCCTTTTAGTGGATTTTTGCGTTTCTTGCGGCCATTCAATATTATCCGCGATCATCCGTGGCTCAAAATCAAACCTGCGGATTGCGGCCCAGCGCCATGCGATCGAGGCCCGCCAGATCCTTTTTGATCTGCACCTCTTCATAGCCCTGCGACTCCAGCAGCTCCTTCAGAGCCGGGCCCTGATCATAGCCCATCTCCATCATAATCCAGCCGCCCGGCACCAGCACCGACTTGGCCTGCTCCACCAGCGTGCGGATCAAAATCAGCCCGTCCGCCCCGCCGTCGAGCGCACTCATCGGCTCAAACTCACGCACCGCACGATCCAGCTGACCGCACACATCGGTGGTTATATAAGGGGGATTGGAAACCACAAAATCCATCGACTCGGGATCAAACCCGTCCAGCAGACTCGAATGAGACCAGCGAATGCGATCCTTCACATGGTTCAGCTCCGCATTCTCCTGCGCCAAAGCCAGCGCATCCTCGGAAACATCCACCGCCGTATAAATCCCGCTCGGAAACTCCTTCGCCAGCGAAATCACAATACAGCCCGAACCCGTGCCGACATCCACGATCGACGGACGGTCAAACAGATCCGGCAGGCCCTTCGCCTGCTCCGCCGCCATCACCTCGCCAACCAGCAGCTCCGTTTCCGGACGTGGAATCAGCGCGCGCCGATCCACCTTTAAAGTAACTTCGCGGAAATCGACCTCGCCGATCACGTACTGAATCGGCTCGCCCGCCTGCGCCAGCGCCGCCATCCTTTCCAGCCGATGCTGCTGCGCCATAGTCAGCTCGTCATCCGCACGGATCAGCACCTCCGGCCGACTGCACCCCAGCGCATGCGCCATCAGATCGCGCGCGACATATGTCGGCCCGTCAACTCCAGCCCGATCGAAATCGGACTCCATCCATCGTAAATATTCGCGTACTTTTCTCATAAGAAGTGGCGGACATTATTAACAGAAAAGCCGAAACATACAAATAATCAAAATCTCCTATTGCAATCATTCTCAAAGCTACGTATAAACCGCCCTTCACTTATCCAACAGCGGAGAGATGTCTGAGTGGTTGAAGGAGCTCGCCTGGAAAGTGAGTGTGCGCTTAACGGTGTACCGGGGGTTCGAATCCCCCTCTCTCCGCCATTTCTTTTCCCCTACCGTTGCTCTGACAAAATCAAACAAGGACCGCCACGGCCCGCAGCGAAGCATTCATTTTAGAATTCCCGCGTTATCCGTCGAACACGCCTAATCATTTTCCCACAACAACTTATTGATTCTTGACACCCAAAAGGATACACTTATTCTTTAAACCGCTCAGCATGAAGGCAGGGGACCCTCGCGAACTTTAAAAACTGGAACGAAACAACTTTTCAGCGCCATAAACTCGCAAGACTTCACCTTCAAAAATCTCAGAACAAACAAATTAAACTGTAAAACAGATTAAGGGGAACGAAATGCCGATATGCCCAAGTTGTGGAACGAGCCTGATCTTCAGTATCTTAAAAAAGATTATGGACGACCTCACCCCCACCCAGCCGGACTGCGAAATCGTATTCAACGCCCCATGCTGTGAGCATCAAATGAAGGCATACGCAAAACAAGGGTCCTATTATGTAGAGTCCCTTAATTCCAAGAGCGATGACCGGCAAGAGATCGGAGCAAAAATAACAGCCTTTTAAAAAGGAAGCCGGCAACCCCGCCCCGAGACCGGCTCCACGTTCATCAGAGGGCCTCAGGGATAAATACATCACAGACGGCCCACGCGCTCCAAAAGGAGATTCATCAAGATGAGCAAACAACGGCTTATTGTTCTTTTTGACGGCACCTGGAACGATCCGGAAGATCAAACCAATGTATACCGGCTATCGCGCAGCATCCGTGATTACGACGGCGAAACACGGCAGCGCTTCTTTTATGACCCGGGCATCGGGACCTCCACATTTTCACGCCTTCGCGGCGGAGTTTCCGGCTGGGGATTAAGCAAAAACATCATGCAAGGCTATGAGTGGCTTGCAAAGCACTATGCCGAAGGGGATGAAATATGGATCTTCGGCTTCAGCCGCGGGGCATATACCGCCCGAAGCCTGGCAGGCGTGATCCGGAAATGCGGACTGCTGCACATATCCACGCCGCGCCTGCTCAAGGAAGTTGAAAAGCTCTACCGCAACAAAGAGCATAAGCCAAAGAGCAATAAATGCAGCGAGTTCAGGCACACGTACAGTCGGGACGTGAAAATCCACTTTATGGGAGTCTGGGATACCGTGGGAGCACTGGGCATACCCGGCACGATCCTGTCGGAAAAAGGAAGATTCTCCTGGCACGACACGCAGCTGTCTAAAATTGTGGAACGCGCCTACCACGCCATGGCCCTTGACGAACACAGGGAGGCCTACAACACGTCACTCTGGACCCACCCGTCCGGAGAAATCAAGCCGGAGCAAATCAGCGTAGAACAGCGCTGGTTCATCGGCGCACACGCCAATGTCGGCGGCGGATACGGAAAAGACCCGCTCGCCACCCTTCCGCTGGAGTGGATCCAGACAAAGGCCTGCGAAGCCGGCCTGAGCCTGGAACCATATGAAGCCAGCGACACCGCCTGGAAAGCCAAAATCACCGACTCCTTCAAGAGGTTTATGAAGGGTATATATTCTCTATTCAAAAGGTTGACCAAAAAAGGCGACGGCAGGTTTTATCGGAACTTTTCTCATGATGAAAAAGGCAACCCGGGCATCAACATCACCGTCGACCCCTCCGTATGGAAACGCTGGCAGAGTGAAAGCGGTTATCGCCCGCCGACATTAACGAAGGCTGGCCAAGTGCCGCCCGGGGAATAGTTCGCTCTGTTTATAGTATAAACAGCAAGTTAACCTTCACCGATCGGGAGCACACGTATGCGTTACAGCCAAAACCGTATTTAGCGCTTCACTCTTTAGACTTAATCCTGCTAAGGTGCGCGCATGAACTTTATTGCATTTGACACTGAAACGACGGGCATTAAGCCCGGACAAGACCGCATCATCGAACTCGGCGCGGTTAAATTCATTAACGGTGAGCCGGGCGACCGGTTCGAAACGCTGATCAACCCCGGCGTACCGATTCCCCCGGGAGCGTCACGCGTAAACGGCATTACCGACGACATGGTGGCCGACGCGCCGAAAATCGAAACCAAGCTGGATGAGTTTGCGGCATTTTGCGGCGATATGCCGCTGGTTGCACACAATGCGCCCTTCGATTTCAAATTCATCAAGGCGGCCATTGAGACGCACCGCAGCCAAGCGCCGAAAGGCACGGTACTGGACTCCTGCGAACTGGCGCGCAAAATGTTACCGAACATGATCAACTACAAGCTCGGCACACTCGTAGCGCACTTCCAGTTCCCGACGACCACTTTCCACCGCGCGGCGGACGATGCGGTTTACTGCGGCCTGCTGTTCCAACGGCTGATTGAAATGCGCCACAAACTGGGCGAACCGGTTTCGGTTGCGGATATCGTCAAAGTCATCGGCAAGGCGGAACTGAAACTGCCGCAGCTGGCCCCGGCCACGGATCAGCTCGACCTCTTTGGATAAGATTGATGCGCAACACGTAAAAGGAACGCCAAATCATTTCGCCCTTTTAGCGGTCACAATCCAACAATGAAAAAGGCACTGCAAACTGCAGTGCCTTTTTTTGTGCCCGGATATCGCGCGGATTAAATCTTCAACAACCCGGCAAGCTTAGCGAGCAGGAGAAGCGTACAGATCACGCCGACCAACCCGATGAGCCACGGAGTTTTCATCTGCTCGCCCTCTTTGCGGGCGCGCATCGTGACGCGAATAGAACCCGCCGAAAAAAGAATGGTCAGCAGCAACACGAGCATGAAGACAATCAGGTTGAGGGTAGCGTATTCAACTTTTGAGCCGGCGGCGCCTACCAACGGCAAAAGCATGATTACCGTAAAAAAACCGAGCCCCGATGCCACGGAAAAAATCGTGCCCAGCAAATGGGCCTTGTCCGTCTTAGGTTCTGTCATATCAACTCCTTATAAATGTGGATTATTGATACTCAAAACGGGCGCGCCCAGCGATGAGAAAAAAAATAAAATTTGGGGTTGCGCATTTGTCCGATTCGCGTATCTTATGGCCTCTCTTATGGAGCGCGAGCGTAGCTCAGTGGTAGAGCCCGACCTTGCCAAGGTCGTTGTCGTGAGTTCGAATCTCATCGCTCGCTCCAATATTTTTCCCCTTACGGGGCGAGCGTAGCTCAGTGGTAGAGCCCGACCTTGCCAAGGTCGTTGTCGTGAGTTCGAATCTCATCGCTCGCTCCATTTTTTTACCCCCGCATTCGCAAGTCTTAAAAAAACAGCGCCCACCCCCACGCCCGCCGAGGGCAGCGGGCCTACAATTAACGGATCCCGCCAACGGTGTAGGCCGGGTGCCACACCCGGCGCGGGTCTTCCGGCTGGTGAATATATGCTGCACGCGAAGATCGCGAAGGATACCCCGCATCGGCGCCGGAACCGTATCTATGCACATTGCGCGCCTGGCGCCTTTGCGTGAGGAAACCAGCGGCCTTTAACCCAGGCTTCCGACACGCCCGCTGAGGGCAGCGGGCCTACAACACACACGACACGTCCGCTGAGGGCAGCGAACCTACAATTAACGGATCCTGCCAACGGTGTAGGCCGGGTGCCCCACCCGGCGCGGGTCATCCGGTTGGTGAATATATGCTGCACGGAGGCCGCGATCTACTCGGGCATCCAAACCTTAACGGGAACCGTGCGCTTGCCGCGCAGGCGGGCGAAGAAATGACAGGGATAATAGAGGTCGATGTGATTGCCCTTGATGGCGCCACCGGTGTCGAGCACCATGCCGTATCCGTAGCCGGGCACTTTCATGATGGTGCCGACCGGATAAAACTTACGGTCAGCGGCGATGGTACCGTAACGGGAACGCTTGCCGGACGAGGTCACCCCGAGACGTTTAATGCCCCATTTCCACCAGGCGCCCTTTTTCTGAATCGGAATTACGCCGAGAAGGTCGGTGTAACTGCAGCACTCCCCGCAATGGCAATAGGCAGTAACCTGCATATCCTCCGTCCGCGCGGATTGACCCTTAGGCGGGAACACGAAACGGGGAATCCAGAGCGGAACGGTCTGAAACAACCAGAGCGCGAGCCAGACAACAATCAAGGCGCGCGCGGTTTTAGGAAGCCGCTTCCAGAGCCTACGAACCATTTTCAAAATCCTCGGGGCGCGTCAGACAATAGTCGACCACCGACGGGATTTGGGCCGCGTCGATCCCGCGCCAGAAAATCTGCCACTTGCCGGAGGTGTGATAGCCGTCGGCCATGCGGTCGTACCAGTGGTTGATCGGATTGTCTTTGCGCGAGCGCCAGAAGATCGAATCGTGCGTATCAATCACAACGCGCCACAACTCCTGCGCCAAGCCCTCGCCACGCGCCTCGGCACCGACGGAAAACTTGGAAAGGTAATGACCCGCGGCACGTTTTTCGAGCAAGGCCGCTCCGCGGTACTCACCCTCGACGATAAAATCGGTGATCTTTTCAAACGGATCAGCCAGCGCCAGCTTACGCTTAAAGCTCGCCTCCAGCAGATCATGCAGACGCGGCAAATCCACCTGATCACGATCGCCGAACTGCTTAATCTCGCTGCCCTTGCGGAACATCGTTCCGGCGCCCTTCACCGTAAAGATCTCTTCCATCAAGTTAATGCAGGAGGTCACCGACACATGCGCACCGGGAACGGCCTTGAGCACGGCACCGGCGCGTTCAGCCAGCAAGCGATCCTCTTCCGTCAAGGCGGGCTGGCCCTCTTTCTGCGTGTAGTAATAGAACAGCTCTTCGCCTGCGACAGTATGCAGCCCGCCCTGAGCACGGATAAAGTGAACGCGCTTGGCAAGGATCCCCATCAGAATACGCAGGATTTCCTCCTGCTCATAGCGCGGCGCCACCATAACGGGCAATTTTTCGGCGGCCTGCGCTTTGCGCACAAACTCGAGTACCTGGTTGAAATTGATCGAATCTTTGACCGTCAGAAACTTATAGGACTTTCCGCCGTGCTTGCGCAGCAGCCTCACTCCGCCTCGCGCATCCTCGCCGCTCAAGAGGATCAGCGGGGTCAGCTCAAGCTTCAACAGAAACTGCAGATCAAACGCCAAGACATCCGCCGTCTGCTCCAGCGTCGCCCGATCGGGGCACAAAATGGAAAAGCACGGACTCTGGCCGGAGTGGAACTTATTGAGGTAAAATTCATACTCCTCGCGGCGGCCGATACTGTCGAGAAACAGGCGGATGGTTTTATTCAGCAAAATCATGGGTTCATTCATGCCACAAAGCGTCGGCAGGCTCCATTAAATTCCATCGGCCTCACACCGGCTAGCCGGTGATAATCGCGATACAGGCCTGGACCAGGCCGATCAAAGCCCCCAACACACCGCCGAAGAAGGTGATATGCCTAAACTGCTTCCGCGAAAACCCGAGGATCAGCTCCTCCAGAACCTCAACATCCATCGCATTAATCTTCGCCTCGATCTTCTGGCCGATATGCAAATCGCCGCCGTGCTGAATCGAGTCCGTCGCCATCTCCTCGATCCCCTCGAGAATTTTGGCGATAATTTTCGGCTTGTAGCCCGCGAACATCGCACCCATGGGGCCGAGGTTTTCATGCATAAACGCATCCACCTTACCGTCCAGAGCAGCCCGGACCCGATCCCCCGTAATAATCTCATGAATCTCTGAACCGGATAACAGGTTCGATTCAAATGTCTCCGCGATGTTTTTAGCAATGGTCTCCCGCTGCGACGGGATAACGCCCGGCGTAAACGGCAACCGGAACTTGCCGATCATGACCGGCTTATACGGCCGGAAAAGCATCTTAATCGCCACCTCATTGGTAAACGCGCCGATAACGGCCCCCACCACCGGAAAAATCACAAAATTAATCTCATTCATATCCAAACCTCATCCCTAAAAAATAACCAAAAACGCCGCCTCAAAAATACCGCGCCATTCTTGCCACAAGCGTCCCGGCGAAGCCACAAAAAAGCAACACACTCAAGCCTTTTGAAACCGGCCAAACAACGCTAGAATTTCACGCTATTTGGAGGACATCATGTACGACTGGCTAATCAACACAACCGACACACACCCATGGATCGCGCTCGCCGCCACTCTGCTCGCACAGGGCCTCGCCATCGGCGGCATCTACTTCACCATCAAACATTTCGTGATCGAATCACTGATCCACCGCCTGATCCGCAAGACCGTCAATCAGTGGGACGACGCCTTTATGGAAGCCAGCGTCTTCCCGCGCGCCCTGCAAATAGCCGCATTCTCCTTTTTTTATGTCGGCACTCTCGCCCAACTCGGAGACGCGACGGCGGAATTCGAATGGGTTATGCGCATCCTGCGCGCACTGATCACGCTTTCGGTCGCCCGCACACTCGAATCATTGATCAGCGCCGTAGGACTGGTTTACGAAAAATTCGAGTTCTCCAAAAGCAAACCGATCCGCACCTACCTGCAGGCCGTAAAAATCCTGCTCTACGCCTTCGCCACAATCTTCGTGGTCGCCACCCTGATCGACAAATCGCCATGGAAAATGTGCGGCATGCTCGGCGGACTGACCGCCATCCTGTTACTGGTTTTCAAAGATACAATCCTCGGCTTCGTGGCCGGCATCCAGCTTTCAGCGCATGACATGGTACGCGTCGGCGACTGGATAGAGATGCCGAAGTACGGCGCCGACGGCGACGTGATCGATGTAACC